>NZ_AP024650.1:3746316-4058509 GCF_019977275.1 Arthrobacter sp. StoSoilB19 | reverse complement strand
AGGATCATCAGGAGGAAGCCCAGGGCAGTGGTGCGGTGCGTGCTGGTGCTCGAGTCGAGGATCATCAGGAACATCGGGGTGAAGAACGCCAGCTGGAAGATCAGCAGCGGGGCCACGTAGCTGGCATCGCCCAGGACATATACCGCGATGGGAATACCCAGGTTGGCCGAGTTGGCCAGCGATGCTGACATGGCGGACATCAGCGATTCGGGGAGCGCCCGCTTCAGCCAGAACCTGGCGAGGGCGAAGAAGATGCCGGCGGTGGTGATGGCCGCCGCCGCGGTAACCAGCAGCGGTTCGGCGAATACTTCCTGCAGCCGGGCCTTGCTGAGGGTTTCGAAGAGCAGCGCCGGGCTGGCGACGAAGAAGGTGAGGCCGCTGAGTACGGGCCGGGCGTTGTCGCCCAGGATCCTCCGCCGGCCCACGAACCATCCCACCAGGATGATGCACCAGACCACGAAGAACCCGGCCAGCACCCCTAGCAAGGATCAGCCTTTTGGGCGCACTGGAGTAAAGGACCGGGTTGCACGCTCCGGTTACAGGGTGGCGTTGTTAAGCGCGAAAGGGGGGCGCATCATCCCGGGGGTGAGGCCCTCTGCGGGATCGTTGCCCAGCTGGATCATCCGGTTGTTTTCATCCACATGGACCACGCGGGGCTCGTAGGCCTTGGCCTCTTCGGTGGTCATCTGGGCGTAGGTGATGAGGATGACAATGTCGTTCTCGTGCATGAGGTGCGCCGCTGCACCATTGATGCCGATCACGCCGGAGCCGCGCTCACCGGCGATGGTGTAGGTCTCAAGCCGCGCGCCGTTGGTGACGTCCACAATGGACACCAGCTCGCCGGGGAGGATGTCGGCGGCCTCGAGCAGGTCAAGGTCCACGGTGACCGACCCAACGTAGTGCAGGTCGGCGTGCGTGACGGTGGCCCGGTGGATTTTGGACTTGAACATTGTTCGATTCATAACGGCTCCAGTCTAGACCTGCGGCCTTCTGCCCGCAGTGACGCAGGAAACACAAGAGTCACGTACGCTGCTGCGCAGTGATGCCGGGGATCGCTGCGCAGGGTGCGCACCTGCGCAACGACGTGCTGTGTGGCGGCGCAGGGAAGGGTGCGTACGACGGCGGCCGGTCACCCGGCGTCGTCCCTCGCCACTGCGGCGGCGGCCGCAGCCAGGGTCTCCCGGGCGGCCAGGATGGCCGGGCGCTGGGCGCTGGAGCGGCGGACCGAGGTGAAGATGGTGCGGTGCGGCTTGCCGGGAAGCTCCAGCAGCTGGGCCGTGGTGCCGCGGCCGGTCCACACCAGGTCCGGCATCAGGGCCACGGCATTGCCGGACTCGATCAGGCGTGCCTGGGCCTGCAGGTCTGCGGTCTCAAAGCGGACATCGGGCTCGAAGCCGGCGCTGCGGCAGGCCTGTTCCGCCCAATGGCGCGATGCGGCACCCCTCGGTTCCATGACCCAGGCGAGGTGCGCCGTGTCCTCGATTCCGCGAATGGCCGGGCCGCCGTCGGACGCCGGGGGGACCGCCAGCCGGATGGCGTCGGTGGTCAGCTTTACCCGGTCCAGCTCCGGATAGCGCGGGGCGGCGTGCCCGGGGTATTGCTCGGCGATCACCAGGTCGAAGTCCCGCGCCCATGTCTCATGCAGCGCGGTCTCGGGCTCGCGCTGGATCATCTCGATCCGGACCTCGGGGTAGGCGGTGGCCATGCGGGTGAGGGTGTCCGGCATCAGGGCCAGCGCCGCGGACTGGAACACGGCGATCCGCACCGTCCCCGTGACTGTGGTCAGGGACGCGGCCAGGTCCGCTTCGGCCTGCTCCATGGTTTCCAGCAGCTGCGCCGTGTGCGCCACGAGCACCTCCGCCTGGGGTGTGAGCTGCACCCGCCGCCCGGTCTTCCGGAGCAGTTCCACGCCCACTTCCTTCTCCAGCAGGGCCAGCTGCTGGGATACCGACGACGGGCTGTACTGCAGTGCCTCAGCCACCTCTGCCAGCGTCCCCCGGATGCTTAACTCGCGGAGCAGCCGAAGCCTGCGGACGTCAAGCATGATGGATTCCTAACTGAAACTAATGAATATAGGTTAGAAGTAGTCACTTTATCTAACGCAACCGCGCACGCATACTGTTGAAACCGAGTTACCCCCGTCACAGCCAGTTTCCTTGGCGTGCCGCGGCGGGGTCGCACCCCAAGCAGGAGTTCCTGATGAGCAGTAAAGATATGAGCCAATCGATCATGCGGCGCAAGCCAATTGATGACATCGAAGAAGAAAACAAGCACAGCGGACTGTTCAAGTCCCTTGGCCTGTGGCAGCTCACCGCCATCGGCGTTGGCGGAATCATCGGCGTCGGCATCTTTTCCCTCGCGGGACTGGTGGCCGCCGGCAGCGAAGGAACACCCGGGGTGGGGCCCGCGGTACTGATTTCCTTCCTGATCGCAGGCCTGGCCTCAGCGGCCGCAGCCCTGTCCTACGCGGAGTTCGCGGGCATGATCCCGCGCGCCGGCTCCGCCTACACCTATGGCTACGTAGCGCTCGGCGAGGTGATCGGCTGGTTCATCGGCTGGGACCTGCTGCTGGAATACATTGCCATTGTGGCGGTGGTGGCCATCGGCATCTCCGGCTACCTTGACGCCTTCCTCGCCGGCATCGGCATCCATTTGCCCACCTGGATGACCTCCACCGCAGACGAGGGCAAGGGCGGCATCGTCAACATTCCCGCCATCCTGGTCTGCCTGCTGGTGACCTGGATCCTCTCCCGCGGCACCAAGGCGTTCGGCCGGTTCGAACTCGTGGCCGTGGCCATCAAGGTCATCCTGATCCTCTTCATCATCGGGCTGGGCATCTTCTACATCGACACCAACAACTACAACCCGTTCATGCCCAGCGGCTTCGGTCCCGTGGTGGCAGGCTCCGCCACAGTCTTCTTCGCCGTGTTCGGATACGACGCCATGAGCACCGCGGCAGAGGAAGCCAAGGACGGCAAGAAGCACATGCCCAAGGCCATCGTGCTTTCGCTCATCATCGCCATGCTGCTTTACGTTGCCGCCACCCTGGTCCTCACCGGCATGCAGAACTACAAGGACATCGACCCCAAGGCGGGCTTCGCCTCGGCCTTCACCTCCGTGGGGCTCCCGGTCATCGCCACCATCATCTCTGTGTTCGCCGTGCTGTCCATCCTCACCGTGATGCTGACGTTCCTCCTGGGCGTTACCCGCGTCTGGTTCTCCATGAGCCGCGACGGCCTGCTCCCCGGCTGGTTCTCCAAGACCGACCGCCACGGCACCCCGCAGCGCGTCACCTGGATCGGCGGCATCGCGTCCGCTTTCCTTGCCGGCGTGTTCCCCATCAAGGCGGTCGCTGACCTGACCAACATCGGCATCCTGGCCGCGTTCGTCGTCGTCTGCCTGTCCGTGATCATCTTCCGCTACAAGCGCCCCGACGCCCCACGCACGTTCCGCCTGCCGCTGATGCCCCTGGTTCCGGCCTTCGGCGTCCTTGCCTCGGCCTTCCTGATGCTGCAGCTGCACTGGGAGACCTGGCTGCGGTTCGTGGTGTGGCTGATCATCGGCCTGGCCATCTACTTCGGCTACGGCCGCAAGCACTCGCTGATGAACCCCAACAGCCCGCGCCATGAGGAGCTCGTGGAGCTGCACCGCCCCCTCGCCTAACCCTCCTCCGGGACGCCCGCTCACATCCGGCGGGTTTTCCGGGAACCCCCGCTCACTTATGGGCGTCCCGCAGCGAACCCCCGCTCACCCAGTGAGCGGGGGTTCGCTGTTTGTTGCCGGAAGTGAGCGGGCGTTGAGGTTTCGGGCGTCAAAGGTGAGCCGGCGTGCGGGGGCGGAACCAGGGCGGCAAATCATCGGTATTCCTAACCTGTATTGATTGGAAAAGATCGCTTTATCTTATGTGAGCAGAAGCTCATACTGGTGGAAAGACCTTCTCCCACGGCAAGAAAGATCGGGAAAAATCATGACCCACGTTGCAATGGAACCAGCAACTTCAGCCGGTACCGCACCGCAGACCGTCGACGTCGACGTCCCCCAGGCAAAGGCCCTCGCCAATGAGTCAGTCGCCTTGGTCCGCCGCTGGCTCACCGAGGCCTCCAAGGTCCCCGTGGACGCCTCCGCCGAGCAGCTGGCCGGCGTGCTGAAGGACCCCAACGGCCTGGACTTCACTGTGGGCTTCGTGGATGGCGTGGTCCGTCCCGAGGACCTGAACGTGGCGGCCCGCAACCTGGCCAAGCTCGCCCCCAAGGTCCCGGCCTTCCTGCCCTGGTACATGCGCAGTGCCGTGGCCATCGGCGGCACCATGGCCCCCGTCATGCCGCAGGTGGTCATCCCCATCGCCCGCAGGGTGCTCCGTGAAATGGTGGGCCACCTGATCGTTGACGCCACCGACGCCAAGCTGGGCCCGGCCATCGCCAAGATCCGCAAGGACGGCATCAAGCTCAACGTCAACCTCCTCGGCGAGGCAGTCCTGGGGGAGCACGAGGCGTCCCGCCGGCTCGAGGGCACGCACACGCTGCTGGCCCGTCCCGACGTCGACTACGTTTCCATCAAGGTCTCCTCCACCGTGGCCCCGCACTCCGCCTGGGCGTTCGATGAAGCCGTGGAACACGTCGTCGAAAAGCTCACCCCGCTCTTCCAGCGCGCAAACTCCTTCGCCGGCCCGGGAAAGAAGGCCAAGTTCATAAACCTGGACATGGAGGAGTACAAGGACCTGGACATGACCATCGCGGTCTTCACCAGGATCCTGGACAAGCCCGAGTTCAAGGACCTCGAAGCCGGCATCGTGCTCCAGGCCTACCTCCCGGACGCACTCTCCGCCATGATCCGCCTGCAGGACTGGGCCGCCGAGCGCCGCGCCAAGGGCGGCGCGGGCATCAAGGTCCGCGTGGTCAAGGGTGCCAACCTGCCCATGGAGCAGGTGGAGGCCTCCCTGCATGACTGGCCGCTGGCCACCTGGGGCACCAAGCAGGACTCGGACACGAGCTACAAGCGGGTCATCAACTACGCGCTGCACCCGGACCGGATCCAGAACATCCGGATCGGCGTGGCCGGCCACAACCTGTTCGACATCGCCTTCGCCTGGCTCCTGGCCAAGCAGCGCGGCGTGGAGTCCGGCATCGAGTTCGAGATGCTGCTGGGCATGGCGCAGGGCCAGGCAGAGGCGGTCAAGAAGGACGTGGGCTCCCTGCTGCTCTACACCCCCGTGGTGCACCCCTCCGAGTTCGACGTCGCCATCGCCTACCTGATCCGCCGCCTGGAAGAAGGCGCCAGCCAGGAAAACTTCATGTCCGCCGTCTTCGAACTCAGCGAGAACGAAGGCCTCTTCGAGCGCGAAAAGCAGCGCTTTCTGTCCTCGCTCGACGCCCTGGACAACAGCGTGCCGCTGCCCAACCGGCGCCAGGACCGCAACCTCCCGCCGGAGCCCATGCCGCACGCCGGTTTCCGGAACACCCCGGACACCGATCCCGCGCTGCCGGCCAACCGCACCTGGGGCCGCGCCATCCTGGAACGCGTCCCGGCCTCCACCCTGGGCAACGCGTCGGTCAAGGCCGCGTTCATCAACGACGAAGCAACCCTCAACACGGCCATCGCCAACGCCGTGGAAAAGGGCAAGGACTGGGGCGCCCTGTCCGGCAACGAGCGCGCGGACATCCTGCACCGCGCCGGGGAAATCCTGGAAGCCCGCCGGGCCGACCTCCTGGAGGTCATGGCCAGCGAGACCGGCAAGACGATCGACCAGGGCGACCCCGAAGTCAGCGAAGCCGTGGACTTCGCCCACTACTACGCCGAGTCCGCGCGGAAGCTGGACACGGTCGACGGCGCCACGTTCGTCCCAGCCAAGCTCACCGTTGTCACGCCGCCCTGGAACTTCCCGGTCGCCATCCCCGCAGGGTCCACCCTCGCGGCACTCGCCGCCGGCTCCGCCGTCGTCATCAAGCCTGCCAAGCAGGCCGCACGCAGCGGCGCCGTGATGATCGAAGCCCTGTGGGAAGCCGGCGTGCCCAAGGGCGTGCTGACCATGGTGCAGCTGGGGGAGCGGGAACTGGGCCGGCAGCTGATCAGCCACCCGTCCGTGGACCGCGTGATCCTCACCGGCGGCTACGAAACCGCCGAGCTGTTCCGTTCCTTCCGCAAGGACCTGCCGCTGCTTGCTGAAACGAGCGGCAAGAACGCCATCATCGTCACGCCCAGCGCAGACCTGGACCTGGCGGCCAAGGACGTGGCCTACTCCGCGTTCGGCCATGCCGGCCAGAAGTGCTCCGCGGCCTCGCTGGTGATCCTTGTGGGCTCGGTTGCCAAGTCCAAGCGCTTCCACAACCAGCTGATTGACGCCGTGACGTCCCTGAAGGTGGGCTACCCGCAGGACCCCACCAGCCAGATGGGCCCCATCATCGAGCCCGCCAACGGCAAACTCCTCAACGCCCTGACAACCCTGGGCGACGGCGAGAACTGGGCCGTGGAACCGCAGAAGCTGGATGACACCGGGCGGCTGTGGAGCCCCGGCGTGCGGTACGGCGTCAAGCGCGGCTCCTACTTCCACCTGACCGAGTTCTTCGGCCCGGTCCTGGGTGTGATGACCGCTGACACGCTGGAAGAGGCCATCGCCATCCAGAACCAGATCGAGTACGGCCTCACCGCAGGCCTGCACTCGCTGAACTCCGAGGAGCTGGGCATCTGGCTGGACACCATCCAGGCCGGCAACCTCTATGTGAACCGCGGCATCACCGGCGCCATCGTGCAGCGCCAGCCGTTCGGCGGCTGGAAGAAGTCCGCCGTCGGCGCCGGAACCAAGGCCGGCGGCCCCAACTACCTGGCCGGGCTCGGCGATTGGGCGCCGGGCACGGCCTCGGCGAATGCCGCTGTCACCCACCCCGGCGTGCGGCGCATCGTCAACGCCGCCGGCCCCGCCCTGCAGCCCGCCGAGCTCGAATCCGTCCAGCGCGCACTGGCCTCCGACGCCGAAGCGTGGGCCGATGAGTTCGGCACCGCCAAGGACGTCTCCGGACTCAGCGCCGAGCGCAACATCTTCCGCTACCGGAGCCTGCCGGTCACCATCCGGCTCTCCGAAGGCGCGCCGCTGGCGCACCTCGTCCGGACTGTGGCGGCCGGCGTGCTGGCGGGTTCGGCAGTCACCGTGTCCACCGCCGTCGAACTTCCCGCCCAGCTGCGCTCCGTGCTCACCGCCCTTGATATCGACGTAGTGGTGGAGTCCGACGCCGGCTGGCTGGCTTCGGCGGCGGGCCTCGCCTCCGCGGGCAAACTGTCCGGTGCGCGCATCCGCCTGATCGGCGGCGACGCTTCCGCGCTCGCCGATGCGACCGGCGGCCGGCCGGACGTGGCCATCTATGCCCACGCCGTCACAGAGGCCGGGCGCGTGGAACTGCTTCCGTTCCTGCACGAGCAGGCCGTCAGCATCACGGCACACCGGTTCGGCACCCCGAACCACCTGTCGGACGCGCTGATCTGAGCCATTGAGGCTCTGATCCCTTAAAACCCGCGCGCCGGAGCCAGGCGCAAGGAATGGCCGGGCAGCCACCGAACGGTGGCTGCCCGGCCTTTTCTCATAAGGGCCTTTTCTCTTTAGGGCCTTGCCTCTTTAGAGCAGTGTGCTTAGCCGGTCTCGCTAGCCCAGATACCAGCCCGGTGGTGTCCAGGTGGCCGGGACGCTGTGGGCCGAGAATTCCTCGCAGCGGGTGCAGGTGTACGCCACTTCGCCAAGAGTGGCCACGGTTCCGTCACGCCGGTAGGTGGGCGGAATATACGATTCGAGGTAGACGAACTCGTCGGTACGGCATTTGTCGCAGGTGGGTTTTCCCACGTAGCCGGAGTCCACGGAGGCGTGTCCGGTTCCGAGGGTGTTCTGGCGGGTGGACGGCCGTGCGGTGTTGTACGGGCGCGCGTGCGCTGAACCGAGATGGATGTTCCTGGCTGTCGTCATTGGCTGCCTGTCCCAAGCGCGGCTTTCCGGCATGCGGATGCGCGCTTGTTTTAGTGAACCGGCCTGCTGCTTGACCTTGGTAATTGAGCATAGGGGATGGCACCTCCCCTATCAATGGACACGGGCCCCCTAACTCCCCTAAATGCAGGAATTTGTGCCGATAGGGAGTTAAGTTTGGCGGTTAATGGTCCTTCCGACGATCGATTGGGTGAGGGCGTCGATCACCTCGGCGTTGGCCAACGGGTTGCGGATCAGCGTGAAATCCACATCCCCCACGGCGGGAAGATCGAACCGGCGCGTGATGATTTTCAGGTCCTCAGGCACCAGCGACGTCGGCATCACGGCCACGCCGATGCCGGCCCGGACTGCCGCAAGCACGCCGCTGATCTGGCGGGTGGTGCAGGTAATCCGCCAGGTCCTGCCATGGGCTTCCAGCGCATCGATGGCCAGCTTTCGGCTGAGGCTCGGGGAAGGGTAGGCGATCAAGGGCACGGGCGTCCCAGGCTCCAGCACCGTCTGCTCCAGCCCCACCCAGGAGAAGGAATCGTGCTGGACCACGGTGCCGTCCTTTGCGCCGGCAACCCATTTCACGAACACCAGGTCCAGCTGTCCGGCGTTGAGCTTCCGGTACAGCTGGTCGCTTTGCCCAACGGTCAGTTCCAGGTTGATCTGCGGGTAGATCTGCCGGAATTCACGCAGGATCCGGGGCAGCCCGGTGATGGCGAGGTCGTCCGCGGTGCCGAACCTCAGGCGGCCGCGCATTGCCGAGCCGGAGAAGTAGCGCGCGGCGGCGTCGTGCGCGGACAGGATGTTGCGGGCAAAACCCGCCATGGCGTCGCCGTTGTCCGTGAGCCTGACGTCCCGGGTATCCCGGGCAATCAGGCTGCGTTTGGCGGCCGCTTCAAGTTTTCGGATGTGCTGGCTGATGGTGGGCTGGGCCAGGCCCAGGCGCTCGGCGGCCTTGGTGAAACTCAGGGTGTCCGCCACCGCGAGGAAGGAACGCAGCTGGGCTGGTTCAAACATTGTGGGTTCCCGGGCCTTCCACTCTGGATGGGTTATTGCGTTTCGCAATACGAGTTATAGGGACCATACGCCTCCATAATCTGCTCCGCCAGCCTAGCGTTAAAGACATCCCAGACCGCCCGCAATTTGAGGACACTCCTGTGGCACCCCCACCGCCTTCGTCGGCCTCCGTCTCCCAACCAGTCATCGACGCCGCGGGCACACCGCCGCCGGACAACCAGACCCAGCCGCTCGCCGTCGTCGCCGAAAAGCTCCCCTGGAAGCACACCTTCATCTCGTTGAAAGTGCCCAACTTCCGGATCTTCGCCGTGGGCCACTTCATCGCCGTCATTGCCATCTGGATGCAGCGCATCGCCCAGGACTGGCTGGTGCTGCAGCTCTCGGGATCGGTGACGGCCGTCGGATTCACGGTGGCCCTGCAGTTCATGCCCTCCCTGCTGCTTGGCCCGTGGGGCGGCATGATCGCCGACCGGTTCGCCAAGCGGAAAATCCTCATCCTGTGCCAGGCTGTGGCCGCCATCCTGGCTGCATCACTGGCCCTGCTGGCCCTCACCGGCGTCATCATGGTCTGGCATGTCTATGTCATCGCCTGCGTCCTGGGCCTGGTGACCGTCCTTGACCAGCCCGCACGGCAGGTGTTCGTCAATGAACTCGTCGGCCCCAAGTATCTGCGGAACGCCATCAGCGTCAACTCCACCACCTTCCAGCTGGGCGGGCTGATCGGCCCTGCGATCGCGGGCCTGCTCCTGACGGCAGTAGGGGCGGGCTGGGCGTTCGCGGCGAACGCCCTGGCCTGCTGCTCAACGGTGACCATGCTCCTGCTCCTGCGCAAGGACCAGCTGTACGTCAGCGCCCCGACGCCCAAGAGCAAGGGCATGCTCCGGGAAGGGCTGCGCTACGCCCTGAGCAAGCCCACCATCTACTGGCCATGGCTCATGGCAGGGTTCATCTCGGTCTTCGCTATGAGCCTGCCGGTGCTGCTTGCCGCCTACGCGGACCACATCTTCCAGGTGGGCGCCGGCGGGTACGGACTCCTCAACGCCCTGGTGGCACTGGGTGCCCTGTCCGGCGCCGTGGCGTCCACCCGCCGTCGGCAGCTCCGCCTGCGGTCCGTGGTGTTCTGCGCGGGGATGTATGGCCTGATGCTCTGCCTCGCAACCCTCGCCCCGTCCATGGTGTGGTTCGGGGCCGTGATGGTCCTGTCCGGGTTCTGGTGCCTGATGTTCCTTACCGGCTCAAACCAGCTGGTGCAGGTCAGTTCCAACATGGCCATCCGCGGCCGCGTGATGAGCCTGTACATCATGGTGCTGATCGGGGGCCAGGCGCTGGGCGGCCCCATGCTGGGCTGGATCGCCGAACATGCCGATCCCCACGTTGCCCTGCTGGTATCCGGCGGTGTTCCCGCGCTGGCGGCCATGACGGTGGCGGTGGTCCTGGCGCGCAAGGGTGGATTGAAGCTCCGGATGGACCTGAAAGGCGGCCACCCGGTGAGGATCGTCAGCCGCCACGCAGGTGCCTAGGACTGCGCCAGCCGGTCCGCCATGTGAAGAACCTGGTGCGGATACTCCGGGGAGCGCTCCTGGAACTGGAGCACGGCTTCATTGCGGATGACCCCGTCACGGATCTCGATGGCCCGCGCGATGGTGTCATTGCCTTCCCAGGCGTCAGGACCGGCCATCACGGTTTCGAGGAACGGCTGCAGGGCCTGGCTGATCTCCCAGCTGGAGGAGTTCCAGAGGTAGGAGGGGCTGTGGTCCACCGCGTAGTAGTTGATGTGGTCCCCGACCGTAAACATCGGATCGGCAAACGTGGTGGAGCGGGCCCAGCTGAATCCCATGCCCTCATCACAGGAGACATCGATGATGAGGCTGCCCGGGCGGAATCCCGCCAGGTCCTCTGCCCGCAGGTACGTCAGCGGGTTGTTGGGGTCCTGCAGCGTGCAGTTGACCACGATGTCGCTTTCGGCGAGGAACGGGGCCAGCGGAACCCGGCCCCGCTCGGTGATGACCTGGCTCAGGAAGGGGGCCTCGGCGTCGTGGTCAAACTGCACGATGTTCACCGAATGGATAGGGGCACCCACCGCAGCCACACCGCGGTTGGTGAGCACCTGGACGTCGTGGACGCCGTGCGCGTTCAGTGCCGTCACAGCCCCGCGGGCGGTGGCGCCGAAACCGATCACCACGGCACTGAGGCGGCGCCCGTAGTCCCCGGTGGAACCGGTCAGGGCCAGCGCGTGCAGGACCGAACAGTAGCCGGCAAGTTCGTTGTTCTTGTGGAACACGTGCAGGCCGAACCCGCCGTCGCTGGCCCAGTGGTTCATCGCCTCAAAGGCGATGAGGGTGAGCTTCTTGTCAATGGCGAGTTGGGTGATGGCACGGTCCTGGACGCAGTGCGGCCACCCCCAGAGGACCTGCCCATCGCGCATGTCGGCAAGGTCTTCCGGCTGGGGTTTGGGCAGGAGCACGACGTCGGCCGCGGCCAGCAGTTCTTCCCTGTCCGCCATTCTTCCCACCAAGGTGGAGAGGTGGCTGTCCGGAACACCGAAGTGCTCGCCGTAGCCCTGTTCCAGGATGATGCGTCCGCGGAGTTCGGGGTCGATCCGCTCAAAATGCAGGGGATGGATGGGAACCCGGCGCTCGTCCGGTTTCCGCGTAGTGGCCAGGACGCCCAGGCTCAGCTGGGCCTGTTGGCCTGTCACTTCTTCTTAGCGGCCTTGCTGGATGTGATGTCCAGGGAGCTGGCCGGCGCAGCGGCGGCCTTCTTGTCTGCGCGCTTTTCCTTGAGGGACTTGCCGGACTTTTTTGATGCCGTTTGACGCGGGGACTTGTCAGCCATGATTGCTCCTGTAGCGGAACCGAAAAGGTTCCTGACTACCGACCCTACACCCCTGTACCTAATACGCGCCGGGGGTTGCAAAGCTGTGGGAAGAGGGAAAACAGAGCGGCTGACGGGAATCGAACCCGCGTATCAAGCTTGGGAAGCTAGCGCTCTACCATTGAGCTACAGCCGCATGCCGCCACTCGCGCGGGGCAGAACTTAGCTTAGCGCAGATCTGCGGGCTCCCCGCCAACCCCGAAGCTGCGCGGGTTCCGTGTCCTGAACGCGGGACGTCATCCAGTAACTCTTCAATAACGTCGGCGCTGTCGGCTGGGTCTGGGCGCCGGGCGCTGGCTAACCTGATCCGGGTAGCGGCCGCGTTGGGGGAGGCAGCTATTGCGGCAGCCCACGTCAACCACAGGAACTATCTTCATGGCAATCGCAGAGTACGAGGTCCTCATAGAACGCGACGCCATGGCCGTCTACCAATACCTCCTCGACGCCACCAATCTTCCCTCCTGGCGCAACGATGTCCGCAGCGTGAAGCTCGTGCAGGGGCCGGCCGAGGCCGCGGGGGCTGTCTACCGGAAAATGGTGGCGGGCCGTTCGGGCCTGAGCATTCCCGCGGACCTGGAAATCACCAACGTGCGCCCCGGCGCAGAAATCCAGTTCCACGTTGTGTCCGGGCCGGCAACCCGCTGGGGCGGCTATTACCTGAGCACCGAAGACGCGGGAACCCGCGTCCGGTTCGCCATGGAAGCCAAACGCGAGGGGCGCTTCGGTTTCTTCAGCAGGTTCGGCTTCCTGGACGGTATGCTGCAGCGCCGTGTCAGCGCGGATGTGGCCCAACTGGACCGGCTGAAGCACGTGCTGGAGCTCCAACCGGCCATCTGAGCCCATGCAGGCAGTCCCGGCCTACTGGGCCAGCCGCTGCCCGGTCCAGGGTCCGGCAAGGTTCGACGGCGAGGCAAGGCTTCCCGCGGTCAGGTCCCAGTACTGCACGGTGTCATTGGCGCGGCGGAGCGCCACGCCCGTGGAGTTCAGCCCGGTGACGTTGCGCAGCGCCCGGATTCCCGTAACGTCCGTCCAGCCGGTGGCCACGGTGGGCCGCGTCTCTGCACGGAGTGCGGTGGTGCCCCACCCGCGGTAGAGCTGCACGCTGCCGTCCGCTTTCAGCGCCAGCACGTCCTGGAAGCCATCGGCGTCGTAGTCCACCATCGAAAGCCGGGAAGCGTAAACACCGGTGGCAACGGTGGCCCGCTCCGCGATGTCGCCGGTGCCCTTGTTGGCGTAGAGGAACAGGTTCCCGGCCCCGTCCAGGGCCAGGATCTGGGGCATCCGGTTGTTGGCGCACCAGCCGCCCACGGCCAGGGTCAGCGTGTTCCAGCCGCCCTTACCGAGAGTGATGGCGGCCTGGAACCCACCCCCGGCGATGCCCCGGTGCAGTGTGAGGTCGCCGCCGGTCCACTGGGTGAGGACGTCATATGTGCCGTCACGGTCCCAGTCCGTGACAAAGACTTCCTTCGCTCCGCTGAACCCTGAGCCGATCACCCTGGCCGGAGCATAGGTGCGGGGTCCGGTGGATGCCCTGTCCAGCAGCTGCCCTGCGGAGTCGACGGACACGATGTCGGCCGGGCCTGTGATCGCGGCGGCGGCGAGATTAAGCGTGGGCGGCATGTGCTTGGCGGGTGCATCGCACAGGCTAGGCGCCGGCGGCGGGAAAGCGTCCCCTGATCCCGGGCCGCCCGGGGAATCCAGGGTCCCCGCCGGCAGCGTGGTGTAGCCGAAGAAGTTCACCACGCCCCAGATCTGGTAGGTGGAGTTGGTGTAGGAAATGCCGGCACCCATCACGTTGAACCGTGGATCGAGGAGCATGGCGTTGTGGCCCGGCGATCCCTTCCACCATTCCACCAGCTGGGCGGCGTCTCGGTCGGTACGGATGGCGATCACCTCGCCGGCGCCGTTGTTGGGGCTGAGGGCGCGGGGATCGGTCCAGAAACTTGCCCGGTGCTCGATCACGTCACGGCCGGCGATGCTGTCCGACCATTCCTGCGACATGCCGGCCACCGTGGGGTGGTACTTGACCTTGTTCAGGCCGTTGGCCACCCGGTATTCGTTGATCCTGGTGAACACGGTGAGGATGGCTGCAGCATTCGAGTCCGGGACCAGTGCCTCCGTGGAGGGAAGCGCGGTGCCGGACTCAGGGGTGGCCAGCCGGGTGGCCGGCGGCGAAGCCAGTTCCTGGTCCGGCGCCCACAACGGAGGGACGGACACCGTCTGGGGTGCGGGCTCCGCCGGAACGGCAGTTGGTGATGCCACCGGTGACGTTTCCGTGGAGGGCACAAGCGCAGTAGTTGCAGGAGCGGCTGTCACGGGCGCGGACGCTGCAGTTGGCGTGGCTGTGGCCGCCGGCAGGGGCGAGGCCACCCGGATGTCCGGGTCCACGGCAGGGGTGAGGCGTCCTGCGGAACCGTCACCATCGACGGATGTTCCGCCCCGAACCACGGGAGCCGCCAGCGAGATGCCAGCCGAATCCGCCTGGCTGAACGGCAGCGGCGCGGGAGGCGCTGCTGCCGACGACGAGACCAGTGCCCACGCACAGAGCACGCCAATAAAAGAGGGTGCCACCAATTTATTCACAAACATCCCCAGCCCTGTTACGCCATCCGGGAGACCATTCCGGCGGCTTTCATTCGCAACATTAGCCCCACGAGGCCACAGCAACAACGGGAAAGTGCGGCTGTGGATAACCGATACGGTAATTTGGGACGGTGCTGATCTCTGACCGCGACATTCGTGCCGAAATTGATTCCCAGCGGATCGTGCTGGAACCGTTCGATCCTGCGATGGTCCAGCCGTCGTCCGTGGATGTCCGGATCGACAAGTTCTTCCGCCTGTTCGATAACCACAAGTACGCGCACATCGATCCCGCGCAGGAGCAGCCTGAGCTGACGAGGTTGGTGGAAGTGGAGCAGGACGAGGCCTTTATCCTGCACCCGGGGGAGTTCGTCCTGGGTTCCACCTATGAAACCGTGACGCTGCCCGACGACATCGCGGCCCGCCTGGAAGGCAAATCATCCCTGGGCCGCCTGGGCCTGCTCACGCACTCCACCGCAGGTTTCATCGACCCCGGATTTTCCGGCCACGTCACCCTGGAGCTGTCCAACATGGCCACGCTGCCCATCAAGCTGTGGCCGGGGATGAAGATCGGGCAGCTGTGCTTCTTCCGGCTCAGCTCGGCCGCGGAATACCCCTACGGCCAGGGCGAATACGGCAACCGGTACCAGGGCCAGCGCGGCCCGACCGCAAGCCGCAGCCACCTCAACTTCCACCGCACCAGCATTTAGCCGCACCAGCGTTCAGCTGCGGCAGTGTCCGGCAGAACCGGCACGGCCGCCGGCGCGCCTCCAGCGCCTAGAGCTGCGGGGCGACGGCCGGCCTCCGGATAAACGGCCTGGCCAGCGGTTCCACGTAACGTGCGGCCAGCGGGCCCAGCACCGCCATCAGCAGCACGTAGGCCGTAGCCAGCGCCGCCAGCTCGCGCGGGACCACTCCCGATGCAACGGCCAGGCCGGCGATCACGATGGAGAATTCGCCGCGGGCCACGAGCGCGGCGCCGGCGCGGAACCGGCCGGGCCTGGCGATGCCGGCGCGTTTGGCGGCCCAAATCCCGGTGGCCATCTTGGTGGCGGTGGTGGCCGCAGCAAGGACCAGGGCCCAGCCAAGGACCGGGGGAATGGATGACGGGTCCGTGTTGAGTCCGAACGCCACAAAGAAGATGGCGGCAAACAGGTCGCGCAGGGGTTCAAGGATCCGGGTGGCGTTGTGGGCCGTGGAACCCGAGATCGCGATGCCCAGCATGAAGGCCCCCACGGCGGCGGAGACCTGCATTGCCGATGCCGCCCCCGCCACCAGCAGGGCGGCCCCCAGGACGTTGAGCAGGAAGACCTCGGAATTCTCGCTGTGCACCGCCTTGGAAACATGGTGCCCGTGCCGCAGCGCCACCATGAGGACCATGGTGACCACCGCCAGGGCGATGCCCACCGCGGTGAGCCCGCCCAGGAAACTTACTCCCGCGAGCGTTGCCGTGAGGATGGGCAGGTAGACGGCCATGGCCAGGTCCTCGAACACCAGGATGGACAGCACCACTGGTGTCTCCCGGTTTCCCAGCCGGCCGAGGTCGGTGATGACCTTGGCGGCGATGCCGGACGAGGATATGTACGTGACGCCGCCCATGACCATGGCACCCACGCCGCCCCAGCCCAGGAGCAGGGCCAGTCCCGCGCCGGGCAGGAAGTTAAGGACCAGGTCCAGGACGCCGGCCTGCCACGAGCGCCGCAGGCCGGTGAAGAGCTCAGACGCCGTATATTCCAGTCCGAGCATAAGCAGCAGCAGGATGACGCCGATCTCGCCGGAGAGATGTGCGAACTCGTGCATGCCTTCCAGCTTGACGATGCCGCCCGCACCAAAAGCCAATCCGCCCAGCAGGTAGAGCGGGATGGGCGACATTCCGATCCGTCCGGCCAGCCTGGCCAGCAGCCCCAGGCAGAACACAACGGCCCCCAGTTCAATGAGGGTCAGGGCCAACGGGTCCATAGGGCTTAGCCGTGGCGCAGGATATCGGCCGCTGAGTCGAGGCCTTCCTGGGTACCCACAGCCACCAGCAGGTCGCCGGGGTGCAGCACGACGTCGGGGCCGGGCGACGGCAGCACCTCGCCCTCGCGCATGATGGCCACGATCGACACGCCGCAGCGGGTGCGGATGCAGGCCTTGCCCATGGGCTGGTTCTGGAACGGGGAGTCCGCGGCGATGGAGAACTGCCGGGTGACAATCCCGGGAACGTCCTTGTGCTCTTCCGCGAGCTTCATTGCCAGGTGCGTGCCGCCGAGGAGGTTGCCCAGGGTGGCGGCTTCGTCGCTGGTGAGCGGAATGGAAGCCTGGCAGGTGTCGGGGTCGTCCCAGGTGGAAACGATGAGTTCCGTCTGGCCTTCCCGCCGCTCCACGACACCGATGCGGCGTCCGGAGGCGGTCATGAAATCCTTCCGGCGGCCCAGGCCGGGAAGGTTGGTTTCGTCCACGTTCATAGGTCAAGCCTAGTCTGCCTGGCAACACTTGGCCGGGGCCTGGAACGTGGCCCGGAAGGTGTTTTCAGGCGGCGGGGACCACGGCGATGGGTGCCTTGGCCGGCGACTTCACCGGCAGCAGCACCACGAGCCCTGCCAGGAGGACCACCATGATGCCCAGGATCCCCCACCGCTGTGCCTGCCCGGCCGGCACCAGGGGGGTGGCCACGGTGATGCAGAGGGTGAACAGCGCCGGCGCCAGGAAGCTGACGGCCCGTCCGGTGGTGGCGTAAAGGCCGAACAGCTCCCCGGATTCGCCGTGCGGCGCGAGCCGGGCCAGGTATGCGCGGGAGGAGGACTGGGCAGGCCCGACGAACAGGCAGAGGAAGAGCCCGAATACCCAGAACGTGGTGGTCCCGGCCCACTGCATGCCGAAGAAGACATAGTCCCCGTTGCCCAGGGCCAGGATCGCCGACCCGGCGACCAGGAGGCCCGCCAGGGACCCGGTGATGACAGCTTTGGGGCCCACCTTGTCGTCCAGGAATCCGCCAATGACCGCCCCGACAGCAGCCACCACGTTTCCGAAAATGGCGAAGAAAATCACCTGGGACAGGGCAAAGCCGAAGGTGCCGGCGGCGATGATGCCGCCAAACGTGAAGACGGCGGCCAGTCCGTCACGGAACACGGCACTGGCCAGCAGGAAGTAGATGGTGTGCGGGCTGGTGGCATAGATGGCCTTGATGCGCCGGAACAGCAGTCCGTAGCTGGCAAAAAAGCCCAGGCGGCCCGCCTGGGCGGACCGGGGCAGTTCGGGGACGGCAAACAGGACGGGGAGGGCGAAGACGAAGAACCACAGGGCGGAGAAGACGGCAACGAGCCTGATGTTGAGGCTGTCCCGGGTGGACGCGCCGAACCAGTCAAAGGCCGGCTGGACGAACAGCTGCAGGACGATCAGGAGTGCCACGATGCCGCCAAGGTAGCCGGCTGCCCAACCCAGGCCGCTGACCTTTCCGATGTTTTGCGGCGTGGAGACCTGGGCCAGCATGGCGTTGTAGTTCACGCCGGCAAATTCAAAGAACACGTTGCCCAGGGCGATCAGCGATACCCCGAGGAGCAGGAATTCCGGGCGGGGGAATACGAAGAAGCACAGGGCCGTCAGGATGGCGACGGCGGCCGAGTTGACTCCCAGCCACAGCTTCCGCCGGCCCCCCGCGTCCGAACGCTGGCCCGTGACGGGCGCCAGCAGGGCGATGGCGAACCCGGCAACGGCAAGTGCGGCGCCCAGGACCGCAGAGGCACTGTCCTCGCTGCCGAAAGCGTTGGACGTCAGGTAGACGGTGAAGACAAAGGTGGTCATCACTGCGTTGAAGGCCGCCGAGCCCCAGTCCCAGGAAGCCCAGGCCAGTACGCGGCCCTTGCTGGAGTTCCGGGTTCCGGCTTCGAGTTCCGAGGCAGGCTGCATTGCTCCCGGAGCGCTGGCGCTGTTCATACGATGCATCGTATCCGCCGGTGGCGAACACCCTTGGGACCACGGGCCTTTGACGGCGGGGTTCCGCCGGCGGCGGCGCCGCTGACGGGGGAAGACACCCGACGGGCCTTGATAAACTGAGCCCTCCCGGACCTTACTTTTTGCCGCCTGCTCCAACTTTTGACAATCGAATTCCTGACGTTGCGGAGAATACAGTGATCACAGTCCTTGCCGTGCACTTTTCGGTGGCTGTCCTCGCGCCCTTCCTCTTCAGGCTCTGGGGCCGCAACGCCTTTTACGCGCTGGCTGCCGTTCCGGCTGCTTCCTTCGGCTGGCTGGTGTTCCAGCACGGTCCCGTCTACTCAGGGTCAGGGTCAGGAGCCGTCACCGAGGCCTTGGACTGGATCCCCAGCCTCCACCTGGAATTCGCCTTCCGCATGGACGCACTGGCTTGGGTGATGTCACTGCTGGTGCTTGGCGTCGGCGCCCTGGTGCTGGTTTATTGCGCCCGGTACTTCAAACGGAAAGACCAGGACCTCGGCCCGTTCGGCGCCCAGCTGCTGGCCTTCGCCGGTGCCATGTTCGGGCTGGTCACCGCCGATGACCTGCTGCTGCTGTTCATCTTCTGGGAACTGACCACCATCCTGTCCTACCTGCTGATCGGCTTCGCCCGGACCAGGCTTGCCGCCCGCCGGTCCGCCCTCCAGGCGCTGATGGTCACCACTGCCGGCGGCCTGGCCATGCTGGTGGGCCTGATCATGCTGGGCTACACCGCGGGCACGTACCGTATCTCCAGCATCCTGGAGCAGGCTTCCACACTGGCGTCCGGACCGTCCGGCGCCGTGGTGGGTGCCGCCGTCGTGCTCATCCTGGTGGGTGCCATCACCAAGTCCGCGCTGGTCCCGTTCCACTTATGGCTCCCCGGCGCCATGGCCGCGCCCACCCCCGTCAGCGCCTACCTGCATGCCGCCGCCATGGTGAAGGCCGGCATCTACCTGGTGGCGCGCCTCGCTCCGGGATTCTCCGCGACGGCCTACTGGCAGCCCGTGGTCCTGGGCCTGGGCCTGGCCACCATGCTGGTGGGCGGCTACCGGGCACTGCGGCAGACCGACATCAAGCTGATCCTCGCGTACGGCACCGTCAGCCAGCTGGGCTTCCTCACCATGGCGGTGGGCCTGGGAACGCCCGACGCCGCGCTGGCGGGCCTTGCCATGCTGCTGGCCCACGGCCTCTTCAAGGCCACGCTCTTCCTGGTGGTGGGCATCATCGATCACCAGTCCGGAACCCGCGACGTGCGCAAGCTGTCAGGGGTCTTCCGTTCCTCCCGTGCGCTGGGCATCGTGGCCGGCATCGGTGCCGCGTCCATGGCGGGCGTTCCGCTGCTGGCCGGCTTCGTCGCCAAGGAATCCGTGCTGGAGGCGTTCGTGCACCACGCCGCGGACCCGCACTCCGGACCGTGGGGCACGGTGGTCCTGGCTGGGCTGGTGGTGGGGTCAATCCTCACGTTCGCCTACAGCGCCCGCTTCATGTGGGGTGCCTTCGCGGTCAAACCCGGCGTGGACCCCATCCCCTTCAAAGCCATCCGGCCCTCCTTCCTCGCCGCCCCCGCCGTCCTCAGCGTCCTGACCATCGTGTACGGGCTCTGGCCCGTGCCGGTGGACGCCTGGATCCAGCCGTACGCGGCGCTGTTCGCTTCCACAGCGCCCGACGCCGGCACTCCGGCCGCGCAGGCGGGCCACCTTGCGCTGTGGCACGGACTGACCCCGGCGCTTGGGCTGACGGCCGTCACCTTCGTGCTTGGCGCGGCCATGTATCTTGGCCGCAACGCGGTGGCCCGCGTCCAGTCCCTGGTCCCGGCCTGGGTGGACGGCGACCGTGCCTACCAGCTGACCATCGGCGCCCTGGACGACGTGGCCGTCTGGATCACCGGCCGGACCCAGCGCGGCTCACTGTACTTCTACCTTGCCGTGATCCTCAGCGTGGCGTTCGTCCTGCCGCTCACGGTCATCCTCCTGGGTGGCAACCCCCTGCCGCAGAACGTCTACCTGGTGGATCCCAACTCCCCGCTGCAGCTTGTGGCCGGGGTGGGCATCGTGATCGGCGCCCTGGCCGCCGTTAAGGCGAACAAACGCTTCCTCGCTGTGCTGATGGTCTCCGTGACCGGGTACGGCATCGCCTTGGTGTTCGCCCTGCAGGGCGCTCCGGACCTGGCGCTGACCCAGATGCTGGTGGAGACCATCATCCTGGTGGCGTTCGTCCTTGCCATGCGCAGCCTCCCGCCGGAACTGCGGGACCGCACCGGCGGCAAATACCGGGTGGTGCGTGTCATCATCGGTTTGGGTTTCGGCGCCACCATGGTGTTCGCGGCCATTTTCGCCATGGGCGCCCGGACCGCCCTGCCCGTATCACTGCAGTTCCCGCAGCTTGCCTACGAGGGCGGCGGCGGCCTGAACGTGGTCAACGTGACCCTGGTGGACATCCGCGCCTGGGACACCTTCGGCGAGATCAGCGTCCTTGCGCTTGCCGCCACCGGCGTCGCCAGCCTGATCTTCGTACGCGGGCGCGGCGACCGGCTGCAGCGGTCCGCATCCGTTGCCGAGGGCACGGTGGGACGGTCCCACGGCGTGGATCCCGGTTCCCGCGACGGCGCGGCACTGGCCATCAGCCGCAGGTTCGCAGCCGCAGCCCGGGATCCCTGGATCGTCGCGGGCCGCACCCTGGCCCCCGAACGGCGCTCCATCATCTTCGAAGTGGTCACCCGGCTGCTCTTCCACTCGATGATCATCTTCTCGCTCTACCTGCTGCTGGCCGGCCACAACCTGCCGGGCGGCGGTTTCGCCGGCGGCCTCACCGCCGGCCTGGCGCTGACCATCCGCTACCTGGCCGGCGGACGCTTCGAACTGCGGGAGGCGGCGCCACTGAGCGCCGGCGCGCTGCTGGGCACCGGCCTGGCCCTGGCCGCCGTGTCCGGCGTGGTGCCCCTGCTGCTGGGCGGCCAGGTGTTCCAGTCCGCCATCATCCAGGTGTGGCTGCCCGTCTTCGGGGACATCAAATTCGTCACCTCCACGATCTTCGATATCGGGGTGTACATCGTGGTGGTGGGGCTGGTGCTTGACGTGCTGCGCAGCCTCGGGGCCGAAATTGACGAGCACATGGAGGAACGGTCGGCGGCCGCCCCACACCAGGACGAGCCGGACATCGACCGTCCCGGGCAGCCGGAACTGGAGGCTGAACGGGACCTGGAACCCCCGCTGGAGCCCGACACCGTCCCCGCCGAGACCACCGCAAAGGGCCACGCATGAGCGTCAACCTGACCCTGCTGATCGTCATGGGCGCCCTGTATGCCTGCGGCATCTACCTCATCCTGGAACGCAGCCTCACCCGGGTGCTGCTGGGGCTGATGCTCCTGGCCAACGCCACCAACCTGCTGATCCTGGCCACCGGGGGCTATGCAGGACTGGCGCCGCTGTTCGCCAAGGACACCCCGGCACAGGACTACAGCGACCCGCTCCCGCAGGCCCTGATCCTGACCTCGATCGTCATCTCCTTCGCCGTCACGGCGTTCATGCTCGGCATCATCTACCGCACCTGGCTGCTGGCGCGCCAGGACGACATCCAGGACGACCTGGAAGACCGCCGCGTGGCGGCGACCCCCAGCTTCGACGCGGAGGACGACGCCGAAGTTCCGGCGGAAACCTCCGAGTTCCCGCTCACCATGCTGGGATCGGACGGCCGGGACGTCTCAAACCATGCAGCGTCCAACAACAACGCAGATCTGCAAACGGACCAGCCGGTGGCCACGCTTGTGGCCGGCGGCCGGGAGATGCCCGCCGAACACGCTGCCGCGGAGGAAAAGCCCGGCTCACTCAACGTCGACTCCGGCCCGGAAGGAGGCGGAAAGTGAACATCGCAAGCTTTGCCCCGCTCGCCGTCGTACTTCCCATCCTGGGCGCTGCCCTGACCTTCCTGCTGATCCGGCATACCCGGGCCCAGCGCGCGGTGAGCATCGCCCTGCTCTCGCTGACGCTGGCGCTCGAATGCCTCCTGCTGGCATCGGCGTGGAACGGCGGGACCGCTGCCGTGGCCATCGGCGGCTGGCTGCCGCCGTGGGGCATCGTGATGGTGGTGGACCAGTTCTCGTCCCTGATGCTGGTGGTGTCCTCCGCCGTGAGCCTGGCCGTGCTGGTGTATGCCACCGGGCAGGGCATGGCCGACGGCGACCAGGACGCCCCGGTCTCGATCTTCCACCCCACCTACCTGATCCTGGTGGCGGGGGTGTCCAACGCGTTCCTGTCCGGGGACCTTTTCAACCTGTACGTGGGCTTCGAGATCCTGCTCACGGCAAGCTACGTCCTGATGACGCTGGGCGGCACCGGGCCGCGCATCCGCGCCGGCGTCACCTACGTGGTGGTGTCCGTGGTGTCCTCGGTGCTGTTCCTGATCTCCATAGCCATGGTCTACGGCGCCACCGGAACGGTGAACATGGCGGATCTGGCCATCAAGCTCGGGGACCTGGACCAGGGCACCAGGACCCTGCTGCACGTCATGCTGCTGGTGGCCTTCGGCATCAAGGCCGCCGTCTTCCCCCTGTCCTTCTGGCTCCCCGACTCCTACCCCACGGCGCCGGCCCCCGTCACCGCCGTGTTCGCCGGGCTGCTCACCAAGGTGGGTGTGTACGCGATGGTCCGGACCGAGACCCTGCTGTTCCCCGGGGACACCCTCAACACGCCCCTGATGGTGGCGGCGCTGCTGACCATGGTGGTGGGCATCCTTGGTGCCCTGGCCCAAAGCGACATCAAGCGGCTCCTGTCGTTCACCCTGGTCAGCCACATCGGGTACATGGTGTTCGGCCTGGCCATGTCCTCCGTTGCCGGGCTGGCCGCAGCGGTTTTCTACGTGGCCCACCACATCACCATCCAGACCAGCCTCTTCCTGGTCACCGGCCTGATCGAACGGCGGGGCGGGAGTTCCTCCGTGGACCGGCTGGCCGGCCTGGCCAAACTGTCGCCCATGCTGGCGATGCTGTTCTTCGTTCCGGCCATGAACCTCGCTGGCATCCCGCCCTTCTCGGGGTTCCTCGGCAAGGTGGGCCTGATGCAGGCCGGCGTTGAGCTGGGCACGCCACTGGCCTACGCCCTGGTGATCGGCGGGGTGGTGACGAGCCTCCTGACCCTGCTGGCCGTTGCCAGGGTCTGGAACCGCGCGTTCTGGCGCAGGCCCACCGACGCTGAGCATCCGGATCCGGTGCTCCTTGCCAGCCCGGCCCGGGTGTCGGGACCGGGCGCCAAACTGAACACCGTGACCCTCCTGCCGCGCACCATGGTGGGCCCCACATTGGGCCTGGTGGCGCTGGGCGTTGCCCTGACCGTCTTTGCCGGGCCGCTGTTCGGGCTCTCGGACCGGGCAGCGCGGGACATGCTGGACCGGACCCCGTACATCCAGTCAGTCCTGGGCCCTGATGTCCCGGTTCCCGCCACGCCTGCCGTGGGAGGTATGCGATGAGCCGCAAACGCATCTCCCTGCGCCAGGAACTGCCTCTCCTGGTCTGGCTGGTGATTGTCTGGGGCGCCCTGTGGCAGGACTTCAGCCCCGGGAACCTCCTCTTCGGTGCCCTGCTGGCAGTGGGCGTGGCCCGGTTGTTCTACCTTCCGCCGGTGGAGCTCAGCGGCCGGTTCAACATCCTTTACGCGGTTCCCTTCGCGCTTGCCTTCGTGGGCAAAGTGGTGGTGGCGAGCGCCCAGGTGCTGTACCTGGCCACGGTCCGCGGCCCCAAGGTGACCAACGCCGTCGTTGCTGTGAGGCTGCGCAGCCACCAGGACCTGATCGTCACCGCCACCGGCCACGTGATCTCCCTGATCCCGGGGTCCCTGGTGGTCGAGGTGGACCGCTCCACATCCACCCTCTACCTGCACGCGCTCAACATCGCCTCCAAGCAGGACGTGGAGGGCCTGCGGAACGAAGTCCGGTCCATCGAGGCCGGCCTGATCCGCATCATGGGCAGCCCGGAGGAACTCGAAGCCGTCCGAATGGAGGCCGCCACGTGATGCATGTTGTCCTGGCTGTTACAGCCGTCATCTTCTCGCTTGCTGCGGCCGGTGCCATCATGCGGATCGCCCGCGGCCCGTCATTGCTGGACCGGGTGCTGGCGGCCGACGTCCTCCTGGCCATCCTGGCCGGAGCCCTGTGCATCGACATGGCCGTGAACCGGCACCTGAACAACCTCATGCTGGTGGTGGCCATTTCCATCATCGGCTTCATCGGGTCCGTCACCGTGGCCCGTTTTGTGGCGGACCGAAGGGTGAAGCCCGATGAATCCTGACTTGTCCGGTCCCGACGGCTGGATCGACGCCGTCTCGGCAGTATTCATGGTGGTGGGGGCGCTCATGTCCCTGGGCGCCGCCATCGGCCTGCTCCGCTTCCCCGACCTGCTGAGCCGCATGCACGCGGCCACCAAACCGCAGGTCCTGGGCCTGTTCCTGCTGCTGGCGGCTATTGGACTGCAGATGCGGACGTGGTGGGTATGGCCCGTCCTGGTGGTTGCCTGGATCTTCCAGCTGCTCACCGTACCGGTGTCCGCGCACATGGTGGGCCGCGCGGGGTACCGCACCAAGCACCTGCACCGGGAGCTGCTCACGGCCGACGAGCTGGAGGCCGTGGTGCAAAAAGCCGCCGCCGAGGCTGCCCGGAAAGACAGCCCCGACGGCGGCGGGTAACGCCGGGAGCTAGACGATGTCCTGCGACTTGGCGAAGCGGGTGATGGCGCGCTGGGTGCCGCGGTTGGCCAGCACCTGGATGATGGCGCTGACGGACGCCGAGATCAGCGCGAAGGTCAACGCCGAACGCAGGCTGGTGGGGACATCCTCGTTCTTGCCGGTGGGGGCTTTCTGCCCGGTGGTCTTCTCCCAGATGGTGTTGACCAGCTTGGTGCCGGCCAGGCCTGCGCCGAGGCTCACCCCGGTTCCGAGCAGCTTGATGAAAAGGTTCATTCCTATTACTCCTTGCGGGCGGAAAACGGACTGCCTCCAGCCTAGCCGTACGCCCGTGCCGGTCCGGGCAAGGCCGTGGCGTGCTGCAGGCGGGTTGTTGGACTAAATGGCTTGTTGGACTACTTCGCGGGCGGCTCGGTGCGGAACTTGATCATCTTGTGCGTGCCGTCGCAGTAGGGCTTGATGGCCGAGGCGCCGCAGCGGCACAAGGCAACGGTCCTGCGGTCGCAGGGCACCGCGTCCCCGGATGGGGTGACGATCTCGAAATCACCCCTGACGATCAGGGGCCCGTCCGGGCAGACCACGATGGAGCCCGCGGCGGATTCCTGGTCCATGTCCGATCCTGTTCCATGCTGTCCGGGTTTCATGCCTGCACCGCTTTCGTCGTAGTCATGCTGCGGCCGGCACGGCCGCCCGCAGCGATGATGCGCCGGCTTCCCATGAGGACATCAGATGGGCGGACAGCCGGCCGTCGAGGGCCATGGCGGCAGTGGCCCCAAACAGGACGTCCGCGAGGAGTTCCGGTTCGGCTTCGACGAGGCCGCCGGCGAGGTCCCGGCCTGCGATCTGCTCGTGGACGGCGTCGGCCTCCACATGCTCATCGAAGTAGTGGGTGACGTCCGCGCCGAAACCGTGCCGGCGGAATCCGTTGCCGTAGAACCGGTTGGGCTGGGAGGAGGTCATCTCGTAGATCGCCAGGTGGCCGGTGATGGCACCCCGGAGCCGCCGGTTCAGGCCGCACAGCGACATGAGGTTGACGGACGCGAGGGAGACGGCGGGGACGGCATCCACGTACGCGCCGTAGCTGACGTCGAGGCCCAAACCGCGCATGGTCCGGGCGAACAGCGCGCTGTGCATGCGCTCGGGGCGGCCGCCGCCGTATTCATCCGCCTGGATTTCCACCAGGGCCGCCTTGGGCCGTCCGCTGAGCCGCGGAATGGCCCATGTATGCGGGTCGGCTTCCTTCAGCTGGTACATCGACTTGTGGATCAGGAACTCCCGGAGCTGGTCCAGGCCCGCCTTCCTGGCGACGTAGCGGGAGACGCTGGGCCCGGTGTCCGTGGCTGCGAGGCCGAACAGGACGTCGGCTACCTGGTCGCTGGTCAGGGCACCGGCAGGCAGTTCGAAGTCTGCGGCGGCCTGGTGCGCGGCGGTACGGAGGGCTGCCTCAAACGGTGCCTCGACCAGCTGCCGGACCCGGATTAACGCCGGCTCCCACTCCCAGTCGTCGGAGACGCCGGCCAGGCCGGAATAGTGGAGCTCGTAGAGGCAGAAGAGGGCCAGCTGGATGTCCTCGTCGCCGATGATGTCACTAGTGCCGGCCACCTGCCGTGCCGCGAGGTGGTACAGCCCGTCCAGCCCCGTCCCGGCTTCGGCCGGAGCCTGCGCAAGGAGTGCGAACAGGGCGTTGCTGAGGGGGCCTCTGGATTCCGGGATTCTCATGGTGCTCCTTGGTCTGCCGCGCTGGTGACGGGAACGAACGCGGGACCGCCCATGGTGACTCCCATGCCCTGTCCTCCTCGAAACCCGGGAACCAATATAGTAAGCATGATTACTAATAAAAGCTAAGCAGGCTTCCTGTTGGCGGCAGGTCAACCGGCGCCTAATCCCGCAGCGACGACCCCAGGATGTCGCGCAGCGCCTCAACCACCAGGTCATGGTCCTGCAGCTGCGGCAACCCGGAGACGGTCAGCGTGGCCACGGCGCCCACGCCGGTGACGTAGATCGGAAAGGCGCCGCCATGGGCTGCATACCGGGATTGGTCGAACCAGGCGTTGTCCTCGATCCGGCCGCCGCCCAGCCGGCCGCGAAGCCCCACCAAAAGTGACGGCACCTCGTACCGGGCGGCAGTGCGCTGCTTGGCGCGGATCCAGTGCCCGTTGTCCGGCGTGGCGCCCGGGAGCGCGACGTGGAACAGGACCTGCTCGCCCTTGGTGATGTCGATGGCGATGGGAAGGGACCGCTCCTTGCCCAGCTCCACCAGGAGCAGGCCCAGGTTCAACGCGTCATCCAGCGAAAAGCCGGGGAACTGGAGCTCCCGGACCTCCGCCTCGATGCGGGCGATCGACGCTTCCAGTGACCCCTCCAGCTGGGCGTCGGCGGAATCAGGATCGAATCCGGTCACATCCGGTGGAATGGCGCTCATGGCCCTCAATCTACCCCCGCCAGGTGTAAACTTGACCACGCCCGGAAGGGCAGTTCAAAAAGCCTTACCCATCCAAAAGCACCACTAATAACGACAGGGGAGCGCCGCCGTCGGACATCCTGGCACAAGCCGGGCACCGCAGGTGGGCGCTGAGAGTGCGGACAGCCGCAGACCCTCGAACCTGATCCGGTTAGTACCGGCGCAAGGGAGTCGAGTTCTCAAAGTGCCGCGGCTGCACGGCAACAGCCGTCAGCCGGGTCCACTTTCCCCTCCTGTTTCCCAGGAGGATCACATGAGTACTGCAGCAATCAAGAAGACCACCAGTAAGTCCTGGCGCGTCGTGGACATCGTGGTCGCCGCGCTGGTGGCCATCGCGGGCGGCGTCATTTTCTGGGCGTGGGACCAGGGAGCAGCCGCGCTTTCTGCCCCCATGAATGCCGCCTACCCGCCCCTGACCGGGCTGCTGGCGGGCGGCTGGATGATTCCCGGCGTGCTGGGAATGCTGATCATCCGCAAGCCCGGGGCCGCCCTGTTCTGTGAAACCGTGGCCGCCACCGGGGAACTCCTCATGGGTTCCCAGTACGGTGCCTCGGTCCTCTTCTCCGGCTTCATCCAGGGCCTCGGCGCGGAAATCATCTTCGCCATCTTCGTCTACCGCAAGTTCAACCTGCCCGTCTCCCTGCTGGCAGGCGCCGCGGCTGGATTCTTCTGCGGACTGAATGACTCATTCGCACCGTGGGGCTGGAACATCGCCTACTCCGGTGCGGACAAGCTGGCGTACATCGTGCTGACCACCCTCTCCGGCGCCATTCTCGCCGGCGCCCTGTCCTGGCTGGCCACCCGCGGCCTGGCGCGTACCGGCGTGCTGAGCTCCTTCGCTTCGCGCAAGGCCGCCACGGAGCCTGTCTTCTCCTGATGGCACCAGCCCAGCGTGACGGCGGCACCGTCCGCCCTGCCGCCGTCACAGCCCGGGGCTGGGGATGGCGGCACGCCGGCAGGGCCAAGCCTGCCGTCCATGCGCTTGACCTGGACATCAGCCCGGGGGAGCGGGTGCTCCTGCTCGGCCCCTCGGGCGCCGGGAAGTCCACGCTCCTGCACGCGCTCGCAGGGGTGCTGGGGGACATCAACGACGACGGCGGCGAGGCGGGGGACGCCGACGAGTCGGGTTCGCTGCTGGTTGACGGCGCCGTGCCCCGCGCCCAGCGCGGGCGCGCCGGACTTATGCAGCAGGACCCCGAGACGCAGGTGGTCCTGTCGCGGGTGGGGGACGACGTCGCCTTCGGTGCCGAAAACCTTGCCGTCCCACGGGAAGCAATCTGGGCGCGCGTGCACGAGGCGCTTGCCGACGTCGGACTGTCCCACCTGCCGCTGGACCACCCGACGTCGGCCCTGTCCGGCGGGCAAAAGCAGCGCCTGGCGCTGGCCGGCATCCTGGCCATGCGCCCGGGCCTGATCCTCCTGGATGAGCCAACCGCCAACCTGGACCCGGACGGCGTGTTGGAGGTCCGCGATGCCGTGGCGCGGTGCCTGGACAAGACCGGGGCCACGCTGGTGGTGGTGGAGCACCGGGTGTCCGTGTGGAAGGACCTGGTGGACCGGATCGTGGTCCTGCAGCCGGGCTCCGCCGCGGATCCTGCCGTACTCCTGGACGGGCCGCCGGACCAGGTGCTCACGGAGGCGCGGGCCATGCTGGCCGCCGCCGGTGTGTGGGTCCCCGGCTACGTCCCGGCAACCCGTGCCCGGGCGGTGGTCCCGGCCCCCGGCACGGGAAACCTCCTGCTCGCAGCCGAACAGTTGGCAGTCGCCCGCGAACGTCCCCGACGCAAGGGCTTAAGGAAGATTCCGCCGTCACCGGTCCAGGAAGGCCTGGCCGCGCAGGTGCGCGCCGGGCAGGCGCTCGCCGTGACGGGTCCCAACGGCGCCGGTAAGTCCACTTTCGCCCTGACCCTGGCAGGGCTGCTGGAACCGGTGTCCGGAAAGGTCTCCGCCACCATGGACCTGAGCCGCGGTGCCGGCATTGACCCGTACCGGTGGAAGGCGGATCAGCTGATTTCCCGAGTGGGGACGGTGTTCCAGGAGCCGGAGCACCAGTTCGTGACCGGCAGGGTGCTTGACGAACTGCTGTTCGGCCCCCGGCACCTGGGCCACGGCGGGGATCGGGTGGACGAACTGCTGGAGCGGCTGCGGCTCACCGCGCTGGTGGACGCCAACCCCTACACGCTCTCCGGTGGCGAGAAGCGGCGGCTGTCCGTGGCCACCGTCCTTGCCGCCAGCCCGCAGGTCCTGGTCCTGGATGAACCCACGTTCGGGCAGGACGCCAACACATGGGCCGAGCTGGCGTCCTTCCTGTCCGAGCTCCTGGATGCCGGCACTGCCGTGGTGTCCGTGACCCATGACGCCGAATTCACCCAGGCCTTGGGCGGGGCCGAACTGCGGATGGCCGCGGCGGAAGCGGTGGCGCCATGAGGCAGCAACTCACCCTGGGCGGCAACCATGCCCTCCTGGTCCGCGCCAATCCACTAAGCAAGTTCGCTGCCGTCCTGCTGATCACCGCCGTCCTGGCGCTGTCCATCGACTGGGTTTCGGCGTCCGTGGCCCTGGTCTTTGAGCTTCTGCTCTTTCCCCTGGCCGGGCTCACCCTGTCCCTGCTGTGGCAGCGCGGCTGGCCGCTGATCCTTGCCGCTGCCGTGGGTGGCTGGAGCACCTCCATCCTGGCCCCGGACAGCGGCCGGATCCTGCTCGACGCCGGGATCTGGTCCATGAGCGAAGGTTCCCTGCAGCTGGGCATCGGCTTCCTCCTGCGCGGCTTTGCGATCGCCCTTCCGGCCGTGCTCCTGATGAGCTGCACCGATCCCACGGACCTTGCCGACGCGCTGGCGCAGAAGGCGCGCCTGCCGCACCGCTTTGTCCTGGGAACGCTCGCCGCGATGCGCCTGGTGGGGCTCATGGCTGAAGAATGGCAGACCATCGGGATGGCCCGGCGTGCGCGTGGCGTGGGTTCGCGCGGCAGCGTGGCCCAGCGGGTGAAGGCCACGCTGGGCCAGAGTTTCGGGCTGCTGGTACAGGCCATCCGCCGCGCGTCCCGGCTTGCTGTGACCATGGAAGCCCGCGGTTTCGGCGGCGGCAACCGGACCTGGGCCCGGGAATCCACGTTCAGCGCGCTGGACCTTGGGGTGGTGGCCGGCGGTGTCCTGGTGGCCGGCCTCGCGCTATTTGCTGCCCTGGCCGCCGGGACCTGGAACATGGTGTGGCTGGGCAGTTGATGTTGGCGGTCCGGCCCAGGTGATTCCTATCGCATGCAGTGGGTAGAGGCTTTCCCGATGCCCCATACCAGTGGCCGATCAGGGCCCGCGTAACTCATCTATGATATATTTGCGGATATGACGCAGGAGACCGCTGAGCACGTTGCCGCCATGTTGAGGGATGCCCGGAGCGAGAAGGGCTGGACCCAGGGCCAGTTGGCCGCCGAGCTCGGCACCAGCCAGAGCGCCGTTGCCCGGATGGAGCAGGGCAAGCAGAACCTGAGCCTGAAGATGATCCAGAGGCTGGAAAAGATCTTCGACCGCAGCATCGTCAACGTCGGCAAGCCGCAGATGACGCACCTGCGGGTGGAGGGCGGCCGTACCCTCTCCGGTGCCGTGGATGTCAACAGCAGCAAGAACGCCGGCGTCGCCCTGCTGTGCGCCAGCCTGATCAACCGTGGCACCACCGTGCTCCGCCGGCTGGCACGGATCGAGGAAGTCAACCGCATTGTCGAAGTGCTGACCAGCATCGGCGTCGAGTGCACCTGGCTCAACGACACTGACCTGCGTCTTCGCCGTCCCGCCGTCCTGGACCTGGAAGCCATGGACGTTGACGCGGCGCGCAGGACCCGCAGCGTCATCATGCTGCTGGGTCCCCTTCTGGATGAGTCGCGGGAGTACCGGCTGCCCTACGCCGGCGGCTGCGACCTCGGCACCCGCACCGTGGAACCGCACATGCAGGCGTTGCGCCAGTTTGGCCTTGCCGTGGAAGCCACGGCCGGTTTCTACACGGTCCAGGCTCCGCCGGCGGACGCGCAGGACCGCTCCTTCGTCCTCACCGAACGCGGGGACACCGTCACCGAGAACGCCATCATGGCCGCGGCGCACCGGCCGGGAACCACCGTGATCCGCAACGCCAGCCCCAATTACATGGTGCAGGACCTGTGCTTCTACCTGCAGATGCTGGGCGTCACCATCGAGGGCGTGGGCACCACCACCCTGAAGATCACGGGCCGGGCCGACATTGACGCGGAGATCGAGTACTTCCCCTCCGAGGATCCCATCGAGGCGATGAGCCTCATCACGGCCGGCATCGTCACCAATTCCGAGGTCACGGTGCGGCGGGTGCCCATCGAGTTCATGGAAATCGAGTTGGCCACCTTGGGCCAGATGGGGCAGAAGCTGGAAATTTCGGGCGAGTACATGGCCCGCAACGGCCGCACCCGGCTGGTGGACGTGACCACCAAGCCCTCCGAGCTGCATGCCCCGGAGGACAAGATCCATCCGATGCCGTTCCCCGGGCTGAACATCGACAACCTGCCGTTCTTTGCCGTCATTGCCGCGAACGCCGATGGCCAGACCATGATCCACGACTGGGTCTACGAGAACCGGGCCATTTACCTGACAGAGCTGAACAGGCTTGGGGCGCAGGTGCAGTTGCTGGATCCGCACCGGATCTACGTCAACGGGCCCACCAAGTGGCGCGCCGCCGAGGTGGGCTGCCCGCCTGCACTTCGTCCGGCCGCCTGCCTGCTGCTGGCCATGCTCGCCGCCCGGGGCGTATCCGAACTGCGGAACATCTACGTGATCGAGCGTGGCTACGAGGACCTGGCGGAACGCCTGAACACCATCGGCGCCAAGGTGGAGTACTTCCAGGACTAGCATTCACGGTTCGTCATGAATCGCCGGGGCCCCTCGAATGCCGGACAAGTATCGCAGAATGTTCGTATGCGTACTTTTGGCGTAGAGGAGGAACTCCTGATCGTTGATCCGGAGTCCGGGGAACCCCTTGCCCTGGCCGACGCCCTCCTGGCCGGCCACCGCGTTGCGGCTGACGATCTTCCCGTGGACCCGGAGGTCCACCACTCCGGAAAACAGGCGGATTACGACGACGAGATGGGCTTGAGTGCCGAGCTGAAGCTTGAGCAGATCGAGACCCAGACCCGTCCGTGCCTCGAATACGGGAGCCTGCTCGAACAGATCCGCGCGGGCCGCGCCCTGGCGGACCAGGCCGCCAGGAAGCATGGCGCCAGGGTGGCGGCCCTCGCCACCTCGCCCTTGGCCTCCACCACCCACACGACGCCCGACCCCCGGTACGCCAAAATGCTGGAGCGCTTCGGCCTCACCGCCCAGGAGCAGCTGACCTGCGGCTTCCATGTGCACACGTTCATCGAATCGCCCGAAGAGGGCGTGGCGGTCCTGGACCGGATCCGCGACAAGCTGGCAGTGCTGACGGCCCTGAGCGCCAATTCACCCTTCTGGAACGGCGTTCCGACCGGGTTTGAAAGCTACCGCACCCAGGCCTGGAACCGGTGGCCCACGGCGGGCCCGGCCGGTATTTACGGGACGTACCCTGCCTACCGGCGCGTGGTGACGCGGCTGCTGGAAAGCGGCGTCATGCTCGATGAGGGCATGCTGTACTTCGACGCCCGGCTGTCCCGCAACCACCCCACCGTCGAGGTTCGCGTGGCGGACGTCTGCCTTCGTGCCGAGGATGCAGCGCTCATTGCCGTGCTGGTTCGGGCGCTGGTGGAATCCGCCAGCAGGGAATGGCAGGCCGACGTGGATCCTGCGCCGGTTCCCACCGTCCTCCTCCGGATGGCCTCGTGGCAGGCCAGCAGCGCCGGGCTAAGCGGTGAACTCCTGGATTTTGGGAATTTCCGGCCCGCACCGGCCGCGGACGTGGTCCGGTCCCTGGTGGATTACCTGGCTCCCGTCCTGTCCGAACAGGGGGAGCTGGCACTGGCACGGCAGGGGGTGGAGGACATCATCGCCCGCGGAACGGGAGCCGCCGAACAGCGCCGCGCCCGGGACAAGGCGGTGGCGGGACCGCCCCCGGAGGACATGGGGTTCGGCGCCGTGGTGCGGCAGGCCGTCAACGTGACCATGCGGGATGCCCTGGACCTTGCTGACGTGGAGGGCACGCCCGAACTGCTGCGGGTCCGCCAGAGCTGACCTTCGACGCGCATATCCATTCCCGACGCGCAGATTCCTCCTCGCGGCCCATATTTGGTGCGCGCCAGGGAATCTGCGCATCGAAAGGAGGAAGCGCGTCGCCCGGACCCAGAGGAGCTAGGGCTTCCCGCGCGGCTAGATCTGCTTGAGTGCCTGTTCCAGGTCGCGGAGGAGGTCCTCCGGGTCCTCGAGCCCTACCGAGAGCCGCACCACGCCGTCACTGAGCCCAATGGCGGCGCGCCCTTCCGGCCCCATGGCGCGGTGCGTGGTGGTGGCGGGGTGCGTGATCAGGGACTTCGAATCACCAAGGTTGTTGGAGATGTCGATGATGCGCAGCCCGTCCAGCAGTGCGAAGGCCGCTTCCTTGCCGGAGCGCCCGCCGGAGGGAGCCAGCTCAAGCGTGAGGACCGTACCGCCGGCGCTCATCTGCCGTGCCGCCAGGTCGTACTGCGGGTGGGACTTGAGCAGCGGGTACTTCACCCAGCTCACGGCGGGCTGTTCTTCCAGCCACTCTGCGAGCCGGAGCGCCGTGGCGGAGGAATGGTTCACGCGCAGACTCATGGTCTCCAGGCCCTTGGTCAGGACCCAGGCGTTGAACGCCGAGAGTGCGGGCCCGGTGTGGCGCATGAGCTGTTTTACGGGACCGTCGATGAACTCCTTGGTGCCCAGGATGGCGCCGCCCATGACCCTGCCCTGGCCGTCGATGTGCTTGGTGCCGGAGTAGACGATGACGTCGGCGCCCAGGTCACCGCAGCGCTGCAGCAGGGGAGTGGCGAAGACGTTGTCCGCCACCACCTTGGCGCCGGCGGCATGCGCAAGTTCGCTGACCGCGGCGATGTCCACGATCTCCTGCATCGGGTTGGACGGGGATTCGAAGAAGACGGCGGTGGTGGGCTTGGAGAGGGCCTCGCGCCACTGGTCCAGGTCCGGCCCGTCCACGAAGACGGTCTCCACGCCCCACCGGGGAAGGATCTCGTTCAAAATCACGAAGCACGAACCGAACAGCGACCGGGCGGCCACCACCCGGTCGCCGGCAGCCAGCAGGGCACCAAGCGCGGTGAACACCGCGGACATGCCCGACGCCGTCGCGAAGCAGGCTTCGGTGCCTTCCAGCAGCCGGAGCCGCTCCTGGAAGGTGGCCACGGACGGGTTTCCGTAGCGGGAGTAGACAAAGCGTTCGTCCTCGCCGGTGAAGGCGCGTTCAGCTGCTGCCGCGGATTCGTAGACGAAGCCGGAGTTCAGGAAGATGGCCTCGGACGTTTCCTGGAAGTTGGTGCGGTCCAGCCCGCCACGGACAGCCTGGGTGTCGGGGTTCCAGCCGGGGGCGTCTTGGTTGAAGGTCACTTAGTTCTTTCCGAGGTTGGTGGGAAGGCCGCGGTTTTTCCAGCCGTTGACGGTGCGTTCGCCATAGCGGTCCGGCTCGCCTTCAAAGCCCTCCAGCACGTTGTAGGAGGTGAAGCCGGCCCGGGTGGCCGCGATGGCTGCCGCGATGGACCGCTGGCCGGAGCGGCACAGGAACACCAGTTCGGTTGAACGGTCCTCGGGCGCCTGCTGGCTGAGGTCGTTGATGAAGTCGGGGTTGGGGATGCCGCCGGGGAAGGTCCACTGGATGAAGAGGGGGTCGTTGTCCGTGGCCTTGGTGTCCGGAATGCCGATGTGGGCCCATTCGCCCTCGGTGCGGACGTCCACCAGGATGGCGCCCTGTTCCAGCTTCTCCCATGCTTCCTGGGGCGTGAGGTCTCCCGCGTAGCTCATGCGTGGCCCTCGCCGTCGAACTCGCCTTCAAATTCGGCGTCCAGTTCATCCACTGCGGTGGCAACCGCGGCATCGGCCGAGGCGATTGCCGCCGGAAGGACCACTGCCTGCGCCACGATCACGCTGGTGCCGTTGAAGGTGGCTGCCGGGCTGCCGTGCAGCACATAGCCGTCGGCCAGGGCCGTGGAGATCCGCTCGCAGAATGAACGGTCATCCGGGCCGGTGATCAGGCGGTAGGACAATTTTTCGTCAGGGGCAGGTGCGTCAGACACGACGGATCTCCTTCTTTCACGCTTGCAGCTCGAATCGGTCGATATGCCGAGTATTCACCTGAGGCACCCCGCCGCGAAAGGGAGGGTTGCCGACCGGCCAGTCAGGGCTTCACACCGGTACTCATTACTCCCCAAAAACGTAACATCTGCCGCGCCAAGCCGCACCGCCGCCGTCGTCATGTTCCGTAATTGAGCAGCGCTGAAGGGAGGCGCGGGGTTGAAGGAAAGCGCGACGGCGGACATCGCCGCAGGTGGGCGGCCGGCCACGTGCCGCCCGGGGCCGCAGGGCCGATAAAGTTCTTACCGGGGCGCCGCCCCGTCGTCACAGCAATGAGCACCGGGGGTCCTGTCAGCATGCGGGCAAACACATCGCGCCACCAGGCCGCCATCCGGGGGACCCGCCGGCCGTCCATCGGGGCGTTCCTGGCCGCGGCCCTCGTCAGCCTCCTGGCCCTGCTGGCGGCTGCGCCGGCGCATGCGGCGGACGTTGCGCCGGAAAAGGGAAAGCCCTGGCTGGGCGCGGTGCTCGAGTGGGGCGAGGACACCGCCGCAGGTTTCAGCGGCCGGCTTGGTGCCAGTCCGGCCGTCTTCGGCCACGACATCACCATCCCCTACCGCGATGCGGAACGGAACGACCTTGACGGCTTCCTTCAGCAGGCCGCGTCCCTAGGCGCCCACGCCCTGCTCACGGTGAAGCCGTCAGTGCCCCTGGACCAGCTCGGCACCGCGGAAGCGGAAGCATTCGCAGCGCAGGTGCGCGACCTTACGTCCGGGTTCAAGGGGCAGTTGCTGATCCGGTTCGCCCCGGACATGAATGCAAGCTGGGTGGCCTGGGGCCAGCAGCCCGCCGCGTACCGGCAGGCCTTCAGGGCTGTGGCGGCAGCGTTCAAGAAGTACGACGGCGGCCGGGCCACCTTGGTGTGGGCGCCTTACCTGGGCAAGGACTACCCCTTTGACCGCAACCGGGATGCCCCGCAGCCCGGAACCGAAGGCTTTTCCCTCCTGGACACGAACGGCGACGGGGCCTGGAACTCAAGCGACAGCGCCTACGCCCCTTACTACCCGGGCGACGACGCAGTGGACTGGGCGGGGCTGGCCGCCTATCACGACGACACGGCCGGCGGCCCCGCCGTCAACTCCCAGCCGAGGGCCGGCGAGCTCCAGGACATGCTGACGGCCTCCGGCGGCGAAAACTTCTACGGCACCTATTCCGAGGGGCGCAACAAGCCGTTCCTCCTCCAGACCTCTGCTTTCTACAGCCCCGCGTCCGGCGGCGCGCAGGAGGCGGACATCAAGGCGGGCTGGTGGGACCAGGTGGTGGGAACTGCCACTTCCCCAGCTTTTGCCGGGACGGCCGCCGTTGTCTGGGACGAGCGCACCAGCACCAGGGATACCGGCGTGGCGAGCATCAGCTGGCTGCTCACGGGACAGGCGGGCATCGCCAAAGCGGCCCTGGACAGGCTGAAGGCATCGCCAATGGTCACCGGGCCGGTCACCGACGTGGCATCCGGGAGCACCTACGTCCGGGCCAACACGCTCTCCGGGGCTGCCGCCTGGACTGTTGCCGCCGCCATGGCCATCCTCCTGGTGGCCCTGTGGCAGATACCCCGCCGGATCAACGCAGCCACGGCCTGGGGCTACCAGGATCCCTCCGCCAGGGACTCGCGCATCGATCTGCTGCGCGGGATGGCCATCGTCTTTGTGGTGGTGAACCACCTGGGCATGGCATCGCTGTTCCAGCTGCTCACCCAGGAGGCCGTGGGCTTCGTGTCGGGTGCGGAACTGTTCGTCCTGTTCTCCGGACTGGTGGTGGGCATGGTGTACGGACCCAAGGCCAGGGAGGACTTCGGGCAGGTGGTCGACCTCACGACCCGCCGCGCCGGCAAGCTCTACCTGACGGCGCTGGCCGTGCTGATCGGCGTCTTCCTTCTGTCCCTGCTCCCGTTCTTCCACACCGAGGCCCTGACCACGTTCGTGGACCAGGGGACCGGTGGCGCCGGGCACAACGGGGCCGGCCGGACCTACGACCTCTATGCGGGCATGTCATCGCTGTTCCAGTTCCCCGTCCCGCCCCAGGTGCTTCCGGCCATCGTGCTGCTGCAGTTCGGTCCCTGGCAGTTCAATGTCATGGGGCTCTATGTGGTGCTGTTGCTGGTCAGCCCGCTGATCCTCGCGGCGCTGAACCGCGGAAAGGCCATCTGGGTCGTGGCGGTGTCGGTTGCCGTGTATGCGGCAGGTGCCATGACCAGGTTCCGGATCCTGCCCTCGCAGTTTGAGGACTCCTTCCCGCTGCTGGTGTGGCAGGTGCTTTTCGTGCTTGGGCTGGTTGCGGGCTACCATCGGCGCAGCATCACAGCGTGGCTGTCGCGCCACACGTGGGTGGTGGTTGCCTGCACCACGGCAGCATTCGCTTTGGCCTTCCTGTCCTGGGGCAACCCCTACCTGGCCAACGCCTATGACGTCCGACTGGCGCTGCTGCCGGATGCGTCCTACCGGGCAATGTATGACGCCTTCTTCGGCCGGACATACCTGGCCCCGGGCCGGCTGCTCAACGTCCTGGTCCTGGTGGTGGCTGCGTACGCATTCCTCAGTGCTTACTGGAAACCGGTGGACCGGGCCCTGGGCTGGTTCCTGGTCCCGCTGGGACGGGCCACGCTGTACGTCTTCATCATGCACGTGGTGCTGATCGCCGTCGTGGCCAACATCCCGGCCCTGCAGCAGCAAAGCATCCTCCTCAACACCGTGGCCTACGCCGTGGTCCTTGGGATGCTCTGGGTGATGGTCCGCACCAGGTTCCTCTTCCGGATCATCCCTGCCTAGCCCGGGGCATGAAAAATGCTGCGGCACGGGCGTGCCACAGCATTTGATCATGTACCACCCGGCTGCCCGGTGGCCTCTTACGAATCCGGGGGTCTCAGACCAGGCCCGGGTAGCTGGTCATGATGTAGTCCGCAGCGGCAGGACCCTTCATGCGCAGCCCGTTGCGGCGCGGCGGGATCCGGTGCTTCATGGCTGCCCAGAAGGTGGACTCGGTGCCGGCCGGCTGCTGGTTGAGGAAGCACCAGCTGGTGTACAGGCCGTAGAGGCGGTCGCGGTCCATGCTGGAACCAGCGGCGTGGTCGGGGTAGGTGGCTTCGTGGAGAAAAGTATCGAACTGCGAATGTGCCATGATGGCTTCCCTTCGCTAAGTGCTCGGCGCCGCCGTTCGGCTACAGCAGCAAGATTTGATGCCCTGCACATGGCCATCGAATCTATAGGTTGGGTCCCGTGAAAAGCATCCGGGGCCTCAGCGTCGTCAGCGCCTGTCTACGATGTAGACTTTACCCGTAGACTACAAGTAAGGCAACCGTCTCGATTAATCCGGGCCGCCACTTCCACCGCTAGGACAACACCATGAATCCCCCGCACGCTTCCGGCCGCACCCCCGCCAAGGCCAGGCTGAGCAGGGAGGTCGTGCTGGCCAAGGCCCTGGAACTGGTTGATGCCGAAGGACTGGATGCACTGACCATGCGCCGCCTGGGGCAGGAGCTTGGCCGGGACCCGATGAGCCTGTACCGCTACGCCGAGAACCGCGCGGCGCTGCTGGACGGGGTTTCTGAGCTGGTGCTCAACCAGCTTCCGATTCATCCGGAGGACCCGGATTGGAAAGCGCAGCTTCGGAGCATCGCCCACAACCTGCGGATGCTGGCGCTCAAGCATCCCAACGTTGTCCCCCTGCTGGTGACGCGGCCCCTCTCCACGCCGCTGGGCATGCGTCCGCTGGGCACGTTGCGGCCATTGGAGCAGATCCTGACCCTGCTGGTGGCGGCAGGATTCGAGCCGGCTGATGCGCTGCACGTCTACCGCGCCTACTACGGCTTCCTCTACGGGCACCTCCTGAACGAACTGCAGGAGTACGTGGTGGACCCGGAAGAGAACGAGGTGCTGCTGCGGCTGGGGCTCCACCGGCTGCCCGCGAAGGAATTCCCCCGGCTGCGTGCGCTGGCGCCGGCGTTGGCTGACTACGACGGCGCCAAGGAGCTTGACCAAGGGCTCACCATCCTGCTGTCCGGGCTGGAAGCCCAGCTTTCACGGCAGGCGTCAGGCTCCAGCGCCTGACGGAGCGGCCGTGTAAAGGCGTGGTCGTTGAGCGGCCGCTATTCGAATGACGCCCGGCGCCGGTCCTGGAGGCGGGTGTTCCAGACGTCCGGCCGGTTCACCTGGAACCTGCGTCCGGTCAGCGCCTTGGCGTTCAGCCTGACGTAGTTTGCCTTTTCGCCGGGCTGCCACGGCTCCAGGCCAAGGCTGTCCACCGCATCTTTGACGGCCTGGTCTTCGATGATCCCGGTATTGCCCCGCGCCACCACGCTCCAGGCCAGTTCGGTGGTGGGGTCGTAGCCGTCGATCTCCAGCGCGGCAGGGCGTTCCATTTTCGCGTCCCACAGTTTTGAGCCGGGTGCCGTGCGGAAGACGATGCTGCGCAGGTGGACAACGTAATTCACGGGGAAGATTTCCGGATGTCCGTCCACCACGATGGCCAGCCTGCCCACCGTGTCGGTGTCAAGGAGTTCCCAGCAGTCGTCAAAGGACAGTTTTTCGATCGGCAGCTTGTGCGAGTCCATGGTGCACACCTTACGGGTGATGCCGGGGCGGGAAAAGGGCCGGCCCTGCCTGTTGCGGGCTAATGGATGCCGGCGAAAAGTCCGCTCAGTTCGGTGGTCAGTTCCTTTTGCACAGACGGGGTGCCGATCTCCCTGCCGTCAATCCGGTTCACGGGCGCCAGCAGGCGGACACTGGAGATCAGCCAGACCGCGTCTGCGTCCAGGAGGTCCTGTGGCACCAGCGGCCCGTAGCCCAGTTCCCAGCCCGCCGCCTTGGCGGCAGCAAAGAGAGCCCCCTGTGACGTTCCAGGCAGGATGCCGCTGTCCAGCTGTGGTGTGATGAGGCGCTTCACTGTTGTGCCGTCGTCGGACTTCTCCACATGCGCCAGCAGCACCGTGGAGGTGGGCCCTTCCAGGACCCGGCCATCGGAGGACGTGAAGATGACGTCGTCGGCGCCCTGTTTATGCGCGTGGCGCAGCGCTGCCATGTTGACGGCGTAGGAGAGCGTCTTGGCGCCCAGAAGCAGCCAGGGTGCCCGTTCGGCCACCTCACTGTCGTAGCCGCGGTCAAGGAGGATGACGTCGACGCCCGTTTCCCGCTGGCGGCGGGCGGCAGCTCCGGCCGGTGAGGCCTGGACCCAGGCCGTGGGGGCGGGCGCGCCTTCCACGCCGCGGGTCACCACCAGTTTGACCACCAGTTCATCTGCCGCCGGGTCTGCCGGCGGGTTCTCCGAACGGTGCCGGGCAACGGCAGCGGCAATGGCGCGCCGCCACACATCCTGGTCCGGGATGTCCAGGTCCAGCGCCGCGGCGGATCCGGCAAGCCGGTCCAGGTGGGCCTGCATCTTCCGCACCGTTCCCCCAACGGCCAGCATGGTTTCGAACACGCCGTCACCGCGCGTGACGCCAAGGTCCGTGACCAGCAGCTGGGGCTGGGAGGCATCCGCCACCCTGCCGTCGGGGAAGGCGGGGTCAAGGAAAACGAGAACCACGGGGGCTGGAGAGCTCATGGCACCAGCTTAGTGCGGCACCGCGGATAAGCTGGGCAGAGCGCCCCGGCCGGAAACCGTTCCCCGGGGCCCAACCTCCCCGGGAGTTATTGACGTGTTGTGGCCTTTTTCGCTTGCCGGCACCGCGCCGACGTGGGTTGTGGTGCTCCTGGGCTTCGCCGACCTTGTCATCAGGGTCCTGGCACTGGGCATCATTCCCGGCAACAGGCGGCCCACCACGGCGATGGCCTGGCTCCTGGGCATCTTCTTTATCCCATTCGTGGGCATCGCGCTGTTCCTGCTGTTTGGAAACTTCCAGCTGTCCAGCCGCCGCCGCGCCCAGCAGGAGCAGGTCAACGACCGGGTGCGGGCCGGCATCACCGCCCTCTCGGACGTGGACAGCGACTACCCCGGCCCCGAGTGGGTCAAGTCCGCCGCCGAGCTCAACCGCACCCTGGGTTCGCTGCCCATGGTGGACAACAACTCCGTTGACCTCATCCCCGGCTACCCGGATTCCATCCTGGCCATGACCCACGCGGTGCGGAAGGCGAAGAAGTTCGTCAACGCCGAGTTCTACATCATGAGCTCCGACCACGTCACCAACGACCTGCTCACGGCCATGGAAGAGGCCGCCGAGCGGGGCGTGGAAGTGCGGCTCCTGTTCGACCACATCGGCACGCTGCGCATCAAGGGCTACCGGAAGCTGCTGAAGCGCCTGAGGGCCGGCAAGATCCAGTGGAAGCGGATGCTTCCCCTCCTGCCCATCCATGGCCAGTGGCGCCGGCCGGACCTGCGCAACCACCGCAAGATCATGGTGATCGACGGCGAAATCGCCTTCACGGGGTCGCAGAACCTGATCGAGCCGTCCTACAACAACCCGCGCCACCGCAAGGCCGGCCGCGAGTGGGTGGAGCTGATGGCGTGCCTGCGCGGGCCCATCGTGACCACCCTGAACGTCGTCTTCGCCACCGACTGGCTGAGCGAGACCGACGAATCCCTGGAACACCAGTTGCAGCTCCCCGCGAATCCGGAGCCCGGCCACGTCACGGCCCAGGTGGTGCCCAGCGGTCCCGGGTTCATCACGGAAAACAACCTCCGGCTCTTCAACACGCTCATCTACTCCGCGCAGCACCGGATCTCCATTTGCAGCCCCTATTTCGTTCCGGACGATTCACTGCTGTACGCCATCACCACGGCAGCGCAGCGCGGCGTCGACGTGGAGCTGTTCGTGTCCGAGAAGGGCGACCAGTTCCTGGTCCACCACGCCCAGCGCTCCTACTATGAGGCGCTCCTTGAGGCCGGTGTGCGGATCTACCTCTACAAGGCGCCGTTCGTGCTGCACGCCAAGCACTTCACCATCGACGACGAGGTGGCCGTCCTGGGTTCCAGCAACATGGACATGAGGTCCTTCTCGCTGAACCTCGAGGTCTCCGTGATGCTCCTGGGCGAGGACATCGTGAACAAGATGCGGGCGGTGGAGGACACCTACCGGGACATCTCCCATGAGCTGAAGCTGGCAGACTGGCTGAACCGGCCGCTCGCCGCGCGCTATGTGGACAACGTGGCACGGCTGACGGCCACGGTGCAGTAGGACGGCCGTGCCTCCCTAAACCCGGGTCAGTCTTCGGGAAACTCCGCCCCCAGGGTGGAGAGCACCCCGTAGGCCTTGGTGCGGATCTCCTCATATTCGTCGTCCGGGTCGGAGTCCGAGGTGATGGCACCGCCGACGCCGAGCGACAGTTCCGCGGTTCCGTCGCCAGCCGTGCTGACCACCAGGGTCCTGATGGCGACGGCGAGATCCGCCGCCGCGTTGAGCGAGAAGTAGCCGATGGCACCTGAATAGAGCCCCCGCGGCCCTGCCTCCAGGTCGTCAAGGATGGCCATGGTGCTGATCTTCGGAGCCCCCGTCATGGAGCCGGCCGGGAAGCAGGCCGCCACCGCCTCTGCCCGTGGTGCTCCGGGCAGGAGGTGGGCGTCGATGGTGCTGACCATCTGGTGGACGGTGGCGTAGCTCTCGATGGCGCAAAGCCTGCTGACCGTAACGGAGCCAGGCATGGCAAAGTGGCTGAGGTCGTTGCGCAGCAGGTCCACGATCATGATGTTCTCGGCCCTGTCCTTGACGGAGGTGGCCAGGTCCGTCCGCAGGCGGCTGTCCTCCTGCGGGTCGGCAGCCCGGCGCCGGGTGCCCTTGATCGGTTCGGCGCGCATTCCGCCGTCGGACCCTATCTTCAGGAACCGCTCGGGCGAGGTGCTGGCCACGGCAACGTTTCCCAGCCGGAGGTAACTGGCGAACGGGGCCGGGTTCCTGCTGCGGAGCGACAGGTAGGTGGCCCATGGATCCAGCGAGCCGGCCGGGACAGTGGCTTCGAGGGTGGTGGTCAGGCACACTTCGTAGGTGTTTCCCTGGGCGATCTGATGCTGTGCGGCGGCAATCTTCTCCCGGTACCGTTCCCCGGTGTCCCGGCTGCGGAAAGTGGGCGGTGTGGTGGGACGCACGACGCCGGTGCTGCCGCCGGCTTCCTGCGTTGGGTCCGCGGCGGTTTCCACGGCTGCCCGCGCCTCCACCAGCCACCCGCCGGCGTCCGGTGCCTCCAGGGCCAGGAGCCAGGCCGTGCCTTCGGCGTGGTCCAGGACCACCGCTCGGCCCGCGAAGATCAGGGCTGCGTCCGGCGTGGGCGCGGAAAGATCGCTGCCGCCGGTTTCGCGTTTCAGCTCATACCCCAGGCAGCCCAGCCAGCCCAGGGTGAATTCGCCGGGGTAGCCCTCGGGGGTCCGCACCGCCCGGCGGCCCCAGACGGTGTCGAGCCAGCGGAAGAAGGGGCCGGGAACGTTGGCAGTGGACGAGCCGGCGCTGATCCGGCTCACACCGCCACGGTGCGTGACGCACTGGCCGAATGTGCCGCCGTCGTCCGCCATGATGCTGAACCGGCTGCGCTCTGCGGCAGTCCGCTGTACAGGATCCGTGCTGTCCGGTCCGCTGCCTGTGTTGGAGGAGTCCAGCCAGACGGCGTTGCCAGAGCCGCCATACAGTGAGTGGAACAGGGTGGGTGCGTCCGGGGCGGCTTCAATGCGCTCGGCATGAAGGCGAAGGCCGCGGCGGGCTGACAACTCGGGGGCGAGGACCGGAGCCAGGGCGGGCAGGTAGGGGAGGAGCTGGAGGAGGTCCGCGGGGGCTGAGCCGTCGGCGAGGTTCCGGACGCGGAGGTCCGCGTGGCCGGGGACGTCGTCGCGGCCCAGCCACTCTTCCTCCTGGGCTGCCCACAGGTCCCAGTACGGTTCATATGTTGCGCCGTCGCGCTCCAGTGCCCGGGTCCGCCGGACGTCGTCCGGGGATTCCGCCCAGATCACCGCGCCCAGCATGGGGCGGGCGGCCTCGGCGGCGGCCCCCACTCCCTCAACGATGACGATCTCCGCAGGCAGCGTCACCCGGGCGCCGCCGTCGTAGTGGTTAGCCCAGTCCCAGCTGGTCCAGGAGGCCGCCTGCCCCCGGCTCAGCGGGGTGAGGACCGTGGAGACGTAGCGTTCAATGCCCGCCGCCAGTCCGTCCCAGCCCGGGTAGATGTCCTCAAGGTGGAACAGCGAGACCTTGTGGTGCGCCCGGAGCCGGGCCGCGAGCTCGACGGCGAGGGTGGTCTTGCCTGCGCCGGAGCGCCCGTCGATGGCGATGATGACGGGGGGTGGGCTCATGGACTAGAGCGTACCGTTTTCCGTTGCACCCTTTCACCCGCGGGGCAGTTGCTGCGCCGATGCGTGACGGCCGCTGCTCAGGTGGCCGCCCAGGAACCCGCTCACCAGCAGCAGGACAGCCCCTGCCCTCGCCAGCCTGCGTTGGCGCCGGCATGCACGATGCCTGCACGCTTCAGGGCGCGGTCCTTGTCGGACCATGTCGCCCAGCCGGAGACTCTGCCTCTTCCAGTGTGGCGAGGAGCCGCGCGTACTTGCCGGATGTGCTGGGAAGGCCGTCCAGGCAGCAAGAAAATACTCCTGGTGCCGCTGGATTGCACCGTCGCTTGAAGAGTTTTTGGTGCCTAGTGCGGCTGCAGCTGGGTGTTCCGAAGGACCGCGGACCTGATGTGCTGGACCAGGCCGGGCAGGGCTGCATGGATCTGGTGCCAGACGGCGTCGAAATCCGCGTGGCCGCCGTACCAGGGGTCCTCGATGCCCTGATCCAGGCGGTCCCGCTCCGCCATGGTGGGATCGAAGCTGCGGAGCATCCGGATCTTGTCCAGGGATTCCTGGTCCGGCGCCGCCTCGGTGAGCCACGCGTAGTGGTCGATGTCCAGGGCCAGGATCAGGTCGCGCTCGCGGAACCACCCGGGTTCCCACTCGCGGGCCACGTGGTGGTCCGAGGCCAGCTGGGTTGCGGCGAGCCGGCGGGCGGCGCGGGGATCAATGGGCCGGCCCGCTTCGTAACCGGTGGTGCCGGCGGAGTCCACCTCCACCAGGCCGTCAAGGCCCTCGCGTTCAAGCGCTGCCTTGAGCATGAGCTCGGCCATGGGGGACCGGCAGATATTGCCCGTGCAGACGGTGATGACGCGATATGCGCTCGACGCTGAGTTCATGCCCTAAGCATGCGCGCTTCCGAACGCTCTTGGCTAGCCGCCTGTTCACAAAGTTTTACGGGTTTGTAAAGATGCATGACTAACGCCCGAATGGGTACGTCACACGCTGGTGCCGAGTTTGGTGGGTACCTGGTTCAGTGGATCAGGGCCAGCAGGATACCCACACCCACGAACAGGACACCGAACACCCTGCTGAGGACCATTTGGCCCTGTTCCGTGTTGGTGAAGCGCTGGAATGACCTGGCAGCCGCCGCAAAGAAGAACCACATCACCAGGATGTCGATGACAACGATTGTTGCCGTCAACACGGCGTACTGGGTGAACAGGGGCAGGTCGGGCCGGATGAACTGGGGAGTGAAGGCGAGGAAGAACACGATCGCCTTCGGGTTCAACAGATTGACCCAGAAGCCGCGCCGGAAAATGGACCACGCGGGTTCGTTACGAAGGGCAGCTGCCTGCTCCTGGGCCACCGTGGGCTTGCTCAGGAACTGGCGGATGCCCAGGTACACCAGATAGGCCGCGCCCGCGTAACGGATCACGTTGAAGGCAAGGGGGGAACTGGCCACCAGCACCCCGACGCCCAGGGCCACGATCAGGACGTGCACCATCAGCGCAGCCTGCTGGCCCAGGATTCCCCAGATGGACCGGCGGAACCCCGCGTTCAGCGAGTTGCTCATGGTGTTGATGGCCCCGGCGCCCGGGGTGAAGCTGATCAGGGCGCCGGCACCTGCCAGGGCCAGCCAGAGGGAAAATTGCACTCAACAATCCTACGGTGGCAATTGGCTGCCCCTTTTTCAGTCCCTGTGCTGCTGTCTGGGCAACCAGGGATCAGGCCCGGGCGATGACCTCACCGTTTGGGATCAGGAACCATCCGTCGTCCGTGGAGCCCCAGCGGTGCCAGCCTGCAGAGATACGGGCAAGGTCGGCCGGGTTGGCAAACCCGTACTCCAGCGCCTGCTCGGCGAAGGCTGAGTGGAGCACCCGCTCACCCCAGACGCGCGCCTGCCAGCGCCGCTGCTGCGAGGTGGCGTAAAGCCAGTTGCTGCTGGTGGGGGCGACGTCGGTGAATCCCGCAGCCTGTGCCCAGCTGACCAGCCGCCGCCCGGCGTCGGGTTCTGCACCGTTCCGGCGGGCAATCCGCTGGTACAGGTCCATCCACTCGTCCAGTTCCGGAATGGCGGGGTACCAGCTCATGCCGTGGAAGTCGGCGTCGCGCACTGCCACGATGCCGCCGGGCTTGGCCACCCTCCGCATCTCCCTGAGGGCCTCAACGGGATCGGTCAGGTGCTGGAGCACCTGGTGGGCGTGGACGACGTCGAACGTTTCGTCGGCGAAGTCGAGGTCGTAGATGTTGCCGGCAACGAATTCAACGTTGGGTACTTCCCGCTCGGTGGCGAGGGCCTGCGCCTGGGCGATGATGTCAGGTGAGCGGTCCAGGCCCGTGACCTTGCCGGGGCTGACCAGGGCGGCGAAGTCGCAGGTGATGGTGCCGGGGCCGCAGCCCACATCGAGCAGCGACTTACCAGGCGTGAGGTGCGGGAGGACAAACGCCGCGGAGTTTTCGGCGGTACGGGCGGCATGGGCGCGGACCACCGATTCGTGGTGGCCGTGCGTGTAAACGTCGTCTTCAGGCTGCTGCGCACTCATAACCAAACGCTACCCCCAACCTGCATTGCATGAGCGGACGCCCGGTCCGCGTCATGCAGCCCCCGGAAGGCGGGCCCGAAGGTATGGGTGCTATCCCCGTACCCCCCTGCCTGCGGCCGGGAATACGATGGCCCTCCAGCCGGCGCCGGGCTCCTGACCTCGCTGGACGTTCCATGACACCGCCGTTGCCGCCGAATAGGTGCGGCAACCAGTATTGGGGAGGCAAGAGTGACGCTCAAATCGAGGTTGGCTGCCGCATTGACGGTAGGCGGACTGCTGTCCGGACTGCTCGCGGGACTGGGTGCCCCGGCGGCAAAAGCGGCCGTGGCACAGGTGAATGCGACGGTGGAAACTGCCCCAATGCACGGAACGGGGGACGCTGCGGACGACGCAGCGATCTGGATCCATCCCACCGACCCGTCGAAGAGCACCATCATCGGCACGGACAAGAGCACGGATGGCCACGGTCTGGTGGTCTATGACCTGTCGGGCCGGGAACTGTTCTATTACCCCGATGGGCGGATGAACAATGTGGACGTCCGCTACAACTTTCCCCTCGGCAGCAGCCGAGTGGGCCTGGTGGGTGTCAGCAACCGGGTCCGGAGCCTTGACTTCTACAAGGTCAACGAGGCCGACCGTTCGCTCACCAAGGTGGGCAGCTTTGCGCCGACCTCCAACATCGCCACACCCCGCGGGTTCTCCTTCTATCACTCGCCGGACACCGGCAAGTACTTTGCCTACGTTACTGACGTTGGCAAGGTCGAGCAGTGGGAGCTTGACGGCTCCACCGGATCGGTCACCGGCAAGCTCGTGCGCAGCTGGACTGTAAGCGGCCCCGCCCACACCGAGGGCCTGGTGGCCGACGACGAGATGAAGCGGCTCTACATTGCGCAGGAGGATATCGGCGGAATCTGGCGGTACGGGGCTGAACCCGGGGATTCAACCGCGGGGACGAAGGTTGTCAGCACCACCGAGAACGGCGGGGACATCGTCCAGGACATCAAGGGCATCAGCATCTACTACGGCAGCGGGGGCGCCGGCTACCTGCTGGCAGCAAGCCAGGGCTCCAACCGGTTCCACGTCTACTCCCGCGACGACAACCGGCCATTGGGGGCCTTCGCCATCCCGGCCGGTAACGGAATCGATGCTGTCACGGGCATGGACGGCATAGACGTCACCAACTTCGGGGTTGGGGGCCCGTTCCCCCAGGGTTTCTTTGTCACCCAGGACACCAGCAACGACACCGGCAAGCAGAACTTCAAGCTCGTACCATGGCAGTCCATCGCAGCCGCCTACGTACCTGCCCTGCTCGTCGATGCGGCCTACGACCCCCGGAAGATCGGGGCCGGCACCTCCACTCCGCCTCCGCCGGGGGACACCACGCCGCCCGAGACAACCATCACTTCCGGACCGCCCGCGACAACGACGTCGACCAGTGCCTCCTTCGCATTCACCTCGAGTGAGGCCAATTCAACCTTCCAGTGCAGCCTGGACGGGGCGGCGCGGACAGCGTGCACCTCGCCACAGACGTACTCAGGACTGGCGGTTGCATCGCATAACTTCAGCGTGTGGGCCACCGACGCCGCCGGCAATACGGACGCCACGGCGGCCACGCAGGCCTGGAGCGTCACCTCCGGCAACACCGGCGGCGGCGGCACCATCGTCCGCGAGTCAGTGAGCCAGGCCGTGAACACCACGGCAACCACCACCCTCAGGATCCCCAAGCCGGCCAATGTCGCCCAGGGCGACCTGCTGGTCAGCTGCGTGTCCCTCACGGGCGGTACCATCGCAACGTCAGGTGTCCCCGCCGGGTGGACAGTGCTGGCATCGGTGACCAATATCGCGAACCCCAAGGTCTACGGCTACTACAAAGTCGCCACCGGGACCGAGCCGGCGGATTATGCCTGGACCACCTCTTCGACGACGAGCGGGGGAGGCATCGCCAGGTATTCCGGCGCCTCAGGGCCCGACACCGCTGCCACGTCCGGCTCGGGCGCGGCGGCATCGTCGGGAACCATTCCAGCGGTGGCCACCACGGCCGCGAACGCGATGCTTGTGGGATGCATGAGCGTCAACTCAAGCTCCGTGACCCTGACTTCGCCGGCCGGGATGTCCCAGGCAGTGGAAACCGGTGCGCGCCGCTTCGAAGTTGCGGATGGCATCCAGGCGGCAGCGGGGCCAAGCGGGGCGAAGACGTGGAACTTCAGTGCGGCCCGCGAGTGGGCCGGGTGGCTGGTGGCGCTTCGACCCAAGGCGCCTTAGTCCCCGGGCGCCGCCCTGGTTGGGGGAAGCAGGAAGGGCCGTCTTCGGACATCCGAAACGGCCCTTTCCTGAGCCTTCCGGGAATGTCACCTAGCTATCGGCGGACTCGCTCCGGGCAGCCACCGTGGCCTCCACCATTGCGGTCATGAAGCGTGTGACTGTTTCCAGCTCGTCTTGCGAGAAGTCCGCCATGGCGCTGCCCATGTGCTGGGCCAGGGGAGCGAAGACAGCGCCCCCGTCCTGGAAGGCCTTGGGGGTCATCTTCAGCTGGACCTGGCGCCGGTCCGTGCTGTTCCGCTCGCGCACGATATGCCCCGAGTGGTCCAGTCGGTCGATGAGGGCGGTGGTGGCAGGCGAGCTCAGGTTCAGCTCTTTGCGCAGGACCCCGGGCGTCACCACGCTCCCGGCGGCCGTGTGCCGCATGATGACGGCGAGGGCATTCATGTCCGTGCGGTGCATGTCCTTCCTGCCGCCGGCGACATCCACATAGCGGTTGGCCTCCATGGTGAACTCCTGCAGGAGGCGGATCAGCGGGTGTGGCGGACCACCGGGAGGGCCGCCGGATGGTCCTGGTGCCGCGCCAGCTGACGTCTTGCGTGCCATGCCCACCTCCCTGCCTTCCTGGTTCCACGCCCACACTTCCGTCCGGCCGTACTGACGGATATTACTGCAGGCCCGGCATTCGTCCCCTACCTGCCGAAAAAAGCTTGGCAGCCACTTATCTCTATGGTGGAGATAATCTATGCTGGAACAAATACTACTCCGCCCGCTTATCGATGGAAGGCGCCATGAACCGCAATAAAGTTGCCAAGGAGCGAGTCCCTTTCTGGCTGCGCTGGCTGGTCCCTGTCGTCCTGGTGCTGATCTGGCTGGGTCTCGCCGGGGTCGGCGGCCCCACCTTCGGCCGGTTGGAGGAGGTCTCCTCCAACGACCAGGCGTCATTCCTGCCCGCCAGCGCCGAGGCCACCGAGGCGCAGGACTGGCAGGCAAAGTTCCGGGACTCGGATGAGGTCCCGGGGATCATCGTCATCGAGAAAAGCGAGGCTTTCACTCCCGCCCAGCTGGGGGAGCTGGCCACGCTCAAGACCAGCCTTGAAGACCTCAAACTGGGCAGCACGGTGATCGGCCCGATTCCCTCCAAGGACGCCAAGGCGGTGCAGTTCGTGGTCCCGGTGGGGTCCTCGGTTGAGCTCAAGGATGCGGTCAAGGAACTCCGCGGGACTGTCACAGAAGCGGCCCCGGCAGGTGCCCAGACCTTCGTGACCGGCCCCGCCGGCCTTGCCGCCGACCTCACCGCAGCCTTCGGCGGCATTGACGGCATCCTCCTGCTGGTGGCCTTGTCCGCGGTGTTCGTCATCCTCCTCATCGTTTACCGGTCCCTGCTGCTGCCCATCATGGTGCTGCTGACCTCCGTGTTTGCCCTGTGCGCAGCAATCCTGCTGGTGTTCGGCATGGCCAAAGCCGGCTGGATCCAGCTCAACGGCCAAAGCCAGGGCATCCTCTCCATCCTGGTAATCGGTGCGGCCACGGACTACGCCCTGCTGTTCGTGGCACGCTTCCGGGAAGCGCTCACCCACACCACCAACCGCACCGCGGCTGTCCTGAACGCCTGGAAGGCGTCCTTCGAGCCCATCCTGGCGTCCGGCGCCACCGTGATCATCGCGCTGCTGTGCCTGCTCTTCTCCGACCTGAACTCCAACAAGGCGCTGGGACCGGTGGCGGCCGCAGGCATCCTGTGTGCCCTGTTCGCAGCGCTGACCCTGCTGCCCGCGCTGATGGCCCTGCTGGGCCGGGCAGCCTTCTGGCCGTTCCGTCCCAAGCTCCTCCCTGCAGACCAGCGTGAACCCGAACTGGTTACGGGCCTGGAAGGCCAGAAGGGGCTGTGGCGTGCCACCGGTTCGCTGGTAGCGCGGCGGCCCAGGACCGTCTGGGTGGCTTCGGTCCTCCTGCTGCTGGTTGCGGCAGGCGGCCTGTTCCAGCTGAAGGCCAACGGCGTACCGCAGACCGACGTCATCCTCACCGCCTCCAACGCCGTCGACGGCCAGGACGCACTGGCCCGCCATTTCGACGCCGGCAGCGGCAGCCCCGCCGTCGTGATTGCTGACCAGGCCAAGGCCGCCGAGGTGCTGGACCGCGTGAAAGCGGACGACGGCGTGGGCGAGGCCTACCTGCTGGGCCCGGGCAGCGTCCCCATCACCGGAGCCCCCGGGGCTCCCAGCGCCCCGGACGTCCGCGAAGGAAAGGTGATCATCAACGCCACCCTCAACGACGCGGCGGACTCGCTGGAAGCGGAGGAAACCGTCAAGGCGCTGCGGGCCGGGGTGAAGGCCGTCGATCCCGGCGCCCTGGTGGGCGGCGTCACCGCTACGGCGCTGGACACCAACACCACCGCCCAGCACGACCTGGTGGTCATCATTCCGGTGGTCCTGGTGGTGATCCTCTTCATCCTGATGCTGCTGCTGCGCTCGATCGTGGCCCCGGTCCTGCTGGTGCTCTCCGTGGTGCTTTCCTACGCGGCGGCGCTCGGTGTGTCGGCCTTTGTCTTCAACAACATCCTTGGCTTCCCGGGCGCGGATGCGACGGTTCCGCTGTTTGGCTTCGTGTTCCTGGTGGCCCTGGGCGTGGACTACAACATCTTCCTGATGAGCCGGGTCCGTGAAGAGTCGCTCAAGCACGGCACCCGGCCCGGCATCCTCCGTGGCCTGGTGGTGACCGGAGGGGTCATCACCTCCGCGGGCGTGGTGCTCGCGGCCACATTTGCAGCGCTTGGCGTCATTCCCATCATGTTCCTGGTGCAGCTGGCGTTCATAGTGGCGTTCGGTGTGCTGCTGGACACCGTCCTGGTGCGCTCGCTGCTGGTGCCGGCCCTGGCCTACGACATCGGACCGAAGATCTGGTGGCCCAGCAAGCTGGGGCGCGCGGACGGCGGGAATGCAGCCCGGCCGCGGGAGCCCGGCGTCGAGCCGCTGGAAGAAGTGCCCAGCCGCTGACCCTGCGCCAAAGCGCTAAACCTCGGAGCACTAACCCTGCTGCCGCCACCAGTCCACGGTGGCGGCAGCAGCCGTTTCCAGCGGAGTCGGACCGACTTCCAGGGCAGCCTGGGACGCGGCCGAGTCCATGATGAACGGCCGCTCAAACTGGTACAGCATCTCGGCCAGCTCGCGGGCGTCGGTTGAGAGCATCCCGGCGGTGCGGAGGGTCCAGCCGGGCAGGGCGCGCACCTTGGGCGCCGGCCGTCCTGCCGCGGCGGCGAAGGCGTGGGCCAGCTCCATCTGGGTAAGGGCCGGACCCGTGGGGGCGTGCCATACGGCATTCCAGGCGGAGGGCCTGTCCGCCGCCGCGATCATCGCCGTGGCCAGGTCCGGGACGTACGTGAACGAGTGCGGCTGCCGTGAGCTGCCCACCACGCTGACGTTCTTCCCCGCCAGGATGGGCACCACCATGCGCTCCCCGCCGTGCGCCATCCGGACGCGGGGACCAAAAAAGTCGCCTGCCACCACGCTCACCGTTGGCGTTGTGGCGGCCTCGCGGGCCCGGAGCAGCTCCGTCCGCACCCCGCGTTTGCCGCCCGCAGCGTGGCGCGGGCTGCCCTCCGTCATCACGCTGTCCGGCTCGCTGTAGGAGTAGAGGCTTTCCGGGAATACGACGACGGCACCCGCTTGGTGCGCCGCAGTGAGGACCGCCTGCTCGGCGGCGGGAAGCTCCGCCCGCCATGCCGCGGCGGTGTACGCCGAGCCGTGAATGCAGTGGAAGACTGCCCGGGCGCCGGCCAGGGCTGATCGCAGAACCTCGGGATCCTTCGCATCACCGGCCATGAGCTCGATCAGCGGGTGCTGTGGTCCGCTGCCCGACCGCGTGAGGACGCGCACCTGCCGTCCCAGGTCTGCCAACTGTTCGGCCACCGTCCACCCCACCGGTCCCGCTCCGGTTACTACGTACACATCTGCCATTGTGGCCTCCTTGTTCCTTTTCCGAGAGCACCGCTCTCGGGAAACAGCATGACCCCATACGCCGACTAAGTCAAGAGCGGTGCTCTCTTTTGATTCCGGCGCTCTCGTTTATGGCATGCTGGACCCGTGACTGACGTCGAAAAAACAGCCGGCACTGTTGTCCGCCCCCTCACCCCGCGGCAACGGGCAAGGGCGCAAACCGTGGCGGATATCGTCCGCCTGGGGCGGCAGCACCTGGCAACGCACGGTGCGGCCGCTCTCTCCCTGCGGGCGGTGGCGAGGGACCTCGGGGTGGTGTCCTCCGCGGTCTACCGCTATGTGGAGAGCCGGGACGAGCTCCTGACCTTGTTGCTGATAGACGCCTTCGGCGAGCTTGGGGACGCGGTGGACGCCGCCGTCGCCCAAGCGCCGGAGGATGACCACACTGCCCGCTTCCGGGCGCTGGGCCGCGCGGTCCGGGAATGGGCCCTGCGCGAGCCTTCCAGCTACGCGCTCCTTTTTGGCAGCCCCGTGCCCGGCTACAGCGCCCCGGCGGAGCGCACGACGGGCCCGGGCACCAGGGTCATCGTCAGCCTCATCGGCATCCTGGACGCAGCTTCCCGGGCAGGGCAGCTGGCAGTTCCGGCCGAAGGCGCACCGCAACTGCCGCCAACCCTGGGCAGGGACCTTGCCGCCATCCGTTCCGAGTTTGGCCTGGACCTTCCGGAGGAACTGGTGGCGAGGGGTGTCCTGGTGTGGAGCTCCCTCTTTGGTGCGGTCAGCTTCGAGGTGTTCAACCAGTACGGGCCGGATACCTTCCATGCGCCCGCTGACCTCTTCGACCATCACCTCGCCGTCCTGGCAGGCATCGCCGGCCTGCCGGCAGGGGCCTCCCGATAGGTGCCGGCGAAGCCCTGTTGGTGCGCGCGGGCCGTCGATAGACTGCCAGTGCGCCCGCATGGACGCGGAGCCTCGAAGGAGAGATGCACCATGACCGAGAACCCTGAAGTTGCAGCCGAGGAGCCCCGCAAGGGAAGCAGCGCACCCGGGCTGGAGGGTGAAGGCGGGCAGTACGTGGATGGTGACTATGGCGATGCCGGAGCCGTGGAAAGGCCGGCGGGCGAACGGGACGACCAGTATCCGGAAGGCAACTACGGCGATGCCGGAACGGTTGGGGCCCCTGCCGGAGGTGCGGGCGAAGGCGGGCAATACGTGGACGCGGACCATGGCGCCGGCGGTACCGTCAACGGGCCCGGGCGGGACCTTGCCGACGGCGAATACGAGGAAGGCGACTACGGGGAGGCCGGCACAGCCGGCGGCGCCCGAACAGAGGAGGCCGCGCGTGAAGGGCTTACCGACCGCCAGGTCCAGGCGACGGCGGAAGAGCGCGGCCCGCTGCACGGCGACCGGGACACGGAGCGCTGAGTAGCCCGGCGCCGCGTTCTCCTAAAGCGAACCCGCCTTCCGGCGTCGTAATTCTGCGCGCAAAAGCCCGGAAATCCAAGGAATACCGCGGCTGTTATCCGGCGCGGCATCCAAAGTTGAGCGGACTGCACTCAACTTTGGATTGACATCGGTGGCGCCCTGAGTAAAGTTGAGTGCAGAACGCTCAATGCTTAGGGCGCCAACCAGTTTCCAAGGAAAGAAGGAAGCAACACATGTCACGTGCAGTAGGTATCGACCTCGGAACCACCAACTCCGTCGTCTCCGTTCTCGAAGGTGGCGAGCCCACCGTTATTGCCAACGCCGAGGGTGGCCGCACCACGCCGTCGGTCGTTGCATTCTCCAAGTCCGGCGAGGTCCTGGTTGGCGAAATCGCCAAGCGCCAGGCCGTCAACAACATCGAGCGCACCATCGCTTCAGTCAAGCGCCACATGGGCACCGACTGGAAGGTGGACATCGACGCCAAGAAGTACACCCCGCAGGAAATTTCCGCGCGTATCCTCATGAAGCTGAAGAACGACGCCGAGTCCTACCTGGGTGAAAAGGTCACCGACGCCGTCATCACCGTCCCGGCCTACTTCAACGACGCCGAGCGCCAGGCCACCAAGGAAGCCGGCGAAATCGCAGGCCTGAACGTCCTGCGCATCGTCAACGAGCCCACCGCCGCGGCACTGGCCTACGGCCTGGACAAGGGCAAGGAAGACGAACTAATCCTGGTCTTCGACCTCGGTGGCGGCACCTTCGACGTCTCCCTGCTGGAAGTCGGCAAGGACGAAGACAACTTCTCCACCATCCAGGTCCGCGCCACCGCCGGTGACAACCGCCTGGGCGGCGACGACTGGGACCAGCGCGTCGTTGACTACCTGCTGAACCAGCTCAAGGTGAAGGGCATCGACCTCTCCAAGGACAAGATCGCCCTTCAGCGCCTCCGCGAAGCAGCTGAGCAGGCCAAGAAGGAACTCTCCTCCTCCACCAGCACCAACGTCTCGCTCCAGTACCTCTCCGTCACCCCCGACGGCCCGGTCCACCTGGACGAGCAGCTGACCCGCGCCAAGTTCCAGGACCTCACCAAGGACCTGCTGGAGCGCACCAAGAAGCCGTTCCACGACGTCATCAAGGAAGCCGGCATCAAGCTCTCCGACATCAACCACATCGTGCTGGTGGGCGGTTCAACCCGTATGCCCGCCGTCTACGACCTGGTGAAGGAACTGGCCGGCGGCAAGGAGCCCAACAAGGGCGTGAACCCGGACGAGGTCGTCGCAGTCGGCGCAGCCCTGCAGGCCGGCGTGCTGAAGGGTGAGCGCAAGGACGTCCTCCTGATCGACGTCACCCCGCTGTCCCTCGGCATCGAAACCAAGGGTGGCGTGATGACGCACCTGATCGAGCGCAACACCGCCATCCCCACCAAGCGGTCCGAGACCTTCACCACGGCGGATGACAACCAGCCGTCCGTGGCGATCCAGGTCTTCCAGGGCGAGCGCGAGTTCACCCGCGACAACAAGCCGCTGGGCACGTTCGAACTCACCGGCATCGCCCCGGCACCGCGCGGTATTCCGCAGATCGAGGTCACCTTCGACATCGACGCGAACGGCATTGTGCACGTCTCCGCCAAGGACAAGGGCACCGGCAAGGAGCAGTCCATGACCATCACCGGTGGCTCCAGCCTCTCCAAGGAAGACATCGACCGGATGGTCCGCGACGCCGAGGAGCACGCAGCCGAGGACAAGGCGCGCCGCGAGGCAACCGACACCCGCAACACGGCCGAGCAGCTTGCCTACTCCGTGGACAAGCTGATCGCCGACAACGCGGACAAGCTGCCCGAAGAGGTCAAGACCGAGGTCCAGGCCGACGTCGACAGCCTCAAGAAGGCCCTTGAGGGCACCGACGACGCCGCTGTGAAGTCCGCGTTCGAGAAGCTGCAGGCTTCCCAGACCAAGCTGGGCGAGGCCATCTACGCCCAGGCCGGTTCGCCGGACGGCGCAGGCGCTGCAGGTGCTGCAGGTGCTGAAGGTGCCGCCGGAGCTTCGGCAGGTTCCAAGGACGAGGACATCGTCGACGCCGAAATCATCGACGAAGACGAAGCGAAGAAGTAACCCATGCCGCACCACGGTAACGAGGAAGAGCACAACACATCCGCAAGCCAGCAGAACACGCAGGGCAACGGCCAGGAGCCCGTCATCCGGGACAACCGCAAGGTTGACCCGGTGACCGGGCAGGCCCGGCACCCCGAGGGCGGCCAGTCCGCTCCGGGGGCCGGTTCCCGGGCCGGGGCAGCAGATTCCGACGGCGACGCGCTGGCCCAGGCCGAGGAGATTCTCAACGGCGTGGACGTGCCGGCCGAGGAATCCGTGGCCCAGGGTGCCCCCGCAGGGTCCGCCGGCGCCGAGGCAGCCGAACTGCGCAACGACCTGCTCCGTCTTCAGGCTGAGTACGTCAACTACCGCAAGCGCGTTGAACGCGACCGTGCCGTGGCAGGGGAAATGGCCGTCATCGGCGTCCTGAATTCCCTGCTCCCGGTCCTGGACGACGTCGACGCCGCACGGCAGCACGGTGACCTCACCGACGGCCCATTCGCCGCGATCGCCACCAAACTGGAGAACGCGCTGAAGACCTACGGCCTGGTCCGCATCGACGAAACCGGCGTGGAGTTCGATCCCACGATCCACGAAGCCCTGATCCAGCAGCCCGGCGAGGACATCGAGGTTGACACCGTCAGCCAGGTCCTCCGCTCCGGCTACAAGTCAGGCGACCGTGTCCTCCGCGCAGCCCAGGTGATCGTGGCCGTCCCGGCTTAGTTGCCCATCGCCTCCGCGGATGAGGGGGTCCCGCCCGGGCCCCCTCATCCGCTCCGGCGTTCAGCGGTAATCTCGCCCTAACGCTTTTGTACTTTGAAAGGAAACGCCATTGGCTAGCCAGGATTGGGTGGACAAGGACTTTTACAAGATCCTTGGTGTTGCCAAGGACGCTTCCGACGCCGACATCAAGAAGGCCTACCGGAAGCTTGCGCGGCAGCACCACCCTGATACGAATGCGGGGAACGCCGCTTCCGAGAGGAAGTTCAAGGACATCTCCGAGGCTTATTCGGTGCTTTCGGATCCGGATGAGCGCCAGCAGTATGACGCCATCCGGGCCATGGGCAGCGGGGCCCGCTTTGCTCCCGGCGGCGCCGGCGCCCCCAACGGCGGGTTTGAGGACATGTTCGGCGGCCTGTTCACCGGCAATACCGGACGGCACGCCGGTGGTTTCAATCCCTCCGCCGGCGGCATCCCGCCCGAGTTCGCCGACCTCTTCGGCGGCTTCGGCGGCGCCCCCGGATTCCAGCGCGCCCCGCAGAAGGGCGCCGACCGGACCGCGTCGACCAGCATCTCCTTTGCCGGCTCCATCCGCGGCACCACCATCGGCCTGCGTGAACCCAGCGGCGAGGTCATCGATGTCCGGGTTCCCGCGGGTATCAAGGACGGCCAGAAGGTCCGCGTGCGTGGCAAGGGCCAGCCCGGTCCCGCCGGCAATGGTGACCTGGTGGTCTCCGTGTCGGTCCAGCCACATGCGTTTTACACGCGCGACGGCGACAACCTCCGGATCCACGTCCCCGTCACCTTCCCGGAGGCTGCTTTGGGCGCGGACATCGAAGTTCCCACCATCGACGGCGACAAGGTCAAGGTCCGCGTCCCGGCAGGCACGCCGTCCGGCCGTACCCTGCGGGTCAAGGGCAAAGGCGTCAAGACGCCCAAGGCCACCGGCGACCTGCTGGTGACGATCGACGTCGCGGTTCCCAAGAATCTCAACAAGGATGCCGAAGCTGCGGTCAAGGCGTTCGCCGAGGCCACGTCGTCGGCGGACGTTCGCGAGGGCCTGGCAGCCAAGGCCCGGCTCTAGGCGCGGAGGTGAGCCGTGGACATCAATGCTGACCAGCCGATCTTTGTGATTTCGGTGGCGGCAGAGCTGGCGGACATGCACCCCCAGACCCTGCGGCAGTACGACAGGCTTGGCATCGTCAAGCCCAGCCGTGCCCCCGGAAAGTCCCGGCGCTATTCGCAGCGTGACGTGAACATGCTGCGGGAAGTGCAGCGGCTGTCGCACGAAGGTGTGTCGCTGGAGGGGATCAAGCGCATCCTGGAACTCGAAAACCAGGTGGCAGCCCTCCAGAGCCGGATCGCTGAACTCACCGAGGAACTCGGGCGGCGGCCGCGTTCCGTGGATTCGCGCATCTTCGCCGCCGGCGCCGCGGGCGATGTGGTGAGCCTGGCCCGTGGCCAGCGCCCCCGGCCCCGGTCACAGGCGGTCATGTTGTGGCGGCCCCGGGCGATCGGACAATAACGGGATGCCGGAGAGCAGGTAGCGTTTCCCGGTGCCCCGGACAAATATGAGTACCCGCTACTCGTGACGGAAAAGCCCCCTGGAATTTGAATGGAACCATCGCCGGATCAGCGGCGATGGTTCCGCAATTTCTGGGGGTTTTCGTGTTTAAGGTTCTCAGCGAAGCTGCTTCAACCCGGGTCCGGCCATGAGCCCGGGGATGGAATCCGTGGCCGCGTTCAGCAGCTCCTTGCCGGGGCAGATCCTGCTGGCCATCGGGCAGACCATTGTTGTGGTCTGCGTCTGCTTTGACATGGTCCGTGAATTGTCCGTCCCGCGGTCCCACCGGCGTTACGTGGCCAGCACCGTCTTCCGTACCCTGGCGATCCCGTCGATCGTGGCCAATGCCATGACCGTCTTCATCGCCCTGGTGGTGTCCTCCTGGGTGGACGTGGTGATGGGCATGTTTGTCCTGGTGGCCATTGTTTTCCGGTTCCACCACAACCAGGACGAGGACAACTGGTGGAAGGGCAAGGGCAAGAAACTTGCCCGGTGGGCCCGCCGGCAGTTCGCCGGCCGGACGTCCACGGCCCCGGCCATGGGGTAGCGCCGCGAAGCCCCGGGAGCCCGGCGCCGGCAACCTTGCGTGCCGGGCTCCCGCGTCAACATCAGCCGTTGATCACCTGCGGTACGCCCAGGGCCTTGAGGCCCTCCACGCCGAATTCCACGCCGTAGCCGGACTGCTTGGCGCCGCCGAACGGGATGCGCGGGTCCACGGCGCCGTGCCGGTTGATCCACACGGTTCCGGCCTGGATGCGGGCCGCGACCTCCCGGGCTGCTTCCAGGTTGGGGGACCAGACGGAGGCGCCCAGGCCGACGTCGAGCCCGTTCGCCTTTTCCACCGCCTCGTCGATGCTGCTGTAGCGGATGATCGGCAGGGCGGGGCCGAACTGTTCCTCGGCCACCAGCGGGTTGTCGTTGTCGATGTCCGCCACCAGGGTGGTGGGGTAGAAGTAGCCGGGCTGGCTGGTATCCGGGTTCCCGCCCAGCAGGACGCGTGCCCCGGAAGCCTTGGCCGCCTCCACGAGGGTGGCCACGACGTCGTACTGCGCCTTGTTCTGCAGCGGTCCCAGCACGTTGTTCTCGTCCAGGCCGTTGCCCATGGGCATCTGCTTGGCGACCGCCACGAGCTCGTCACAAACGGCGTCGTAGATGTCGTCGTGGACGTAGAGGCGCTTGAGCGCGGCGCAGGTCTGGCCGGTGTTGAGGAAGGCGCCCCAGAAGATGTCCGTGGCAATGGCCTTGGGGTCGGCGTCGGGCAGGACAATGCCGGCGTCGTTGCCCCCAAGTTCCAGGGTGAGCCGCTTGACGGTGTCGGCGGAGGACTTGATGATGGCGCGGCCGCCGGCGGTGGAGCCGGTGAACATGATCTTACCGATCGCCGGGTGGTCGGTGAGGCGGGCGCCCACCTCGCGGCCGCAGGACACCACGGACAGGATGCCTTCGGGGAGTTCTTCGTTGAGGACCTTGACCAGCGCCAGCACGGAGAGCGGGGTGTTGCCGGAGGGCTTGACGACGACGGTGTTGCCCATGCGCAGGGCCGGCGCCAGCTGCCAGACGGCGATCATCATGGGCCAGTTCCACGGGCCGATCGCCCCGACCACGCCGATGGGCCGGTAATGCAGCTCAGCGCGGGTCTCACCGTCGTCCACGATGGTTTCCGGTTCCAGCGGCAGGCCGGCCGTGGCGCGGAGCCAGGCGACGCAGGCGCCCACTTCGAAGCGGGCGTTGGGGCCGTTCAGCGGTTTGCCCTGCTCGCGGGAGAGCAGCTGGGCGAGTTCCTCGGCGGAGCGTTCGACGGCGTCGGCTGCCTTGAGCAGCGCGGCGGACCTTGCGTCGTGGCCCAGGGCAGCCCAGGCTGGCTGCGCGGCCACGGCTGCGGCCACGGCGCTTTCCAGGTAATCGAGGCTGTGGACGGGGGCTTCGCCTACCGGTTCGCCCGTGGCCGGATTGAGGATGGTCCGGCCAGTGCCGGCAGCGGGGGCAATGGAGGCAAGAAGTGCATCGTACGTTTCCAAGGGATACTCCACATCGAGTAGGCGAGGACGCCAGCCGGTCGGCGTAGCGGGTTACTCCCCAGTTTGGGTGAGTGCCCGCCCCCGCTCTTGTGTTTGTGCGCAGGACTGTTGGCGGAGAGGGAACGGCGTAAAAATCAGCCCGCCTTATTGTGAACTTGTCAGATTAAACCTTAGGGTGGGGATCAGGCCGGCGAAGCCCTCGAGAACCGCCGGGTAACTCCTCCCCGGATCCAGGCAAACGACCCCGTCAAACGCCCACCAGCGGTACCGCGGCCCTTATTTCTCCACGGCGCACAGGTGCTGGGTTTTGCGTCGTCGACGCCCCCGACAAGCAGGAGAACACCATGACCGTAGAGTCCGAGCTCACTGAAGCGCCCGCAACAGCACCTACCGACATCTCCCGAGGGGGCCGCTACGTTACGTTGCCACCCGGATCGGAGGTATCGCCGAAGCTTGAGGGCAGCTACGTCACGGTGCCCGGAGCCCTTCCCGGACATGGCAACAGGGCCCAGGGCACGTACGTGACACTTCCCGCGGCGCCGGCGGGGGCGACCGAGATCAGCTACACCCGCGTCGGCTGACCCGCGTCAAGAAGCACCTGCCACCCTTTCGACCAGGGCGGCAGGTGCTTCTTCCCCGCGGTTACCCGGCGTAGGGGTCGGCGATGCCGATGTATTGGGTGGTGGTGTATTCGGCGATGCCTTCGGAGCCGCCTTCGCGGCCCAGGCCGGATTGCTTGACGCCGCCGAAGGGTGCGGCGGCGTTGGAGATGACGCCGGCGTTGAACCCGACCATGCCGAATTCGATCTGTTCCGCGACGCGCAGGAGGCGGTTGAAGTCGCGGCTGAAGAGGTAGGACGCCAGACCGTATTCGGTGTTGTTGGCGAGCCGGATGGCGTCTTCCTCGGTGCTGAAGGTGGTCACCGGGGCTACGGGGCCGAAGATTTCCTGGCCAAGGATCGCCGCGTGGTTGGGCACGTTGGCCAGGACGGTGGGCTGGTAGAAGTAGCCCGCTCCGTCCACCGGTGCGCCGCCGGTCACGGCCACTGCTCCGGCGTCGACGGCGGCGCTCACCAGTGCATGCACCTCATCACGGGCGCCCGCGTCGATGAGGGGTCCCACCTGGGTGGCCGCCTCGGTGCCGCGCCCGGTGTGCAGGGCGCCCATGGCGGCGGCGAACTTCCGGGTGAACTCCTGCGCCACGGATTCGTGGACCAGGAACCGGTTGGCCGCGGTGCAGGCTTCGCCCATGTTCCGCATCTTGGCTGCCATGGCCCCTTCGACGGCCTTGTCCAGGTCGGCGTCTTCGAAGACGATGAACGGCGCGTTCCCGCCGAGCTCCATCGAGGTGCGCAGCACGTTCTGCGCGGCGTCTGCCATGAGGCGCTTGCCGACGGGGGTGGAGCCGGTGAAGGAGACCTTCCGCAGCCTTGAGTCCTTCAGGAGCGGGCCGGAGATCCCGGACGCGGAGGAGGATGCGACGACGTTGACGACCCCGGCGGGAAGGCCGGCGTCGAGCATGGTCTGGGCGAAGTACTGCGCCGTAAGCGGGGTGAGCTTGGCGGGTTTGAGGACCATGGTGCAGCCGGCGGCGATGGCGGGGGCGACCTTGCGGGTGGCCATCGCGAGCGGGAAGTTCCAGGGGGTGATGAGCAGGCAGGGGCCCACGGGTTTGTGCTGGACCAGGATCTTGTTCCTGCCCTCCGGGGTGGTGAGGTAGCGGCCGTAATCGCGGACGGTTTCCTCCGCGAACCAGCGCAGGAACTCCGCCCCGTAGGTGACCTCACCGCGGGCCTCGGCCAGCGGTTTGCCCATTTCCAGGGTCATCAGCAGGGCGAAGTCCTCGGCCCGCTCGGTCACCAGGTCGAAGGCCCGCCGGAGGATCTCGGCCCGGGTCCTAGGTGCGGTGCGCGCCCAGGACGCCTGCACGGCGTCGGCTGCATCGAGTGCGGCAATGGCGTCTTCGCTGGTGGCGGAGGCGAGGGTGGCGAGCACCTCCCCGGTGGCGGGGTCGTGCACATCGAACGTGCCGCCGTCGGACGCCTCGCGCCACTGACCGTTGATGAGCAGGCCGGTAGGGACGGAAGCCAGGAGCGAGGCTTCATGCTCCGGCGAAAAGGCAGGGGAGATCGCAGAAAGTGTCATGGCAAGTCCTTAGGAAGGGAAGGTCAGTAGCTGGCGGGGGTGTCGCCGTCGGCGTGGGGAATGTACTTTGCTGCGAGGGCCTCGGAACCGCGGGCGAGGAGTGCGACGTCGGCGCCCACCAGGATGAAGTCCGCGCCGTTGGCGAGGTAGTGCTCGGCCGTGGCGGGAGCGAAGGCGTTGACGCCCCCGGGTTTCCCGGCCGCCTTGGCAACGGACAGGCAGTGTTCGACGGCGGCGCGCACCTCGGGGTGTTCCTGCTGTCCCAGCAGGCCCATGGAAGCGGCGAGGTCGGAGGGGCCCACGAAGATGGCGTCCACACCGTCCACTTTGAGGATGTCCTCCACAGCCTCGACGGCCGCCGTCGATTCAATCTGGACGGTGACGCTGATGGTCTCGCTGGCCCGGGCGAGGTAGTCCGGGACCCGGTTCCAGCGTGCGGCGCGGGCCAGGGCCGAGCCCACGCCGCGGGTGCCGTGGGGCGGATAGCGGGTGGCAGCAACCGCCGCCTCCGCTTCCGCCACCGAATTCACCATGGGGATCAGCAGGTTCTGAACCCCCAGGTCCAGGTACTGCTTGATCACCACCGTGTCATTCACCGGCGGCCGGACCACGGTGTGGACCGGGTAGCCATGGATGGCCTGGAGCTGGGCGAGGATGGACTCGAGGCCGTTGGGGCTGTGCTCCGCGTCCACCAGCAGCCAGTCCAGCCCTGCCCCCGCGCAGAGTTCGGCGACCAGCGGGCTGCCGGAGCACACCCACATCCCGGCGAGCGGGCGGCCTGCCTTTCCCTTTTGCTTTTGCGCAGCCAGGGCGGAGCGGAAGGTGTCTTCTATTCGAAACGGCATGTCACAGCTCCCAGGGGTCCGTAGTCGGCGTGGACGGTGTCGCCCTTGTACACCCACAGTGGGCGGGTGAACGAGCCGGCCAGGATGATGTCGCCTGCCTTGAGCGCGTCGCCGTGGGCGGCGATCTTGTTGGCCAGCCAGTGCACGCCGTTGGCGGGATGGTCCAGCACGCCCGCGGCCACGCCGGTTTCCTCCACGGTCTGGTTCTTGTAGAGGATGGCGGAGACCCAGCGCAGGTCAACGGCGTCCGGCTTGACCGGGTTGCCGCCGATCACCATGGCGCCCATGGCGGCGTTGTCCGAGATGGTGTCCACGATGGTCCGGCCCTCCATCTCGATCCGGGAGTCCAGGATTTCGAGGGCCGGAACCACGTAGTCGGTGGCCTTCAGGACATCGAAGATGGTCACGCCCGGGCCCTTAAGTCCGTCCCTGAGGACGAACGCCAGCTCCACCTCCACGCGCGGGTGGGTGTACTGGTCCCACCGAACGGAGCAGCCGGTCTCCAGCACCATGTCATCGAAGATGGCGCCGTAGTCCGGTTCGGTGATGCCGGTGGCGGCCTGCATGGCCTTGGACGTGAGGCCGATCTTGCGCCCCACCAGGGTCCGGCCGGCGTCCTCGTTGCGGCGCCGCCACAGCTGCTGCACCGCGTAGGAATCCTCCACCGTCATCTCCGGGTACCGGGCGGTCAGGCGGGGGACAGGGGTGCGGGTCCGGCCGGCTTCCACCAGCTCGTCCGCGATGGCCTCAATCGTCTTGGGCTCCAGCATGGCTAGACCTGGACTCCCAGCTTGAAGCCCGTCCGGTCGCCTTCGGGCGAGCCGTCCTTGCGGGTGTAGGAGAAGCCGTCGGCGCCCACCGTGACCGCCATCTCGGACTTTTCCTCGCGGACGATGACCGGCTGCGGGTTGCCGTCCAGGTCCAGGACCAGGGAGGCCTCGGTGTACCAGGAGGGGACCACGGGGTTGCCCCACCAGTCGCGGCGCTGGTTGTCGTGGACGTCCCAGGTGATGGTGGGGTTGTCCGGGTCGCCGGTGTAGTAGTCCTGGGTGTAGATCTCAATGCGGTGGCCGTCCGGGTCCAGGATGTAGAGGTAGAACGCGTTGGACACGCCGTGGCGGCCGGGGCCGCGTTCGATCCGGTCGCTGATGCGCAGGGCGCCCATCTTGTCGCAGATCTGGATGATGTTGTGCTTCTCGTGCGTGGCGAACGCGACGTGGTGCATGCGGGGGCCGTTGCCGCCGGTCAGGGCGGTGTCATGGACGGTCTGCTTGCGGTGCATCCAGGCGGCGTAGGTGACGCCGTCGGCATCCTTGATGTCCTCGGAGACGCGGAAGCCCAGGTCCTCCAGGTACTTGCGGCCGCGCGGGACGTCCGGGGTGACCTGGTTGAAGTGGTCCAGGCGGACCAGTTCACCGGCGGAGTAGAGGTCATAGCGCTGGGTGAGCCGCTCCACGTGCTCCACGTCGTAGAAGAACTCGTACGGGAAGCCCAGCGGGTCCTCCACGCGGACGGAGTCGCCGATGCCTTTGGTGAAGCCTTCCTTGCGGCGCTCCACCCGGCAGCCGAGCTCCTTGTAGTAGGCCTCGGCGGCATCCACCTCCGCAGGGGACTTCACCCGGTAGGCGAAGGCGGCGACGGCGGCGATGGGTCCCTTGCGGAGCACCAGGTTGTGGTGGATGAATTCCTCCAGGGAGCGCAGGTAGATCGCGTTCTCGTCTTCCTCGGTGACGTGCAGGCCCAGGACGTCGACGTAGAACTCGCGGGACCTGGCGAGGTCGGTGACCACGATCTCCATGTAGGCGCAGCGGACGATGTCCGGTGCCGGGACGGTGGGGGTGGGAACGAAGTTGGTCATGATGGTCTCTCTTCTTTGAAAGGGGGCTTCTTCCCCAACTGACTGGCAGTAGTTGTCGTTTTGAGGCCTCAAAACGACAACAAATGCGAGCTGGTTGGGTTCAGGCGCCGAATTTGGGGGTGTGGACGGTGCCGAGCGTGATGTGCACGGCCTGCTGGTCGGTGTAGAAGTCGATGGAGCGGTAGCCGCCCTCGTGGCCCAGGCCGGAGGCCTTGACGCCGCCGAACGGGGTGCGCAGGTCGCGGACGTTGTGGCTGTTCAGCCACACCATGCCGGCTTCGACGTTCTGCGAGAAGTTGTGGGCCCGGGTCAGGTTCTGGGTCCAGATGTAGGCGGCCAGGCCGTACTTGGTGTTGTTCGCCAGGGCGAGGGCCTCGTCGTCGTTCTCGAACGGGGTGATGGCCACGACGGGTCCGAAGATTTCCTCCTGGAAGATCCGGGCATCGGGCGCGACGTCGGCGAACACCGTGGGTGCGATGTAGTTGCCTTCGGGCAGGTGGCCGGGGCGGCCGCCGCCGGCCAGGAGCCGGCCTTCGGACTTTCCAATCTCCACGTAGGAGGCCACCTTGTCGTAGTGCTCGGGGTGGACCAGGGCCCCCACTTCGGTCTTGGGGTCATGGGGGTCACCCACCACGATGTTCTTTGCCCGGGCGGCGTACTTTTCGCAGAATTCGTCGTAGATGGCGCGCTCCACCAGGATGCGTGAGCCGGCGGTGCAGCGCTCCCCGTTGAGGGAGAAGACCCCGAACAGGGCGGAGTCGATGGCGGCGTCCACGTCGGCGTCGGCGAACACGACGCAGGGGGATTTGCCGCCGAGCTCCATGGACAGGCCCTTGAGGTTGGCCGCGGCGTTGCGGAAGATCGTCTGGCCGGTGGTGGTCTCGCCGGTGAAGGAGATCAGCGGGACGTCCGGGTGCTTGACCAGGGCGTCGCCGGCCTCCTCGCCCAGGCCGTTGACCAGGTTGAAGACGCCGTCCGGCAGCCCTGCATCCTTGAAGATGGTGGCCCACAGGGAGGCGGACAGCGGGGTGAATTCGGCGGGCTTGAGGACCACGGTGTTGCCGGTGGCCAGCGCCGGGGCGAGCTTCCACGACTCCAGCATGAACGGGGTGTTCCACGGCGTAATCAGGCCGGCGACGCCGATGGGCTTGCGGTTGACGTAGTTGATCTGGGAGCCGGGGACCTTCATGGCGTCGTCGAACTGGGCCACGATCAGGTCGGCGAAGAACCGGAAGTTCTCCGCAGCGCGGAGGGCCTGGCCCTTGGCCTGGGTGATCGGCAGGCCGGTGTCGAACGTTTCGAGTTCGGCGAGCCGGGCTTCCTGGGCCTCGACGGCGTCGGCAATCCGGTTCAGGACACGGGCGCGTTCACGGGGCTTCATCCGGGGCCACGGGCCGTTCACGAATGCTTCACGGGCGGCCGCGACGGCGAGGTCGATGTCTTCCTTCTGGCCGGCCGCGGCGGTGGCGTAGTTGCGGTTGGACACCGGGTCCAGGACATCGAAGGTCTTGCCGGAGATTGAGTCCACGAACTGGCCGTTGATGTAGTGCTGGATGTGGCTGGGCAGGTCATCCGGAACGTAGTGCTTGGTGGTTTCTACTGAGGTCGTCATCGTTGAAGTCCTAACTGTGGTCTCTTCGTACAAGTGGTCGCGTCGTACAACTGGTCTTTTCGTACTAATTGGTTTGGGCGAGGTAAGCGTCCAGGGTCGCCGTGCGGTGCCGGCGGGCTGCCTTCTCGATGTCGTCGGCATCGGCACCGGACTCGATCAGCTTCAGGAGTTCCTCATGTTCCTCCACCGAGTCGCGGGCCCGGCCGGGGACGAAGCGGAAGGTGGAGGACCTGAGTGCGGCCAGCCGGTTCCAGCCGCGGTGTACCAGGTCCAGGATGTGCGGGTTGGGGCAGTGTTCGAACAGGACGCTGTGGAAGTCCTGGTTGAGCTGGGTGAAGCGCACCGGATCGAAGTGCTCCAGGCACTGGCGCATTTCCTGGTTCACGGCACGGGCCCGGGCAATGGCCTGGCCGTCGATCAGCGGTGCGGAGAGTGCCGTGGCGGCACCTTCCACGATGCTGAGGGTCTGCATGGTGTAGAGGTATTCGGTGGGGTCGATGCCTGCCACCGTGGCGCCGACGTTCCGTTCAAACGTCACCAGTCCCTCGGCTTCAAGCCTGCGGATCGCTTCCCGGACCGGAACCACGCTGAAGCCCAGGTCCTTCGCTATGGCACCCAGGACCAGTCGGTAGCCGGGAGTGTAGGTGCCTTCCACGATCCGTGCCTTGACGGCCTGGTACGCCTGTTGGGACTTGCTGCCGGGAGTGGCTGCCACGCCGGCCACGGCGGTTTCAGTCATGGCGGTTGCCTGCCCATTCCTTGTACCGGGCCTGCCATTCGGCGTTCATCGGGTAGAGGCCGTCCACGCTGTTGCCCTGCTTGACCATCTCGAAGATGAAGGTTTCCTCCTTTTCCTGCTGGATGCAGTCCTCAACGAGTTCTTCGGCGATGGCGGGCGGGATGACCAGGATGCCGTCGGAGTCGGCCACGATGATGTCGCCGGGCTGGACGGTGGCTCCGCCGCAGGCGATGGTGATGTCCGTGTCCCACGGGATGTGCCGGCGGCCCAGCACGGCGGGGTGCGGGTTGGCGAAGTACGTGGGCATTTCCAGGCCGGCCACCGCGGTATAGTCGCGGACGCCGCCGTCGGTGATGATCGCTGCCGCGCCGCGGACCTGGGCGCGCAGGGCCAGGATGTCGCCCACGGTGCCGGTGCCTTTTTCGCCGCGGGCTTCCATGACCAGGATTTCGCCTTCGTTGACGGAATCGATGGCGCGTTTCTGGGCGTTGAAGCCGCCGCCATGGGTCTTGAAGAGGTCTTCCCGGTTGGGCACGTAGCGCAGGGTCCGGGCCAGGCCCACCACGCGCCGGTCCGGGCGGGTGGCCTGGAGGCCGTCGATGCTGACGTTGTTAAGGCCGCGCTTGCGCATCTGGGATGACAGGGTGGCGGTGGCGACCGACTCGAGCTTGGCTTTCAGTTCCGGGGTGAGGGCGCTGGCAGGAGCAGGGAGCCCTGCGGCTTCGCGGGATCCGTAGGCCTCCTCCCGCTGCAGGTCGTCAACCTTGGGCTGGGCGCCAAAGTCCGCGAACGCCGTCGTGCCTTGCTCAACGGTGGTGACCAGGCGTCCGGTGGTGAGGGTGCCATCAATCGTGCCCGCCTCAACCTCCAGGACGTCGCCCGGTGCGGCCACGGAGGCGCCGGCAGGGGTGCCGGTGAGGATGATGTCGCCCTCCTCGAGGGTGAGGAGCTGGGACAGGTCCGCCACCAGCCGGGCGAAGGGGAAGAGCAGGTCAGCGGTTGTGTCGTCCTGGACCAGTTCACCGTTGTGCCAGGTGCGGATGCGAAGTTTGGAAGGGTCGACGGCGTCTGCCGGAAGAAGTGCCGGGCCCACAGGGGTGAACCCGTCCCCGCCCTTGGACCGGAGGTTGGAGCCCTTGTCCGCGTAGCGCAGGTCGTACACTCCGAGGTCGTTGCTGGCGGTGACGGCGGCAACGTGGCTCCAGGCCTCCTCGACCGTGACGCGGCGGGCGGCCTTGCCGATGGTGAGCGCAATCTCGCCTTCGTAGCCGAGCAGTTCGCAGCCGGCCGGGCGCTCCACGGGGCTTCCGCTGAGCGCCAGCGAGCTGGAAGGCTTGAGGAAGTAGGACGGTTGGGCCGGGGTGCGGCCACGCTGGGCGGCCCGGCTGGGGTAGTTGATGTGCACCGCGACCACCTTGCGTGCTGCTGCCAGGGTGTCGCCGTTGACCTGCTCCAAAACGTCTCCTCATCAGGTACGAAATCGTATACGATCACTATCCATAGATTTGCAGCTTCCGTCAACCCCCTTGTTTCGGCTGTTTTTGCGGCACTTCCGGAGCCACTTGTCGCCCGCGTCACAACCGGCGTACAGTGGAAAACAAGTTTAGAGTTTTCGATTATCGAATCTACTGTTCTGATATAGAACACGAACTGATGTGAATCATCCACAACGAAGTGAGGAAAGCCCGTGCAGTTCCACCACCACGGATACGTATCCGGTGACCCGCGCATCAAGCCGGCAGCCGGCGTCGGACTGAACCGCCCCGAGGAGCTCCCGGAGGAAGTGGACGTGCTCATCGTCGGCACCGGCCCGGCCGGAATGCTCGCCGCCGCGCAGCTGTCCATGTTCCCCAATGTCACCACGCGGATCATTGACCGCCGGCCGGGCCGCCTCGCTATTGGGCAGGCTGACGGGATCCAGGCGCGCAGCGTCGAAACCTTCCAGGCCTTCGGGTTCGCAGAGCGGATCATCGCCGAGGCGTACCGGATCACGGAGATGGCGTTCTGGAAGCCGGACCCTGCCAACAACGCCAACATCATCCGCGCCGCACGCGCCGTCGACGACGAAACAGGGATCAGCGAGTTCCCGCACCTGATCGTCAACCAGGCCCGCGTGCTGGACTACTTTGCCGAGTTTGCGGCGAACTCACCCACCCGCCTCAAGCCCGACTATGGCTATGACTTCCAGGGCCTCACCGTCTCCACCGAGGGCGACTACCCGGTCACTGTGACGCTGCTTCACACCGCCGGACCCAACGAGGGCCAGGAGCGGATTGTCCGTGCAAAGTACGTGGTGGGGGCCGACGGCGCGCGCAGCAAGGTTCGCCAGGCGATCGGCTGTACGCTGGCAGGGGACCAGGCCAACCACGCCTGGGGCGTCATGGACGTCCTGGCCGTCACCGACTTCCCTGACATCCGCACCAAGTGCGCCATCCAGGCCGAGAAGGGCAGCATCCTGCTGATTCCGCGGGAAGGCGGCTACCTGTTCCGCATGTACGTGGACCTGGGCGAAGTGGATCCTGCCACCCACCACGCCGTCCGCAACACGAGCATCGAGCAGATCATCCACAAGGCAAACGAGATCCTGCACCCCTACACCCTGGATGTACGCAACGTGGCATGGCACAGCGTGTACGAGGTGGGCCACCGCCTCACGGACAGGTTCGACGACGTCCTGCCCGCGGACCGCGGCACCCGCACCCCGCGGGTGTTCATCACCGGCGATGCCTGCCACACCCACAGTGCCAAGGCCGGCCAGGGCATGAACGTCTCCATGCAGGACGGGTTCAACATCGCCTGGAAGCTGGGGCATGTGCTGGAGGGCCGCAGCCCCGAGAGCCTGCTGACCACCTACTCGGAGGAGCGGCAGGTGGTGGCCAGGAACCTGATCGACTTCGACAAGGAGTGGTCCACCATGATGGCCAAGAAGCCCGAGGAGTTCGAGCACCCTTCGGACCTTGAGGACTTCTACGTGCGGACCGCCGAGTTCCCGGCAGGTTTCATGACCCAGTACGCGCCGTCCCTGATTGTTGGCGGCACCGACCACCAGGACCTGGCCGCCGGCTTCCCCGTGGGCAAGCGTTTCAAGTCGGCACCGGTAGTCCGCGTGGGCGACACCAACCCCATCCACCTGGGCCACCACGCCACGGCTGACGGCCGCTGGCGGATCTATGTCTTCGCGGATGCGGCCCAGCCCGGAACGGACTCCACCACGGACAAGCTTGCCGAGTGGTTCGCGCACTCGCCGGAATCACCCCTGGCAGTAACACCCGCGGACGCCGACCCGGACGCGTGGTTCGATCTGAAGGTCATTTACCAGCAGCCGCACACCGCCGTCGACATCAATGCCGTCCCCTCCGTCTTCAAGCCGCAGGTGGGCCCGTTCAAGCTCACCGACTACGAGAAGGTGTACGCAACCGATCCCACGGCGGACATCTTCGACCTGCGCGGACTGGACCGCAACGGCGTCGTCGTGGTGGTCCGCCCGGACCAGTACGTGGCCAACGTCCTGCCGCTGACGGCAACCGCCGAGCTCGGCGCGTTCTTCGCGCCGCTGCTCAAGGCCGCGCCCGCACAGCCACGTCAGGCGGTGGCTGCCGCCGCCCGGTAGTCAGCCGCGGGGTACACGCCGAGGATCCGCACCTCGGTGGTGAAGAAGGCCAGTTCCTCGAGGGCCAGCTTCAGCGGCAGGTCCTCGGGGTGGCCCTCGACGTCGGCCATGAACATGGTGGCGGCAAACTCGTTGCCCACCATGTAACTCTCCAGCCGCGTCATGTTCACGCCGTTCGTGGCAAACCCGCCCAGCGCCTTGTACAGGGCGGAGGGGACGTTGCGGACGCGGAACACGAAACTGGTGACTGCCGGTCCGGGAAGATCCTGCCGGGCCGGCAGTGCCGTTTCCCGGGCAAGGACCACGAAGCGGGTGGTGTTGGAGGGGTCGTCCTCCACGCGCGAGGCCAGCACCTGGAGGCCGTAGATCTCCGCGGCCAGCGGAGGAGCCAGCGAGAGCTTGCGGGGGTCATTCCACTCGGCCACCTCCCGGGCGGACCCGGCGGTGTCACCGGCGATGACCGGCTTGAGGCCGTGGTCGCGGATCAGCTTCCGGCACTGGCCCAGGGCGTGGATGTGGCTGTGCACCTCGGTGGCGCCCTCAATGGTGCTGCCCGGAATGCCCAGCAGGTCGAAATGGATGGGCAGGAAGTATTCGCCCACGATCTGCAGGTTGGACTGCGGCAGCAGGATGTGGATGTCCGCCACCCGGCCCGCGATGGAATTCTCGATGGGGATCATGGCCAGGTCCGCTTCGCCGCCGGCCACCAGTTCGAAGGCGTCCTCGAAGCTGGCGCACGGGACGCTTTCCATGTCCGGGAACATCTGCTGACACGCGATATTGGAGTTGGCGCCGGGCTCACCCTGGTACGCAATCTTGGAGGCCATGGTCCGTATGCTTTCACGCGCGCGGGCCCGTTGCGAAAACGGGCCCGCGAGTGCTACGCGGGGGTGACGCGCAGCCAGAGGTACTGCCGGGGGAGGAGGGTGATGCCGTCGTCCAGTTGCAGGGTGGCTTCGGAGAGAAGGTCGACGGCGGCAGGGGAGTACCCGCTAAAGGTTTCCGCCGGGAGGGTCTGGGCGGAGTCGCTGAAATTGGCGAGGGCCAGGACGGTGCTGCCACCGTCCGGACCGCCCGGGCGCTGGTAGCCGAGCACCGAGCGGTTGTTCGTACGGAAATCCACCAGCGTGGTTCCGGCAAATTCAGGAGTGCCCGCCCGGACCTCGATCATGCGCTTCAATCCGGCGTAGACGGCCCCCTCGGGGGTGGAGGGATCGTCACGGCGGGCGTATTGTTCGGCGGGAAAGTGCGGCCGGTGCACCCAGCGGCTGTCCTCCTCGTGGCCGGGCTCGGACGCGTAGGAGTAGTCGTTGACCTGCCCCACTTCGTCGCCCAGGTACAGCAGCGGGATGCCGCCGGTGCTGAAGGGCACCGAATGGGCCAGGAGGATCCGTTCCACCGCCTCCGCCGGGTCAACCTCCATCCCGCACAGGGACGCCGTCGTGCCGGAAATCCGGCAGTCACCCGTCTTGGGGTTGTCCTGGAAGGGGACGCCGCGGGCGAAGCTGCCCGGGAACCGGTTGACGTAGAAGGAGTTCAGGAAGCGGCGGTGGTCAAAGCCGTTGATGCCCAGCTCGGCCGCGTCCTCATCGGCGAAGGTCCAGCCGATGTCGTCATGGCTGCGGACGTAGTTCACCCATGCCGTACCGTCGGGGATGTTGTGCCTGCGCTCCAGCGCCTGTGACAGCAGGGACACGTCCCTGGTGGCCAGGGACTCCCAGATCAGGGCCATCTGCAGCGGGTTGTAGGAAAGCTGGCATTCCGCGGGGTCGATGTACAGTGCCACCTCGTCGGGGTGCACGATGGCCTCCGACTTGAACAGCAGCGACGGTGCCGCCAGGCGGCAGACCGCGTTGAACGCCCGGAGCAGCGTGTGCGCCTGGGGGAGGTTTTCGCAGGGCGTCCCCAGCTGCTTCCAGATGAAGGCGACAGCGTCCATGCGCAGGATATCCACCCCCTGGTTGGCCAGGAACAGCATCTCGGCGGCCATGGCCCGGAAAACGCCGGGGTTGGAGTAGTTCAGGTCCCACTGGTAGGTGTGGAACGTGGCCCACACCCACCGGCCGTCCGCCATCTGGATGAAGGACCCCGGATGGTTCTCCGGGAAGATCTCGCGGACATTCGCCTCAAAGGCGTCCGGCATGGTCCGGTCCGGGAAGATCCAGTAGTAGTCGCTGTACTCGGGATCGCCCGCGGCTGCCTTCCGGGCCCATTCGTGCTCGTCCGAGGTGTGGTTGAAGATGAAGTCCACCACCAGGCTGATCCCGTTGGCGCGCAGTTCGGCCGCGAGGGAGCGCAGCTGTTCCATGGTGCCCAGCTTGGGGTTGACCTCCCGGTAGCTCGACACGGCGTAGCCGCCGTCCGAATGCGGTTCGGGCGCCAGGAACAGCGGCATCAGGTGCAGGTAGGTGAGGCCCAGCTCCTTGAAATAGGGAATGCGGCTGCGCACTCCCTCCAGGCTTTCGGCGTAGCGGTCCACATAGCAGACGCCGCCCAGCATGCCGTTGGACTGGAACCAGTCCGGCGCCTCCTCGCGTTCGGCGTCCAGCGCCTTCAGCTCCGGGGAGCGCTCCTGCCACGACCGCGCGCTCTGCACCACCAGGGCGGACAGCTGCTCCAGCCAGTCCTGCCGGGCGCCGTAAAGCGAGTGGAACAGGCTGCGGAGGGTGGGGAAGTGCTCATCCAGCCGCCGGTCAAAGTCCGGATCCGCAGGGAGGCCGAGGTCCCGTTGCCGGGCGAGTGAAGCGATGACGGCCTGGCGCGCCTCTTCGTCCTCGTTAACGGTTTCCTGCATGCCACTGCCCCTTCCAGCCGCCGCCGAGATGTCCGGCCGCACATGTACTGAAGTATTCCATGTCACACATACTGAGCCTGTCCATCCTTGAGCCGCCTGCCGGCAAGGGCGGCGCCCACAACGCCCGCGGCGTTCTCGAGGCTGGCCGGAATGACCGGGGTGCGCAGTGAGAGGCGAGGGAGGTATTCGGTACTGCACGCTGAAATGCCCCCACCGATGATGATGAGGTCGGGCGAGAAGAGGAACTCCACGTGCGACAGGTACTGCTGCAGCCGGTCGGCGTACTCCACCCAGGTGAGGCCTTGGTTCTCCCTGACGACGGCCGATGCCCGGGACTCTGCCTTGCAGCCGCCGATTTCCAGGTGGCCCAGCTCGAAATTGGGAACGAGCCTGCCGTCCACCAGCAGTGCGGATCCGATGCCCGTCCCCAGGGTCAGGACCAGGACAACGCCGCGCTGGCCTTTCCCGGCGCCGTACAGGGCTTCCGCCGTACCGGCAGCGTCTGCGTCATTCACGACGCAAACGGATCGTCCAAGCCGGGACTCCAGGTAGGACTGGACATCAAGTCCCACCCAGCTGCCGTCCATGTTTGCTGCCGACAGCGCCACTCCGCGCTGGACAATCGAGGGGATGGCGACGCCGGCAGCCAGGTTCCCGTGCCCGGGGCTTTCGGATTGGAGCTCACTGATGAGCTGGTCCAGGGTGTCGGCCACGTCATCCACCCTGCCGCTGGACGGGGTCCGCAGGCGGCGGACACCGCCGGCCGGGGTGCCGCTGCCCAGGTTGACGAGTGCACCCTTAATCCAGGTCCCGCCAACATCGATTCCTATTCCGAAATCCAGTCCGGAGCCGGCGGCAGGGGCGCTCACCGCAGCCACGCCGTGGCAGCGCCGGGCAGCCGGCCGGCTTCGAGTGGCGAGCTGGAGACCAGCAGCTGGCCCGCGGGCAGCTCGAAGGGTTCCGTACCGAAGTTCGTTATGGAGGTCCAGCCGTTGGGGCGCCGGAAGGCCAGGACGTCATCCCGGCCGGTTTCCAGCAGCTCCAGCGCTTCTGTTGTTTGCAGCTGCGACCGCAGGGCGAGCGCCCGGCGGTAGAGGGACAGGGTTGAATCCCCCTTGCCCTCCTGGGCCTCCACTGAGCTGCCCGCGAACCATTCCGGCTGCGGCAGGTGGGAGCCGCCGGGGCCGAAACCGAATGAGCTGCCCGCCGAGGTCCACGGCAAGGGGACGCGGCAGCCGTCGCGGCCGATCTCCACGCCCTTGTTCCGGAAGAAGGCCGGATCCTGCCGGGCGGAGTCCGGGATTTCACTGCCGACTTCCTGCAGTCCCAGTTCCTCGCCTTGGTACAGGTACGCAGAACCCGGAAGGGCGAACATCAGCAGGGACGCGGCTCGGGCGCGGCGCAGGCCGAGTTCGGCGTCGACATCTTCCTGCCTGCCGCCGGCCAGAAGCCACCGCTTGCCCGCCTGCCCGGCCATGATGTCACCTCCGGCCGAAGGCTCGGACGCGGGGAGGCCGTAGCGCGTGGCATGCCGGACCACATCGTGGTTTGAGAACACCCAGGTGGACGACGCGCCGGATGCTTCGGCCTCTGCCAGGTTCTTGATGATCGTCTTCCGGAACTGGGCGGCGTCGAAGTCCGCCTGCAGCAGGTCGAAGTTGAAGGCCTGGCCCAGTCCCTCCGGGCTGGCGTAGCGGGCGCGGCGGTCGGTATGGACCCAGGCTTCGGCGACGGCGGTGCGCGGCGGGTTGTATTCATTGAACACGCGGCGCCACTCGGCGTAGATTTCGTGGACCTCGTCGCGGTCCCAGTACGGGTGCTGCCCCGTGAGGTACAGCGCCTCGCCCTGGGCCTCGAGGTCCGCCTTGGTGGGCAGGGTTTCTTCCAGGTTCTTCGTCAGGGCGTGGGCGACGTCGATGCGGAAGCCGTCCACGCCCCGGTCCGACCAGAAGCGCAGGGTTTTCAGGAAGTCTTCGCGGACTTCGGGGTTGTCCCAGTTGAAGTCGGGCTGTTCCTTGGCAAAGATGTGCATGTACCACTGCCCGGGGCTGCCGTCGGGTTCGGTGATGCGCTCCCAGGCGGGGCCGCCGAACACCGAGTCCCAGTCCGACGGCGGCAGCTCGCCTTTTTCGCCCAGCCCGTCGCGGAAGATGTACCGGTTGCGCGCCGCGGACCCCTTGGGCGAGGCGAGGGCTTCCCGGAACCACTGGTGCCGGTCCGACGAGTGGTTGGGCACGATGTCCACGATCAGCTTGAGGCCGGCGGCGTGCAGGGCGTTGGCCATCGCGTCGAAGTCCTCCAGCGTGCCCAGCAGCGGGTCCACGTTGCGGTAGTCGTCCACGTCGTAGCCCCCATCGGCGAGTGCGGAGGGGTAGAAGGGGCTCAGCCAGACGGCATCGATGCCCAGGTTTTTCAGGTACGGAACCTTGGCGGTGATGCCGTTGATGTCGCCGATGCCGTCGCCGTTCGAGTCCGCAAAGCTGCGGGGGTAGATCTGGTACACGGAGGCCTGGCGCCACCAGTTGGGGTCGGCCGTGGGGGCGGGATGGCTTTGGGTTGCCTGGGTGGCGGTGGTGGGCAAGATTGCTTCCTTCAGTTTCAGCTGTATCAGGTGTGTGGGTCCGGAGTTACTTGACGGCGCCCTGGGTGAGGCCGGACATGACCCAGCGCTGGGTAAACAGGTAGACGATGATGGCGGGGGCCATTGCCATCAGGTAGGAGGCGAAGGCCACGTTGTAGCTGTTGCTGAACTGCGTCTGGAAGATCTTTTGCAGCACGGGGATGGTCTGCAGTTCAGGATCGGAAATGATGAGTGACGGCATCATGAAGTCGTTCCATGACGCGATGAAGGCGAAGATGCCCACGGTTGCGCTCATGGGCCCCAGCAGGGGGAAGATGAGCTTCCAAAACACCTGCCACGTTCCCGCGCCGTCCATCCGCATACTTTCCTCCAACTCCAGGGGGATCGAGCGGAGGAAGGCGGTGAAGAGCATGGTGTTGAAGGCCAGGGCGAAAACGATGTGCAGGATGGCCACCCCGAGCGGGTTGTCGAGTCCGACGAGTCCCGTGAGCTGGATCTGCGGCAGCGCCACCACGGGGAACGGGATGAACATTGCCGCGAGCAGGTAAAAGAAGGACCAGCGGAAGAGCGGACGGTCCCAGTTGCGGACGATGGCGTAGGCGGCCAGGGCCGAAACGATGATCTCCCCTGCAACGGCGATCACCGACACGAACACGGAAATTCCAAAGCCGCGGGGGAAGTTTGTGAGCGTCCAGGCCTGGGCAAAGCTGTCGAAGGTCAGGGGGCTTGGCAGGGAGAAGGCGTTGCCGTCCACTGCCTGGCCAGTGGTTTTGAAGGCCATGCTGACCGTGACGTAGAGCGGGACGAGCACGCTGAGCGTGCAGACAATGAGGATGATGGTGGCGGGCCACTGGATGCGTTCGGGCCCGGCGGGTATCCGGCGGCCCTTGGCGGCCGCCGTGGGTTCTACCTGGATGATGCTGGGTGCGCTGCTCATGCTGCGATCCCTCCCTTGCCACGTGTGAAGCGAAGTTGGACGAGTGCGATGACGATGCTGATGAGGAAGAAGATCACGGCGTTGGCCATCTGGTAGGCATAGTCGCCGCCTTCGAAGCCGCGGAAGATCGACATCGCGACGCTTCGTGTGGCCACGCCGGGCCCGCCGTCGGTGAGGCCGATGATGATGTCGTAGGCGTTGAGGTAGTTCTTGAAGCCGAGGACCGTGTTGATCACGGCGTACCCCGCAATGAGCGGCAGGGTGATGTGCCGCAGGTTCTGCCAGGGCGATGCCCCGTCGATGGAACTCGCCTCGTAGACCTCGGCGGGGACCGTGAGGAGCCCCGCGATGTAGATCAGCATGGCACTCGGGATGGACTGCCACGCCGTGACGAAGACGATCGCAAGCCACGCGAGCTGGGGGTTTGCGAGAAGGCTGGTGGCCAGCGGCTCGATTCCCATGCTTTTGCCGGCAAGGGGCAGCGAGTTCGAGAAAAGGTACTGGAACACGAACGCGATGACGATGCCGGAGATCACCATGGGGATGACGAAGACGGTGCGAAGCGCGGCACGGAAGCGGACGCGGGACGTGAGGCCCAGGGCCAGGAGGAAGGCCACGGCATTCACGACGATGACGGTGACCAGCGAGAAAACGAGGGTGAAGCCGTAGGCGCCGAGGACTCCTTCATCACGGAACACCGCAATGAAGTTCCGGATGCCGATGAAATCAAAGTCACCGAAGCCCACGGAGTTCGTGAAGCTGTAGATGAACCCGAGAACGGCGGGCAGCGTGACGGCCAGCGTGAAGATCACCAGCGAGGGCAGGAGGAAAACATAGTAGAGCGGATCAACGCGGCTTTTGCGCACGCGTGTGGTTCCAGCCGCTGCCGGGGCCGTCACCTCCACCCTGGTGGAAGGTCTCGTCATTGATGACATGGATGGTCCTCGTTTCGTGCTTTGAGAGATCGAAAGTGTGGGTCTAAGCGCGGAAAGCCAGGCGGGCCCAGTCGGCGTCCATCCTGCGCAGCGTGCTCTCGGCATCGGCGCCGCCGATGATCGACTGGATGTAGTTGGCGGCCGGAATCGAGTTCGGAATGAACTGTGAGGCGCCCATGTAGAAGCGGCCCTCGTCGTAGTACTTCTGCATCTCGACGATTCGTGGGTCGGTCACCGGTGGCGCGTCCTTGGTCGTCCCGAAACCCAGGAATTTGGCGTTGTAAGGGTTCTGGATCTCCGGCCGCATCAGGTACTGCAGGAAATCGCGGGCACCCTGCTGCCCGTTGGCGACCTCGGGAACCCAGAGCGAGAGGTCGATGTTGACGCGGACTTTGAGATCTGCGGGATCACCGGTCATGGGCAGCGGGAAAGTTCCCAGATCCAGGTCTTTGCCGGCCTTTTCGATCTCGCCAAAGGCCCAGGGTCCCTGGAAGTACATGGCGGCCTGGCCCTGGGCCATTGCCGTGTTGCCGTCTCCGTAGCCGCGGCTTGCCGCATCGGGATTGACGTATTTGGTCAGTTGGACCATGCGCTTCACCGGCTCGAGCATCGTTTTCTGGAACGAAACTTCCGAATCCGGTCCGACGTTTTCGCCAATCCCATGCATTTTCTGATAGAAGTCGCGCACGTTGACCATGCCGCCCACCGTGTAGTCGAACAATCCCTGTGCCACGGTCCAGGGGTCGCGGAAAGTGCCGTAGATCGGCGTGATGCCTGCTGCCTTGAGCACCTCGCACACCTCGATCAGTTCATCCCAGGTTGTTGGGACGGCCACCCCGTTCTCTTCGAAGATGCGGCGGTTGTAGATGACCGAGGCCGCCATGACCGAGTAGGGGATGACGCTGGTGCGGCCGGCATAGGTTGGATACCAGTTGGTGAGGTCCAGCACGTCGTCCCGGATGGAGGCCGCTGCCGGGAGGTCGGAAAGATCCGAGAGCGCCCCGCGCTCCATGAACCGCGCCATCTCCAGGTTGTAGTTGAGGCATCCGAGGTCCGGGGGACTGCTGCGGACGAAGCTGGCAGAGAGATTTGTGGCCATGTCATGCAGGACGCGCACCCGGTCCTGCGAGTCGGTGAACTTCGCAGCCAGGTCCCGGAAGTATGGAACTGCCTCCGGCTTTGACTGGTGGAACGTGATGGTGGGCCTGGCACTGGCCGGGGCGCAGCCGGCCAACCCGAAAGCGGTGAGCGCACCTCCCGCAGCGGCAAGGAAAGTGCGCCGGGAAACGTGTCTCCCGGCGGACGTCAAAGGTGGCAACATCGGCTCCTCTTGGACTCTCGGATAATTTATATGGGTCTTATATTTAGGACCTATATGAGGATGGGGGACGCAGGGGCTATCGTCAAGGGGTGGACGGAAATACGGCGAGCTCGACACAACTGTTACGGCAGATCAACTCGGAGGCGCTGTTGCGTTTCGCCCTCCAGGAACAGGTGTTTACTGCCGGAGAAGCCATGGCTGCCACCGGGCTTACCCGCGCCACGGTGCTCGGGGTTTGTGACGGCCTGGTTGATGCGGGCTGGCTGGAGGAATTGACTGACGCCCGTACCGAGGCCGGCAGGCTCAAGGGCAGGCCGGCGCGGCAGTACCAGCTGCGCGAAGCTGCGGGTGTGGTTGTGGGCCTGGATGCCGGGGAGGGCTACTTCACAACCATCGTTGCCGACCTGCGCGGCCGCGAGCTGGGCAAGCGCCGCCAAAGCATTGATTCGCACGCGCTGGGACGCGCCGGCCGCGTGGCGAATGCACGGGAGCTGATCCGCCTGACCCTTGAGGATGTTTCATGCACCCCGGAGGATGTCCTGCTCACGGCCGTCGGCGTCCCGGCGCCCATTGACGCGAACGGCGCGTCTCCCGCCGGAGGAGAATTCTGGCAGTTGATGAATTCCGGCTTCGCAGGGCACCTTTGGGGCACTGTCATCGTCGAAAATGACGCCAATCTCGCCGCCATCGCGGAGCAGGCACAGGAGCCGTCAGCCAACGTGGCCACCTTGCTGTCGGGTGAGCGGTTTGGTGCCGGCCTGATTGTCGATGGGCGCCTGCTGCGGGGTCGCCAGGGGGGCGCGGGGGAGATGCGGTTCCTGGATGAGCTGGACAGCAAGTTCGTGCCGGATGAGGGGAGCTCGGACGGGTTCGGAGCACTTGCGCGGAAGTGGGCGCGTGCCCGCATCCATTCCTACGATGGCGAGACGGTGCTGCGGCACATACCCGAGGGGGACATCAACGCCGAAGATGTCTTCCAGGCGGCCCGCGCGGGAGACCCGCTGGCACAGGACATCATCGCCAGGCTCGGGGTGCGGCTGGCGCGAATCGCTGTGGTGCTCTCCAGCCTTCTTGACATTGAGCGGGTGGTCATCGCCGGCGCGATCTCACGCGCCATCGAACCGGTCCTGGAGCACGCCCGCAGCCTGCTGCCCACGGATTCCGGCCTGCCGCTGCCGGATCTGGTTGCGAGCACTCTCGGGGCGGAATCCGTAGTCCGGGGTGCCATTGAGTCGGCGCTGATGCGGATCAGGCGTGAACCCTCAGCGTTCATTCCGCGGGCGCCCCGTTCCTGAAAGGCGGGCGGGCGGACAGCCTAAAGCACGCTGCGGATGGCCTGCTCGAAACTGGTCACGTGCTCAAGGGCCAGCTTGGCCGCCCGGTCCGAGTCGCCGTCGGCCACTGCCTCCAGCAGTTCCACGTGTTCGGCGATGTGCTCCGCCACTGACGGCACCTTTTCCAGCACCATGCACCAAATGCGGGTGGCCAGGTTGTCGTAACGGATCAGCACGTCCTCGAGGTGGGTGTTGGCGGCTGCCCGGTAGATGAGGCGGTGGACCTTGATGTCATACCGCATGAGGTCATAGGGATCGTCATCCGCCCCCATCCTGGCAATTGCCGCCGCGGTTTCCCGTATTTCCTTGCGCAGGGCAGGGGTTGCCAGCTTGGCGGCCCGGCGGGCTGCCAGGGGTTCCAATGACTCCCGGAGTTCGGAGACGTCCGCGAGTTCGGTGATGTCGACGACGGTGGCGAACGTTCCACGGCGGGGGTACGACACGACGAGGTGGTCACCTTCCAGGCGCTTGAGCGCTTCCCGGACCGGCGTGCGGCCGATCCCGAGCTCGGCGGCGAGCTTGCCGTCGTTGATGGCCTCACCCGGCCGGATGTCGAGCATGATGAGCCGGTCCCGGAGGTGCCGGTAGGCCTGCTCGGCGAGCGAGAGGTCGCCTTCTCCGGCCAGCTGGTTCTCTGTCATTACGCTCATTCCGAGCTCTCCCAAGGTAGCTATTGACTGCCGCGTGATCTACAACATACTATTACGTCAGTTCTAATATATCAGTTACAGATCAGTTATGGATCAGTAACTTCGAAGGGCCCCAGAAGGAGAACCATGCAGGATGTACTGAACGCCTCGCTCGCCACGGTTGACGCCGACGTCGCCGCCGCTGTGGCACGGGAACTGCACCGCCAGCAGTCCACCCTTGAAATGATCGCGTCGGAGAACTTCGCTCCGTCAGCCGTGATGGAAGCCCAGGGCTCGGTCCTGACCAACAAGTACGCCGAAGGCTACCCGGGCAAGCGCTACTACGGCGGCTGCGAGCACGTGGACGTCATTGAACAGCTCGCCATCGACCGCGTCAAAGCCCTCTTCGGCGCCGAATTCGCCAACGTCCAGCCGCACTCCGGCGCGCAGGCCAACGCCGCCGCCATGTTCGCCCTGCTGAACCCGGGTGACACCATCCTTGGCCTCTCCCTGGCCCACGGCGGCCACCTGACCCACGGGATGAAGATCAACTTCTCCGGCAAGCTCTACAACGTGGTCCCCTACCACGTCCGCGAATCAGACCTCCGCGTGGACATGGCCGAGGTGGAAGCGCTGGCCCTGGAACACAAGCCCAAACTGATCGTGGCCGGCTGGTCCGCCTACTCCCGCCAGCTGGACTTCGCCGAATTCCGCCGTATCGCCGACCTCGTGGGCGCCTACCTCATGGTGGACATGGCCCACTTCGCCGGCCTGGTGGCTGCAGGCCTGCATCCCAACCCCGTCCCGTACGCCGACGTGGTCACCACCACCACCCACAAGACCCTTGGCGGACCCCGCGGCGGCGTCATCCTCGCCAAGGAGGAATACGCCAAGAAGATCAACAGCGCCGTGTTTCCCGGCCAGCAGGGCGGACCGCTGGAGCACGTGGTTGCCGCCAAGGCGGTGGCCTTCAAACTTGCCGCTGCTCCTGAATTCAAGGAACGCCAGGAGCGCGTCCTGCAGGGAGCAAAGCTGCTGGCAGAGCGACTCCTCCAGCCGGACGTCCAGGCCGCAGGCATCTCCGTGGTCAACGGCGGCACCGACGTCCACCTGGTCCTGGTGGACCTGCGCCACTCCGAACTGGACGGCCAGCAGGGTGAAGACGCCCTCCACAAGATCGGCATCACCGTCAACCGCAACGCCGTCCCGTTCGATCCCCGCCCGCCGATGGTTTCCTCCGGCCTCCGGATCGGCACCCCCGCCCTGGCCGCCCGCGGATTCGGCGCCGCCGAGTTCACCGAAGTGGCCGACATCATCGCCTCCGCGCTGATCGCATCGGCCGGCACGGGCACCCTGCCCGGGGACACCGCCGTCGAACTCCGCGAACGCGTGACGGCCCTGGCCGAAAAGTTCCCCCTTTACCCGCACCTCACCGCCGACGCCGGCCTGGCCGACGCTGAAGCAGATCTGATTGGAGCCGCCCAGTGAGCACCCAGCACCTTCCGGAGCACCCGGACTTCCTCTGGCGGAACCCGGAACCCAAGTCCTCCTATGACGCCGTGATCGTGGGCGGCGGCGGGCACGGCCTGGCCACCGCCTACTTCCTGGCCAAGAACCACGGGATGACCAACATTGCCGTCCTGGAAAAAGGCTGGCTGGCCGGCGGCAACATGGCCCGCAACACCACCATCATCCGCTCCAACTACCTCTGGGATGAGAGTGCGGCCATCTACGAGCACGCCCTCAAGCTCTGGGAGATCCTGCCCGAGGAACTCGAGTACGACTTCCTGTTCAGCCAGCGCGGCGTGATGAACCTGGCCCACACCCTGGGCGACGTCCGCGAAAGCATCCGCCGCGTGGGCGCCAACAAGCTCAACGGCGTGGACGCCGAATGGCTGGACCCGCAGCAGGTCAAGGAACTCTGCCCCATCCTGAACATCCGCGACAACATCCGCTACCCCGTCATGGGCGCCACCTACCAGCCGCGCGCCGGCATCGCCAAGCACGACCACGTGGCCTGGGCCTTCGCCCGCAAATGCGACGAAATGGGCGTTGACATCATCCAGAACTGCGAGGTGACCGGCTTCCTGAAGGAGGGGGACCGCGTGGTGGGCGTCAAGACCAACCGCGGCACCATCAACACCGAAAAGGTGGGCCTCTGCGCCGCAGGCCACAGCTCGGTCCTGGCCGAAATGGCCGGCTTCCAGCTGCCCATCCAGTCCCACCCGCTGCAGGCGCTGGTGTCCGAACTGCACGAGCCCGTCCACCCCACGGTGGTCATGTCCAACCACGTCCACGTCTACGTCTCCCAGGCCCACAAGGGCGAACTGGTCATGGGCGCCGGCGTCGACTCCTACAACGGCTACGGCCAGCGCGGCTCCTTCCACGTGATCGAGCAGCAGATGGCGGCCGCCGTCGAGCTCTTCCCCATCTTCGCCCGGGCCCACGTGCTCCGGACCTGGGGCGGGATCGTGGACACCACCCTGGACGCTTCCCCGATCGTGGGCCTGACCCCGGTGGAGAACATGTTCGTGAACTGCGGCTGGGGTACCGGCGGGTTCAAGGGCACGCCCGCCGCCGGCCTGACCTTCGCGCACACCATCGCCACCGGCGCCCCGCACGCACTGAACAAGCCGTTCTCGCTGGAGCGCTTCGAAACCGGCGCCCTCATCGACGAACACGGCGCCGCCGCCGTGGCCCACTAGCCGCCGCCACCAGAAAAGGACTAACGCACATGCTGCTGATCCCATGCCCCAACTGCGGCCCGCGGGACGAAACCGAATTCCACTACGGTGGCCAGGCCCACGTTCCGTATCCGGAGAACCCGTACGAGCTGAGCGACACCGAATGGTCCCGCTACCTCTTCTACCGCGAGAACCCCAAGGGCATCTTCGCCGAACGCTGGGTCCACAGCACAGGCTGCCGCCAGTGGTTCAACATGCTCCGCGACACCGTGAGCTACGACATCCAGGCCGTGTACCCGATGGGCGTGCCGCGGCCGGCCGCGCCCGTCCCGCCTGCAGCCGATACCGGCACCGCAAGCACCGGCCCGGCGAGCACCACCCCTCTCAGCCCCAGCACCGCCCCGGAAGGAGCGACCAAGTGACTTCCCAGAACGCCCGCCTGGCAACCGGCGGCCGCATCGACCGCACCATTTCCTGGCGCTTCACCGTTGACGGCGAGGAGTTCACCGGGCACCCCGGCGACACCCTGGCCTCGGCACTGCTGGCCAACGGCCACATCGCCGCAGGCAACTCGCTCTACGAGGACCGCCCCCGCGGCATCATGTCCGCCGGCGTCGAGGAAGCCAACGCCCTGGTCCGCGTGGAGGCCCGGTTCCCCGGCCACGTCGCCGAGTCCATGCTCCCTGCCACCACCGTCTCGCTGGTGGACGGGCTGCAGGCCACCCTGCTGAACGGCCTGGGCAAGCTGGATCCGGAAGATGACCGCGCCGAGTACGACAAGAAGTACGTCCACACCGACATCCTGGTCATCGGCGGCGGCCCTGCCGGCCTGGCCGCGGCCCGCGAGGCAGTCCGCAGCGGTGCCCGCGTGATGCTCCTGGACGACCAGCCCGAGCTCGGCGGCTCCCTGCTCTCCGGCTCCACGGCCCCGGGCGTGGCAGAGACCATCGAGGGCAAGCCCGCCCTGGAATGGGTGGCCGACGTCGAAGCCGAGCTGGTGTCCGGCGCGGAATCCACCGTGCTGAACCGCACCACCGCGTTCGGCGCCTACGACGCCAACTACGTCATCGCCGTCCAGAACCGCACCGACCACCTGGGCAGCCCCGCGGCTCCCGGTGTGTCACGCCAGCGGATTTGGCACATCCGTGCCAACCAGGTGGTCCTGGCGCCCGGCGCCCACGAACGTCCCCTGGTGTTCGAGAACAACGACCGCCCCGGCATCATGCTGGCATCGGCCGTCCGCACCTACCTCAACCGGTACGGCGTGGCCGCCGGGAAGCGCGTGGTCATCAGCACCACCAACGACAGTGCCTACGCCGCCGCAGCCGATCTCGCCGCCGCCGGCGTCAAGGTTGCCGCGGTGGTGGACGCCCGCCCTGCGCTGACCGCCGTGGCAACTGCCGCCGTCGAATCCGGAATCCGGGTGCTGATCGGCAGCGCGGTGGCCAACACCTCTGCCGACGCATCCGGCCGGCTGGACGGCGTCACCGTCCGCAGCATCAACGACGACGGCGAGCTCACCTCCGGCATCGAGCAGATCGCCTGCGACCTGCTGGCGGTGTCCGGCGGCTGGAGCCCGCTGGTCCACCTGCACTCGCAGCGGCAGGGCAAGCTGCGCTGGGACGACGAGCTGGCAGCCTTCGTGCCCAGCACCGAAGTGCCCAACCAGCAGACCATCGGCTCCGGCCGCGGCTCCTTCGCCACCGCCGACTGCCTTGCCGAGGGCGTCTCCGCCGGCGCGCGGGCCGCCATCGCCGCGGGCTTCGAATCCGCCGTCGAGCCTTCCGTTTTCGCTGAGCCCAAGGCCGCCGCCCCCACCCGCCAGCTCTGGCTGGTGCCGGGGGAGAACGGCACCCCCGACGACTGGCACCACCACTTCGTGGACTTCCAGCGCGACCAGTCCGTGGCTGATGTGCTGCGCTCCACCGGGGCCGGCATGCGTTCCGTGGAGCACATCAAGCGGTACACCTCCATCAGCACCGCCAACGACCAGGGCAAGACCTCCGGCGTCAACGCCATCGGCGTGATCGCGGCGGCCCTCCGCACGGCCGGCGAGGCCTCGCGCGGCATCGGCGACATCGGCACCACCACCTACCGTGCACCGTTCACCCCGGTGGCCTTCGCGGCACTGGCCGGACGCCAGCGCGGTGAACTGTTCGACCCCGCCCGCATCACCTCCATCCACCCCTGGCACGTCGCCAAGGGCGCACTGTTCGAGGACGTTGGACAGTGGAAGCGGCCCTGGTACTACCCCCAGGGCGGGGAGGACATGGACGCTGCCGTGCTCCGCGAGTGCGCCGCCGTCCGCGAATCCGTGGGCTTCATGGACGCCACCACCCTGGGCAAGATCGAGATCCGCGGCAAGGACGCGGGGGAGTTCCTGAACCGGGTTTACACCAACGCGTTCAAGAAGCTCGCCCCGGGTTCGGCGCGTTACGGCGTCATGTGCACGCCGGACGGGATGATCTTCGACGACGGCGTGACCCTCCGCGTGGACGACGACACCTACTTCATGACCACCACCACCGGCGGCGCCGCGAAGGTCCTGGACTGGCTGGAGGAGTGGCTGCAGACCGAGTGGCCCGAACTGGACGTGCACTGCACCTCGGTGACGGAACAGTGGAGCACCATCGCCGTCGTGGGACCCAAGTCCCGCGAAGTCATCGCGAAGGTGGCTCCGGAACTGGCAGCCAACGGTGGCCTGGAGGCCGAGGCGTTCCCGTTCATGACCTTCCGCGAAACCATCCTTGCCTCCGGCGTGCGGGCCCGGATCTGCCGGATTTCGTTCTCCGGCGAACTGGCCTACGAAATCAACGTGCCGGCCTGGTACGGACTGAACACCTGGGAAGCCGTGGCCGCCGCAGGTGCTGAATTCAACATCACCCCCTACGGCACGGAAACCATGCACGTGCTGCGCGCCGAAAAGGGTTACCCGATCGTCGGCCAGGACACGGACGGCACCGTCACGCCGCAGGATGCCGGGATGGAGTGGATTGTCTCCAAGGCCAAGGACTTCATCGGCAAGCGCTCCTACTCCCGGGCCGATGCCCAGCGCGAGGACCGCAAGCACCTGGTGAGCGTCCTGCCCGTCGACGGAACGCTCCGGCTGCCCGAAGGCGCCCAGTTGGTGGAAAAGGGACGCTCCACCAACCCGGCCTACGGGCCGGTGCCCATGGAAGGCTTCGTCACCTCCAGCTACCACAGCGCAGCGCTGGGCAGGTCGTTCGGCCTGGCCCTGATCAAGAACGGCCGCAACCGCATCGGCGAAACACTGGTGGCCGCCGCCGGCGACCAGCTGGTTGACGTAGTTGTTGCAGAAACAGTGCTTTTTGACCCAGAAGGGACCCGTAAAGATGGCTGAAACAGCAGCATCCCCCACCGCCGCAGACAAGAATCTCGCAGCCCGCGTCAGCCCAGCCAGGCAGCTCGCGGAGGCCTTCGCGGCAGGCTCCCTGGCCGGCACCGTCGAACTTAGGGAGCTGCCCTTCCTCACCATGGTGGGTCTCCGGGCCCAGGCAGGATCGGACACCGCGCAGCGCCTGGCCGCCGTCACCGGCGGACTGCCGGCCGGCGTCGGCGCCGTGGACAGCTCCGGCGACACCTCGGTCCTCTGGCTGGGACCCGGTGAATTCCTGGTGGTGGCACCCACCGAGGCACACGAGTCCCTGGGCGGCGGCCTGATCCCCGCCCTCCGGGACGCGCTGGGCGACGGCGCGGGCCAGGTGGTGGACCTGTCCGCCAACCGGACCACGTTCGAACTGTCCGGCCCCCGTGCCCGGGCGGTCCTGGAAAAGGGCTGCTCGCTGGACCTGCACCCCCGGGTGTTCAAGGCGGGCACCGCCTACTCCACGGAGATCGCCAACATCCCCGCCATCCTGTGGAAGACCGGTGAGGACTCCTTCCGGATCTTCCCGCGGGCATCGTTCGCCGAGTTCCTGGGCCGGTGGCTGCTGGACGCCATGCGGGAGTACGCCTCGCCAGAGGTCCCCTGATGGCGCTCAGCGTCCTGGACCTGTTCTCTGTTGGCATCGGGCCCTCGTCATCACACACGGTGGGCCCGATGCGGGCGGCCAAGCTCTTCGCCGATGGCCTGAAGGGCGACGGCCAGCTGGCATCCACCGTGCGCGTCCAGTCGGAACTGTTCGGTTCCCTGGGCGCCACGGGGCGCGGCCACGGCTCCGACAAGGCGGTGGTCCTGGGACTGCAGGGCCTGGAACCCGAAACGGTGGATACGTTCACCGCGGACGACCAGGTGGCGGCCGCGGCCCTCAACGCTGAACTGCACGTCGCCGGCTCGCACCGCGTGGACTTCAACTGGGAAGAGGACGTGGTGCTCCACCGCCGCAAGTCCCTTCCCGCGCACCCCAACGGCATGACCTTCCGGGCTTTCGACCACACCGGAGCCGTGCTGAGCGAGCGGAGCTTCTACTCGATCGGCGGCGGGTTCGTGGTGGACGGCGACGCGGAAGGCGCGGACAAGGTGGTGGCGGACGACACCGTCCTGCCCTACCCGTTCTCCACGGCGGACGAGCTCCTGCAGATCTGCAGCCGCGAAGGCATGTCCATCTCCGACGTCATGCTGGCCAATGAGCTCACCTGGCACAGCGAAGCCGAACTGCGGGATAAGCTGCTGGGCCTGTGGGCCGTGATGCGCGAATGCGTGGAGAACGGCTGCAACGCCGAGGGCATCCTGCCGGGCGGCCTCAAGGTACCCCGGCGCGCACCTGCGCTGTTCCGCAGGCTGACTGCCTCCGCAGCATCGGCGGAGGCGTCCGCAAAGGCGGCGGCAGCAACGCCGTCGCCCGTCCAGGCGCCGGCGGACCCGCTGCTGGCGATGGAATGGGTCAACCTGTTCGCGCTCGCCGTCAATGAGGAGAATGCGGCCGGCGGGCGGATCGTCACCGCGCCCACCAATGGCGCTGCCGGGATCGTGCCTGCCGTGCTGCACTACTACGTGAAATTTGTTCCGGGAGCAGACGACGACGGCGTGGTCCGCTTCCTGCTGGCGGCTGCCGCCGTCGGAATCCTGTTCAAGACGAACGCCTCCATCTCCGGTGCCGAAGTGGGCTGCCAGGGGGAGGTGGGCTCCGCCTGTTCGATGGCGGCGGCCGGGCTCTGCGAAGTGCTCGGCGGAACGCCCGCCCAGGTTGAGAACGCCGCGGAGGTGGGGATCGAGCACAACCTGGGCCTCACCTGCGATCCGGTGGGCGGCCTGGTGCAGATCCCCTGCATCGAGCGGAACGCGATCGCCAGCGTGAAGGCGATCAACGCAGCCCGCCTGGCCCTGCACGGGGACGGCAGCCACAAGGTCTCGCTGGACAAGGCCATCAAGACCATGCGCGACACCGGAGCCGACATGAAAACCAAGTACAAGGAAACCTCCAGAGGAGGACTCGCCGTGAATGTGATCGAGTGCTGAGCCATGACTGTTACTGAGACCCGGATGCCCGCCCCGAAGGCGCCCACCACCGTGGAACACGTCCTGACCCTCGACTGCGCCGAGGGCCCCGGCATTGTGCATGCCGTCTCCGGCTTCCTGCTGGAACACGGCTGCGACATCATCGACAACAAGCAGTTCGGTGAGCGCTCCGAGGGCCACTTCTTCATGCGCGTCCACTTCGTGTCCGAGGGGGACGAGTCCACGCTGGATACCCTGCGGAAATCGTTTGCTCCCGTGGCGGACAAGTTCGGCATGCGGTGGCAGCTTGAACGCCACGGTTCAAAGCGCAGGGTGCTGATCATGGTGTCCAAGTTTGGGCACTGCCTCAACGACCTGCTGTTCCGGGCCCGCATCGGCGAACTTCCCGTTGACGTGGTGGCGGTGGTGTCCAACCACCGTGACCACCAGGCCCTGGTGGAGTGGCACGGCATCCCGTTCCACCACATCCCGGTCACGGCTGACACCAAGCCCGACGCCGAGGCCAGGCTCATGGAACTGGTTGATGGGCTGGAGGTGGAACTGGTGGTGCTGGCCCGCTACATGCAGGTGCTCAGTGACGACCTGACCCGGAAGCTGGACGGCCGCGCCATCAACATCCACCACTCGTTCCTGCCCAGCTTCAAGGGCGCCAAGCCGTACCACCAGGCCTATGCACGCGGCGTCAAGACCGTGGGCGCCACCGCCCACTACGTCAACGCCGAACTGGACGAGGGACCCATCATCGCCCAGCAGGTGGTGGAGGTGGACCACACCTACGGGCCCGAGGACCTGGTGGCCGCCGGCCGCGACACGGAATGCAAGGCCCTCTCCAACGCGGTGAAATGGCACTGCGAGGGCAGGGTCCTGCTGCAGGGCAACCGGACCGTGGTGCTGCGGTAGGCCGGTACAACTAAACATCACCGGCGCGGCCGGCTGCCCCCAAGGGCGCCCGGCCGCGCTTTGGCGTGCCCGGGCGGTGGCGGCCGCTCACGCCTCCCGCCGCGAAAGCACAACCCGGTGTACCTCCTCAAGGGCCGCGGCAATCTGGTCCCGCCCAACCCCGGCCAGGTACTGCAGCACCAGTCCGTCCAGGGCCGCGAAGAGCGTGCGGGCAACGATGCGGACGTCGCCCTGGACGCCAAAAGCCTGCAGCCCCTCGGCAAGTGCGTTGACGTAGTTTTCGTACAGTTCCGCCACCGGGCCGGCCAACTCGGGGCGCCGGCGTGCTTCCAGGATCATCTCGTACTGGAATACCTGCAGTCCGGGATCCTCCAGCAGCAGCTCCAGCAGTGCTTCGGTGAAGCTTCCCTCCTGCTCCGCTGCCTCCCGCAACCTGGACGCGGCGATGGATTGCTCCGAAGCCCATTGCAGCGCGGCGGCAATCAGCGCATCCCGGGACCCGAAGTGGTGTGCCACCAGGGAATTGTTCACGCCCGCGGCCTCCGCCACTGCCCGGTAGGTAAGCCCGCGCAGGCCCTTTTGCGCCACCACGTCCACCGCGGCGCGCAGCAGGGCTTCACGCCCTTTGCCGTACCCAGGAGTCGCCGCGGGAGCAGTTGAAGCAGTCATGACGACGAGTCTAGCCAGCACCAGGCCGGTTCAAATCCCCTATTGACTTAAAACTAAGCAATTGCTTAGATTGCTTCCATCGGGTGATGCCCATCACAGGCGAACCTCTTCCGTCCCGTTTTCCGGTGACCGCCCCGGCAACAAGCCGGCCCTTCCCTTGGAGCACTTATGACCACAACGACTGCATTCACCACCTCGTCCTCCTTTGACCCCGCCAGGAATGAGCCCTTTGAACTTGGCCGCATCCAGTGGATCCGCCGCTTTGGCGAGGGCGGCCGGCCTGCCCTCGCCTGCGGCTACTGGCACGTCGACCCCACAGAGGCGCCCGAGCCTTTCGATCTCGTTATGGAGGCGGACGAGACCATCCACATCATCGAGGGCCACCTCCGCATCGAAGTGGAGGGCGGGGATGTGCATGAGCTCACCGCCGGCGGTGCCGCATCCTTCAACAAAGGGGCACGCACACGCTGGGCCGTGCTGGCGCCCACCGTCGAATTCTTCGTCTACTCCTAGGCCGCCCCATGGATCAGGAACGCAGCGCCGCGGAAAACGACGGCCTGGACGTCATTATCGTGGGGGCCGGGTTCGCCGGCCTGACCGCTGCCCGGGAACTGAACCGGCAGGGGTTGTCCGTGCACATCGTGGAAGCCCGGGCCCGCATAGGAGGCAGGACCTGGCTGGACCACCGGCTGGGCCGGGACCTTGAGATCGGCGGAACGTGGGTGCACTGGACCCAGCCTTACGTTTGGGCCGAACTGAAGCGCTACGGCATCGGCACGGTTCCGAGCCCGGCGCCGCAGCAGGCCTTCTGGTGGGCCGACGGCGCCCGCCGGGCAGGTGCCCCCGCCGACCTTCTGGAACTGATCGGCACCTGCAATGCGCAGTTCGTCCAGGACTCGCGCCGCTACTTCCCCGAGCCCTTCAGTCCGTTGGCCAGCGATGACTTCAAAGAGATCGACCACATCGCGGTCCAGGACCGGATCCGGGAGCAGTTCCCCGCGGGGACTGCGCGGGACATCCTGGAATCGTTCTGGGCATTGAACTTCAATGGTCCGCTGGAGGACGCCGCCCTGACCCAGGCGCTGCGTTGGGTGGCCCTGACCAACGGTGACTGGGCCGTCAACTTCGAAGCCTGCGCCACCTACAAGATCCAGGGTGGAACCGCGGCCCTGGCCAACGCCATCCTCCAGGACACACAGGCGGGCATGGACTTCGGCTTCACGGCAGCGGGGATCGTCGACGACGGACATTCCGTGACCGTCCGCAGCACCGGCGGCCGGACGGTGACCGCAAAGACGGCCATTGTGACGGTGCCTATGCATGTCCTCCCGGGAATCGTGTTCGAGCCCCCGCTGCCACCGGCAAAAACGGACGGCGCCCGGCGCGGGCAGATCTCCAAAGGCGTCAAGGTATGGATCCGGCTCCGGGGCGAACGTGCACCCTTTGTCGCACTGGGGAACGCCGACTGGCCGTTGAACTTCTTCCAGGCTGAATACACGCTCGACGGCGACACGATCGTCGTCGGCTTCGGCCCGGACGCGTCGAAGCTCGACGCCGCTGACAGGGCCGCAGTGCAGGCTCAGCTGGCCCGGCTGGTGCCCGGCGTTGAGGTGCTGGAGGTGGCCACCCACGACTGGGTGGCGGATCCGCTGGCAGGGGAGACATGGCCGATGCACAGGACAGGCTTCCTGGCCAACCACCTGGCCGCCCTGCAGGCTGGGCACGGAAACGTCCTCTTTGCCGGCTCTGACATCGCCAACGGCTGGGGCGGCTTCATTGACGGTGCCATCGAGAGCGGCATGGAGGCCGCGCTTGAAGCAGCATCGATTGTCAGCGGACGGACCGGCACTGCGCTGACGGACAACAACTCATCGCTGGTGGACAAAGCAGCAGCGGGCGCCGCTGCCAAGCTGGATCCCACAGCAATTTTCCCGAACTCATGACCGTTAAGAAGGATCCAATGAGTATTTCGAATTCCGAGGCCAGGACCACTGACGCTCCGGCAAAGGAGCATTCCACGGCCCTCCGCGCCGGCAGCATCGGCGTGCTGGGCATCCTGTTCTTCGTCCTGTCCGCCCAGGCACCACTGACGGGGATCGTCGGCGCAGCGCCGCTCGCGGCAGCGCTGGGCAACGGCGCCGGCGCCCCGGGCGCCTACCTGATCGTGGGCATCGTCATCGTGATCTTCGCCGTGGGTTTTGTGGCGATGAGCCGGAAGATCCAGGCCAACGGAGCCTTCTACGCCTACGTGACGGCGGCATTCGGCAGGCGGACCGGAGCCGGCGCGGCCTGGCTGGCACTGCTGGCCTACAGCACCGTCCAGGCTGCCATGTACGGGCTCTACGGTGCGGCGTTCTCCGGGCTCCTTGCCTCTGCCGGGCTGGACATTCCCTGGTGGTTGCTGGCCCTGGCCACCATGGCCGGCGTCCAGGTACTGGGCTCCCTCAACATCGAACTCGGCGCCCGCGTGCTGGCCGTGCTGGTGGGGCTGGAGGTGGCCATCCTCCTGATGTTCGGCTTCACCGTGCTGTTCCATGGCGGCGGCCCGGAAGGCATCAGCGTGGCCGCGTCCTTCTCCCCGGAAGCCATCGGGGCAGGAGCTCCCGGTGTTGCCATCATGTTCGCGGTGGCCTCCATGTTCGGCTTCGAGTCCACGGCCATCTACTCCGCCGAGGCCAAGGATCCGCACCGCACCGTGGCCCGGGCAACCTACCTGTCCGTCGGCGTGATCTCGGTGTTCTTCGCCTTTATTTCCTGGATGCTGGTGAGCTATTACGGCCCCTCGCAGGTGATGGACGCCGCGGGCGCCGCGCTCGAATCAGGGGATGCCACGTCCTTCGTCCTGGGCCCGCTCGTGGAACTGTTCGGCCCCTGGGCGGGCATCGTGGCCGGCATCCTGCTGGTCACCTCGCTGCTCGCCGGCATTATCGCCTTCCATAACGGCATCAACCGCTACCTCCACTCCCTGGCGCTGCGTGGTTCCATGCCCGCCGTCCTCGCCCGGACCAACCGGCACCGGGCACCTGCCGTGGCAGCCTGGGTCCAGTCCGCCACCGCCGTCGTGCTGGTGGTGCCCTTCGCCATCCTGGCCCTGGATCCTGTCCTGACGCTGTTTTCCTGGTTCAGTGGCCTGGCCGTGGCGGCACTGCTGGTGCTGTACATGCTGTGCTCCGCGGCCGTCGTCGCGTTCTTCCGCCGGGAAAGCGCCGGCGCCCAACTGTGGCAGACCCGCGTCGCTCCCGTCCTGGCGGCGGTCCTGCTGGCCTGGGTTTTGTCCCTGGTGGTCAGCAACTTCACCGCCCTCATCGGTGGCAGCGCCGAGACTGCGACGGCCCTGCTGGTGGCGGTCCCGGTGGTCTTCCTGGCCGGCGTCCTGGTGGAATCGGCCATCCAGCGCCGCCACCACATTGCCACCCTGGGCCACGCGCTCACTTAGCCGGCAGGGACTTCCCGGCACTGGCCCGGCGCGGAACATTCTGTCCGCGCCGGGCCAGTGTGCGTGCTGCCACGAACAGGCCCGCCAGGAGCAACGCGGCCAGCCACGCTACGGCGTCCGATCCCGGCCAGAGGCTGGCCAGGCCAAGAAGCGCCGGAACCGTGGCCGACGCCTGGCTGGTGAGCACCAGGGCCCAGCCCGTGAAGGGTTCGAGCCGCACTGCGTCGAGGGCCATGCGGGCGAACAGCAGTGCCCACAGCGCGGACCAGCACAGCCAAAGAACCGCGAGCAGCGGGTCAACGGTCAGCCAGGCGGCCGCCAGCACCAGCCCGCAGAATGCCACCATCCCGCAGAACCAGCCCAGGCCACGGCCCCCGAGTGCCAGCAGCAGGTCCAGTCCCGAGTACAGGTAGGTCACCGCGAACAGGAACATGCCGGCGGCCGTCATGAGCATCGCCGGAGCGTCCCCGGACGAGGAAAGCTGGACGACGCCGAGCGCCAGTTGGGTGCCCCCGACGACGAGGCTGAGGACGGCGGCGTCGCGGCGGGGGAGGTGCCCAAGGGTGGCGAGGCCGTTGACCAGCAGGGCGGCGCCCGAAAGGAGGAGGCAGACGTACGGCATCAGGGCATCCTGTCCCGGCCACGCGGCTGATGGAATCTCATATAGCGGAAAGTTGCTGTCACAATGTGGAGATTATCGCACGTGGGGGCGCCCGGCTAACGGCGTCCGGTCGCAATCCGATAGGTTGAAGCGTAAACCTATCGGGGCGATGTTGCCTGCCTGGCGGCCGCTCCTGCCCCGGCGCAACGGTAAGGAAAAAGTTCATGGACGCACGGCTGGAAGCCATTAGGGACACCGTCCTGGCACGGAACCCGGGGGAAACAGAATTCCACCAGGCGGTGGTGGAGGTCTTTGAAAGCCTGGGCCCGGTGCACGACCGCCACCCCGAATTCCTGGAAGCCGCGATCCTGGAGCGCCTCTGCGAGCCCGAGCGCCAGATCATCTTCCGGGTCCCCTGGACGGACGACTCCGGCCGCGTGCGGATCAACCGCGGCTTCCGGGTGGAGTTCAACTCCGCCCTGGGCCCGTACAAGGGAGGCCTGCGCTTCCACCCCTCCGTATACCTCGGGATCGTCAAGTTCCTCGGCTTTGAGCAGATTTTCAAGAACGCCCTGACGGGAATGCCCATCGGCGGCGGCAAGGGCGGTTCCGACTTCGATCCCCGCGGCCGCAGCGACGCCGAAGTCATGAGGTTCTGCCAGTCCTTCATGACCGAGCTCTACCGCCATATCGGCGAATACACCGACGTCCCCGCCGGCGACATCGGTGTGGGCGGCCGCGAAATTGGCTACCTCTTCGGCCAGTACAAGCGGATCACCAACCGGTATGAGTCCGGCGTTCTCACCGGCAAGGGCATCTCCTGGGGCGGATCACTGGTGCGGCCGGAGGCCACCGGATTTGGCACTGTGATCTTCACAGAGCAGATGCTCCGGACCCGCGGGACGTCCTTTGATGGCCAGCGCGTGGTTGTCTCCGGATCCGGCAACGTGGCCATCAACGCCATCGCCAAGGCGCAGTCGCTCGGCGCCACCGTGGTGGCCTGCTCCGATTCCTCCGGTTATGTGGTGGATGAGGCGGGCATCGACGTCGGACTGCTCCGCGAGGTGAAGGAAGTGCAGCGGGCGCGGCTCAAGGACTACGCCGAGCGGCGGGCGGGCGTTGCCTACGTGGACGGCGGCTCGGTCTGGGACGTGGACGCTTCGGTGGCGCTGCCGTGCGCCACCCAGAATGAGCTCGACGGCGGTGCTGCCGCCCGGCTGGTGCGCGGCGGCCTGATGGCCGTCGGGGAAGGTGCCAACATGCCGTCCACGCGCGACGCCGTGGCGGTGTTCCAGGACGCCGGGGTGCTCTTCGGTCCCGGCAAAGCGGCGAATGCGGGAGGGGTAGCCACGTCGGCCCTGGAAATGCAGCAGAACGCCAGCCGGGACGCGTGGTCCTTCGAGCATACCGAGGCGCGGCTGACGGACATCATGGTGGGCATCCACGACCGGTGCGCGGCAACCGCCGAGGAATACGGCGAACCGGGCAACTACGTGCTCGGCGCGAACATCGGCGGCTTCATCAAGGTGGCCGACGCCATGTTGGCGCAGGGCTTGATCTAGCAGGGCTTGATCCGGGAGGGCTTTTTCCAGCAGGGCTTGATTTAGCCGCCGCGGCGCCACTGGGTGGGGGAGACCCCGAACGCGTCCCGGAACGTGCGGCTGAAGTGGGCGGCGTCCAGGAATCCCCAGGCGGCGGCCACGGCGCCCACGGACTTTCCGGCGTGCAGCGGGTCCCGAAGGTCCCGCCGGGCACCGTCCAGGCGCTGGCTCCGGATGAAGCCGGCAACTGTGCTGCCGGACTCGTGGAAGACGTTGTGCAGGTGCCGGGTGGAGATGAAGTGCGCCGCGGCGATTCCCGCCGGTGACAGCAGCGGCTCGGAGAGGTTGGCCTCGATGTACTCCCGGATCGACACGGCCAGGAGTGCCTGCGGCTTCATCCTGTCCGGGGAGATGTCCATTTCCGCATGCAGCATGGTGGACACCAGGTCCAGGGCATTCGTGGCCAGCCTGGATCCACTGGGCCCGTTCAGGACATCCAGGTTCGACGACAGCTGCCGGATGAACTGGCCCACAATGCCGCTGAGGCCGCTGCTGCCCATCCGTACCGCCGCAAGCTGGCCGACGTAATCCGTGGGCAGGGACAGCGCGTCGCAGGGAAACATGAGCACCATGATCCGGGTATGTTCCTCGAAGGCGAGGGTATAGGGCCGGTTGGTGTCGTAGATGGCAAGGTCCCCGGGGTGAAGCACCGCTTCCCGGTTGTCCTGGATCAGCAGGCCCGTTCCCTCCAGCTGCAGGTTCAGCTTGAAGTAGCGCTCGTGGGCCTGGGCGATCAACGCCGGCGTGCGGTGGACCTCGTGGGAGCTGGCGGTGACTTCAACGATGGACATCCGGTCCAGCACCCGCGAACGCATCTGTCCCCGGAAGCCGTCCACGTCGTCGGTCCGCGCTGTGAGGGGCACGAAGGATTCGGCCACCAGGTGCTTCCAGTGGTCGAACGAGCCGGCCACCCTGGAAACAAGGTCCTGCGGTGCATGTCCGGACGTTGCCCGGGTTGGAGCTGTTGCTGGCATGGTGTTCCTCGTTACGTATGCAGCGTGACGTTCCCCCGGCTGTGTCGTGGGACACAGTGAGTCCAGATTAACCCCGGCTCCGTCTTTTTTCAACAGTTGGCGAAAATAAAACTGCGGCTCCGCGCTGGGTAAATCCGGCGCGCGCTTCACAGGTGGGCTGCAGCCTCCCGTGGCAGGATCGAGCCATGGACGGAGCAGCTGCCCCCGGGGGCATCAAGCGGAACTTTAATTCCCCTGCGCACCACTCGCGGCTCAGGATGCTGGTGATGCTGGGCGTGGGCCTGGCTGCCGCCCTGCTGGTGGGCTTTTGGGGCAATTGGGCATACGCACCCGCTCTTGGCTGGGCTGCTGCGTCCGTGACGTACCTGCTGTGGGTGTGGATCGTCATTGGGCGCCTGGGGCCCGCCGCCACCGCGGCCCATGCGTTGCGTGAGGACCCGGGCCGGGTCTTTTCGGATGCGCTGGTGCTCACGGCCACGGTGGCCAGCTTTGCGGGCGTGGGGCTGATCCTGGTGGATGCTTCCAATGCCCAGGGCTACACCAAGGACGCAACCGTGGCCATGGCCCTGGGCAGCATTGCCTTGTCCTGGTTCCTGGTCCACACCCTGTTCACCCTGAGGTATGCGGCCATTTACTACCGGGACGGGACCGGCATTGATTTCAACGAGGAGACCCCTCCCCGGTACGCGGACTTCGCCTACCTGGCCTTCACTGTGGGGATGACGTTCCAGGTGTCCGATACCGACCTCAAAACCAACGCCATCCGTTCCACCGTCCTGCGGCAGGCACTGCTGTCCTACCTCCTTGGTGCGATCGTGCTGGCCACCACCATCAACCTCGTGTCGGGTCTTATCCACTAGCCGCGCCGCCGGGCTGGCGGGACATAGTCTGGGTCCATGGCGGACATCAGAGTCAACTGGCACCGGCGGCACAAGGAAGGGCTCACCCCCGGCGAAAGGGCCGCGGACACCCTCCGGAACGGGATGGGCAGCTGGCCCTTCGTGGGCATCTTTTTGGCTTTCATGATGCTGTGGGCTGCCCTGAACTCCTACGTCCTGGCTACCAGTGCGTGGGACCCCTATCCCTACATCCTCCTGAACCTTTTCCTGTCCATGCTGGCCGGCCTGCAGGGGGCCATCCTGCTGATCGCGGCCAAGCGCCAGGATGCCATTGCCTCGGCGATGGCGCAGCATGACTATGAGACGGACGTGAGGGCGGCGGCGCAGATAGAAATGCTCATGAACATCAATGCCGAACAGTTGAAGCTGCTGCAGGAACTGCGGGACATGAGGAACGGGCCGCCCGCCGAAGGCGCCGGAGCCGAATTCCCCTGAAAACGACAATGGGTGCAGCTCCTGCTGGAGCTGCACCCATTACGCGAGCGTCGATTAATCCTTCTTGAACGCATCCTTGACGTGCTCGCCGGCCTGCTTGAGGTCCGACTTTGCCTGGTCTGTCTGGCCTTCGGCCTTCAGGCTTTCATCGCCTGTGGCGTTTCCGGCAGCTTCCTTGCCCTTGCCGCCGAGCTTCTCTGCTGCGTTGCCAATCTTGTCATCCAAACCCATGGAGATGCTCCTTACAGTTCGTGCTCGCTCCGGTGTGAACCAGAACCTGACCCCTCAATAGTAAGCATACTTTCGAGTATGGCGCTCATTTGCCCGCGGGATTTTTGCCGAGCAGCGCAAGGTAGCCCTCAAGCTGGGCGGCGTGTCCGAAGTCCGTCCTGCCCTCCGGCGCAAGGGCAGCCTCAATCTGCGCGCCAAGAAGCATGTTCAAAAGTTGGCCGGCCAGGATGTGGTCGTCGACGGCGGCGGTCACGTCCCTGCTGTCCCTCGCCTCCGCCAGGTAGCGCCGGATGGTGGCCAGCCATTCGTCCATGGAGCGCTGGTGGATCCCGGCTTTTTCGGCATCGTTGACCGCCCTCTGCCAGAACGGGATAACAATCCGTGCCTCGTTGACGCGCTCCTCATCCAGGGGGAGCACTTCAAGGCAAAAGGCCCGGAGTGCGGCGAGGCCGGACTTGCCCTGCGTGACCTCTGCAATCCGCTGGTTGGTGCGGTTGAACACATGGCTGAATGCGAACTCCAGCAGTGTGTCCTTGGTGGGGAAGTAGGGTTTCAGTGCGCCGTTGGCGAATCCTGCCTCCATGGCAATCTCCCGCATGGTGGCGCCTTCGAGACCCTGCCGGGCAATGATCCGCCAGGTGGCATCCACCAGTTCCAGGCGCCGCTCGTCATGGTCAACAATCTTGGGCACTGCGGCCACTCCCCGAAAAAATATTGGTCCAGCCTCTTGTGAGCCATGTTACGGACCTTTATTCTCTACAACTATAGAAAATAAACCCAGTGGCCGGAAACGGCCCGGACAAAGGTTCACCCCCATGACGCTTGCCCCAACCGAAACTGTCTCCGCCTTTGGCCTGGCAACCGCCGCCGAAATCCTGCAGGTTCGGGCCATCCTGCAGGCGGAAGGCCACCTGGGCCCGCAGCACAGGATCGCCTACCTTGGCCTGCTCGATCCCGCCCGCGGCGCGGCTCCGGAAACCGCGGACCGCCGCTTCCGTGTGTTCATCCACGACGTCTCCGGCGCGGCCCCACGCGACGTCATTGTCTCCGCCACGCACCAAAAGGTGGCCTCCGCCGTCGAACTCGACACCGCGGTGACCGGCGAACTGCCGGTCCTGGAGGAGGAATTCGAAGTGGTGGAGTCCCTGCTGGCCACCGATGAACGGTGGCTCAAGGCGCTGGCGGACCGCGGTCTCGCCGTGGAGAAAGTCCGCGTGGCTCCGCTGTCCGCCGGTGTCTTCGAATATGCCGGGGAGAAGGGCCGGCGCATTCTGCGCGGGCTGGCATTCGTCCAGGAGTTCCCGGAGGACAGCGCCTGGGCGCACCCCGTGGACGGCCTGGTGGCCTATGTGGACGTGGTCAGCAAGGAGGTCACCCAGGTGATCGACCTCGGCGTGATGCCCATCCCGGCCGAGCACGGCAACTACACGGACCCGGAACTGACCGGGCCGCTGCGGACCACCCAGAAACCCATCAGCATTACCCAGCCGGAGGGGCCCAGCTTCACGGTGACGGGCGGCAACCACGTGGAGTGGGAAAAGTGGAGCGTGGATGTGGGGTTCGATGTCCGCGAAGGCGTGGTCCTGCACAACCTTGCCTTCCAGGACGGCGGCCGGAAGCGGCCCATCATCAACCGGGCGTCCATCGCCGAGATGGTGGTCCCGTACGGTGACCCGTCACCGGTCCGGTCCTGGCAGAACTACTTCGACACCGGCGAATACCTGGTGGGCCAGTACGCCAACTCCCTGGAACTGGGCTGCGACTGCCTGGGCGAGATCACCTACCTGAGCCCCGTCATCTCCGATGCCTTTGGCAACCCCCGGGAAATCCGCAACGGCATCTGCATGCACGAGGAGGACTGGAGCATCCTCTCCAAGCACTCGGACCTCTGGAGCGGCGTCACCTACACCCGCCGCAACCGGCGCCTGGTCATTTCCTTCTTCACCACCATCGGCAACTACGACTACGGCTTCTACTGGTACCTCTACCTGGACGGCACCATCGAATTCGAGGCCAAGGCCACCGGCATTGTCTTCACGTCCGCCTTCCCCGAGGGCGGCTCGGATAACATTTCGCAGCTGGCACCCGGGCTGGGCGCGCCCTTCCATCAGCACCTCTTCAGTGCCCGGCTGGACATGGCCATCGACGGGTTCACCAACCGCGTGGAGGAGGAGGATGTGGTCCGCCAGGCCATGGGACCCGGCAATGAGCGAGGCAATGCCTTCTCCCGCAGGCGCACCGTCCTGGCCCGTGAATCACAGGGTGTCCGGGAGGCCGACGCGCGCACCGGCCGGACCTGGATCATCTCCAACCCGGACTCCCGGAACCGGCTGGGCGAACCCGTGGGCTACAAGCTGCATTCCCACAACCAGCCCACCCTGCTGGCGGATCCCGGTTCCTCCATCGCCCGCCGGGCCGCGTTCGCCACCAAGGACCTGTGGGTCACCCGCTACGCCGAGGACGAGCGCTACCCCACGGGCGACTTCGTGAACCAGCACGCCGGGGGAGCGGGCCTGCCGGCCTACGTGGCGCAGGACCGCGATATCGACGGGCAGGACATCGTGGTGTGGCACACCTTTGGCCTCACCCACTTCCCCCGCGTGGAGGACTGGCCCATCATGCCCGTGGACACCGTGGGCTTCAAGCTCCGTCCCGAGGGCTTCTTCGACCGCAGCCCGGTGCTGGATGTCCCGGCCAATCCGAACATGCAGGCTGCGGCCTGCCACACCGAGGGCGGCAGTGGTGGCTCCTGCCACTGACCTCCTTGCGCCGGCAGGGAGCACGACGGCGGCAGGACGGGCCGGTGCCAGGGGTCCGGTCCTGCATCCGCGGCTGGTGTCCGTGGTCACCGCCGTCTGCTGCGCGGCACACCTGTGGCTGGCCGCTGCCGGCCGTCATGGGGTGTGGCTGAGTGTACTCATGCTGGCACTCGCCGCCATCTGCATGCCATGCGCGGTCCACATCTGGCGGCACAGCCGCGTGGGCGCCCTGCACCAGGTCACCGCCGCTGCAGTGGCCATGGCCGCCGTGCACGCCTTCCTGCTGCTGGCCGCCGGCGGTGCGGGGCACGCCCATGCCGGCGCCCCGCCGTCGTCCGTTGCCCCTGCGGACGGCGCGGCGGAACTGCTGCTGGTCATCGCACTGGAATTGGCGACAGCCCTGCTGGCCGCCGCGCTGGTGGCACGGCTCCGGCGGGTGCCCGTTTAGCGGGTGCCGCCCGGCCGGAGTCAGCCCGCGGGGACGCCCAGGGGCCGGGCGACGTGCAGCCGCTCATGCTCCACCAGCCATTGGATGGATTCGAAGACGGCCTGCTCCGGCTCGTACCGGGGCGCATAACCCAGCACGGACGCGGCCTTTTCAATGCTGAAGCAGTGGCTGCGGTAGAGGTGGCCCCAGCTGGACTCGGCGTAGTCCCGGGAGGTGTTTTCGCGGAAGCGGTCCCACGTCACCGTCTCCAGCACGGCGGCGTGCCCGAACCAGGCAGCCGCGATGTCCGCGTAGCCACGCACGGTCAGGGCTGTGGGGGCCACGATGTTGAAGTCCTCGCCGGCGGCCGCCTCCCGCTGCGCGATGGCCTTTTCGAAAGCCTGGGCGACGTCGTCGGCATGCACGTGGTGCATCAGTTCCGCGCCGCTGCCGGGGATCCGGAGGGGTTGGCCGGCGGAGAGCGTCTGCCAGACGGACGGATCCAGGTTTCCGAGCGGGCCAACGGGGTGCCACCCCGGACCGACGATGTGGCCGGGGTGCAGCGATGTGGTTGCCAGGCCTCCGCTGGCGGTCTCTTCCTTGAGCATCAATGCGATCCGGTTCTTCTGGATGCCGTAGTCGCCAAAGGGTGCTGCGGCGGAATCCGAACCTTCCCGGATGGGCAGCTTCAGGCTTTGCCCGTAGCGCCAGATGGAGCCACAGTGCAGCAGGTGCCCCACCTCGCCGCGCAACCGGTGCACCAGCGCCGCCGCAGATTCGAGGGTGAAGCAGACCAGGTCCACCACGGCATCCGGCTTGAGCGCGGACACCCGCCCGGCGAACGTTCCGTCCCGGTCTTCCTCCTGCCGGTCCGCGGTGACCTGGTGGACCTGTTGCCATTCGGGCGTGTCCGTGTAGGGGGCGCTGGTGCCGCGGCTGATGTTGGTGACTTCGTGGCCTGCGCGGACCAGCCGGGGGACCAGGAACGAGCCGATGTGGCCGCTGCCGCCGATGACGGTGACTTTCATTGCTCTCCGATCGTCGTGTTCCCCTCAACGGTAGGGCCCCGGCGGCAGGAAAGGGAGGTCTGGGGGACCTCCCTTTCCTGCCGGTTCGCCGTGCTTCCGCAGAATCAGGCGGGTTTGGCGTACTCGGCCGCGCTGATGACTTCATACCCAACGAACGTCTCGCCGCCCTCCACCCAGGCGTCGTGCCCGGCCGGGATGGAATAGGCGTCACCGGCGTGGATGGTCTTCTGCGTTCCATCGTTGAGCTGCACCGTCAAGGTGCCGCCGGTGCAGAAGCCCAGATGGTTGTTCTGGCAGCTGTCCGTCTTGACCACCGTCTTCACGGTTTCAGACCAGCGCCAGCCGGGCTCGAAGGTGAACCGGCCAAGGGTGGCGCCGCCAATGCTGACCACATCCACCTGGGTCTTGGGTGGGCGGCGCTTCTCATCGGGCTCGTCGAAAGATTTGGTTGCAAGGTCCGTGACCGTTACTGCGGGCATTTCTGGCTCCTTCATAAGGAGTGGTTATTGATTTCGTCCGGGGCTGTGTGCGCCGGGAAAGGGGACCGGCAGGGCGGGATGTGCCCGTCCAGAACCTGCCGGTCCCGTGTGCGACGCTCCCAATGTGCTCCCGGACGGACCCGATGTCAATGACGCTTTTACTCCTGGAACCACTCCCGGGCAGGGTTGGTCACCGCCGGGGCTGAACGGGCCAGCTCCGGCTGGGCGGCCCACTTCACGCCGTTGGCCAGGACCCGCTGGATCTGCGGGTGGTGGTACACCGGGTACTCCTGGTCGCCGGGGCTGAAGTAGAAGATGCGGCCCTTGCCCCGGGTGAAGGTGACGCCGGAACGGAACACCTCGCCGCCCGCGAAGGAGCTGATGAAGATGAGGTCGTCCGGCTCCGGGATATCGAACAGCTCGCCGTACATCTCCTGTTCGGGGATGACGATGGGACTGTCCACGCCTTCGGCGATGGGATGGGACGGCTTGACGGTCCAGACCAGTTCGCGCCCGCCGTCGTTGCGCCAGGCGAGGGAGCAGCTGGTGCCCAGGAGTTTGGTGAAGATCTTCGCGAAGTGCCCCGAATGGAGCACAATCAGTCCCATGCCGCCAAGCACGTGCCGGTGGACGCGTTCGACGACGGCGTCGCCCACCTCGGCGTGGGCCATATGGCCCCACCAGAGCAGGACGTCCGTCTCCGCAAGCACCTCCTCGTCAAGGCCGTGCTGGTCGTCGGTAGCCAGGACCGCCGTCGTGATGTCAGCGTCCGGGAAGTAGGAACGAAGTCCTGCCGCAATGGCACCGTGGATGCCGTCAGGATAGATCTCCCCGATGTGCGACGGCTCGTTGATGGCCTCGTGGACGCCCTCGTTCCACACCCGGATCCTCAGTTTGCCGTTCATTAGAGACGAACCTCCCTCTGCTCAAGTGCGGACTGGTAGCACGCGTCGATGATCTGTGCACGGTAGAGCGCGAGGGAGCCGTCATGCCCGGCCCAAACGGCGTCGCCGCCGCGCACTGCCGTAACGAAGTCTTCCACCACTGCGTCATGCGCGCGGCCCGGGAGCACAGCTGGCACGTAGTCTGCGGATTCGCCGTCCTTGTCGGTAAACACCCGGAGCTGGCCGACCGGCGGGAAGGGTGCGCCGTGCACCTTGAGCTCCGCGCCGCCGTCGGTGCCGTAAACCGTGAAATCGAGCAGGTCGTCCTGTTCCCGGTAGGTGGCCCAGCCCGCCTCGATCAGCAGTGTGCCGCCGCCCTCAAGCCGGAGGAACGCTGACGCGAAGTCTTCCACCTCGAACGCGTGGCTGGTGGCCAGGGCCGTATACCGGCTGCCGCCACCCCTGCCCTGCGGGCCAAGCTCCGAGTGGGTGGCGGCGGAGACAGCCAGCACCTTCGGTTCGCCCAGGAGGTGGAGGCCGTAATCCAGCGAGTGCACGCCGATGTCCGCCAGCGGTCCGCCGCCGGCAAGCTCGGGGTTGGTGAACCAGCTTCCCAGCGTCGGGATGCCGGAGCGGCGCAGCCAGGAAGCCTTGGCGTAGTAGGGCCGGCCCAGCCCGCCGTCGTCGATCACTTCCTTCAACGCCTGGATGTCGCCGCGCCGGCGGTGGTTGAAGGCGACGTCCAGGACACGGCCTGCCTTGCGGGCGGCGTCCACCATGGCCTGGCCCTCGACGGCGTTGCGCGCGATGGGCTTTTCGCTCAGCACGTGGATTCCCCGCTCCAGGGCGGCGATGGCGATGGGTGCGTGGAGGAAGGTGGGCACTGCCACACTGATGGCGTCCAGGCCGCCGTGGTCCAGCATGTCCTGCCAGTCCGCGAAGGCGTTGGGGATGGCGTATTCGGCCTGCAGGGAGTCACGGAGCTCCTGCTCCATCCCGGCCAGCGACACGATGCGGACACCGTCCAGCTCGGAATAGGCCTTGAGGTGCTGCTGGCCGGCCCAGCCAATACCCACCACACCCACCCGCAGCTCCGGATTTTCTCCTGGCGTAGACGGCTGCTGGGCGGGGGTTTGCTGGTTGTTCACGAGGTTCTTTCCTTTTCCGGGCGGCGCTGGGGTGAGGGTCATGGAATCGATTCCAAAATGGTCGGAATGGTGATCCGGAGAGCTTTTGGAATCGATTCCAAAATCCTTTCAGGAACTGCCCCGGGGAGTCAACCCCTGTCAGTTCTTTGTGGAATCCCGGATGACGAGCTCGTGCGGGAGGAATGTCCGGCCGCGGCGGTGGGCCGGGCCGGTCATCCGTTCGAGGAGTGCTTCGAAGGCCACGCGGCCCAGGTCGTAGGCCGGTTGCCGGATGGTGGTGAGCTCCGGGATGCACATCTCCGCCTGGATGGAATCATCGAAGCCGGCAACCGCCACATCGTCCGGCACCCGCAGACCGGCGTCGATGATTTCCCGGACGCAGCCCGCCGCCACCGTGTCGCTGCCGCAGAACACGGCATCGGGCAGGCGGTCCATGGCCAGCAGTTCCCTGGTGAGGCGGCGGCCGGCGTGGAAATCGAAGTCACCGTTGGCGAACAGGCCCTGTTCCGCGGCCAGGCCCGCCTCGGACAGGGCCTCCCGGAACCCCTGTTCGCGCAGCCTGCCGGAGCGGGCAGCCCGGTTGCCGATGATGGCAAGCCGCCGGGCGCCTGTCCCGATGAGGTGCCGCGTAATGTCGTAGGCGGCCTGGCGGTCGTCAATGGATACGCCGAACGCTGCCTCGGAATCGACGATCTCGCAGACCTGGACAACGCTCAGCTGCTCAGCCAGCGCTTCAATGTCGCCGTCCGGCATGGTGGGGGAAAACAGGATCAATCCGTCCACGGACCCGTTGCGCAGCATGTCCACGAGCTGCTGTTCCCGCTCGAGGTCGCCGGACGTCGGGGCGATCAGGCTGACATAGCCGGACAAGGCCGCGGCGTCACCGAAGCCACGGAACGCTTCACTGATGACGGGGGACTCGAGGTTTTTCGAGAGCGCCAGGATGCGCATGGTGCGGTCGCGGCGCAGGTCGCGTGCGGAGGCGAGCGGGCGGTAGTTGAGCTGCCGGATGGCACCGGCCACCTTTTCCCTGCTTGACGCGCTCACGGCCGGGCTTCCATTCAGCACGCGCGATACCGTGCCGACGGACACTCCCGCCGTTTTGGCGACGTCCTGCACAGTTGCTCGAGCCATTCCGATTCGTCCTTCCGCGGCCACTGGCCGAAGCCGCCCTCCACCCCGTGGTTGCGATTTTCAGCTTAGCCGCCGTTGCGGGTGCGGCGGGCCGGCTGCTGCGGCCCCATCACGCCCATCCCTTCCCGTCGGCTGAAACATGCATTTAACCTTCTTGTCCGACGCACGAAATCACTCCTTGGCTAATCTGATGCAACAAGGTTTACTGATAGCTAACGCCAACCCTGACAGGAATGTTTCGATGACGAGTGTCGCAACCCCTGCTGTGACCCCAATGCCAGAAGGCGGGCTGAAGGCGCCCGCGCCGGCCGAAGAACCAACCATCTCCCTGGCCGATATTGCGCGTGCCCACAACGTCCGCTTCCTGCTGGCCACGTTCGTGGACATGACCGGGAAGCCCTGCGCCAAGCTGGTCCCGGTGGAGGCCGCGGCTGAACTCGAGGACGGCGCCATGGGGTTCGCGGGCTATGCCGCGGGCCTGATGGGGCAGAAGCCGCAGGACCCGGACCTGATCGCTGTTCCCGATCTGGCGTCCTTCACCCCGGTCCCCTTCATCAAGGAAGGCCTGGCCATCATCCACTGCGACCCGCATGTGGGCGGGAAGCCCTGGCCCTACGCCCCGCGCGTCATCCTGAAGAACACGTTGGCCGGCCTGGCGGAGAAAGGCATGCAGGCCAAGGTGGGCGCCGAGGTGGAGTACTTCCTGGTGAAGAAAAACGACGACGGGACGCTGAGTACCGCCGACGACAGGGACGATTCGCCCCGCCCCTGCTACGACGCCCGCGGCGTCACCCGGATGTACGACCACCTCACCTCCATTTCGGAGGCGATGAACTCCCTGGGCTGGGGCAACTATGCGAACGATCACGAGGACGCCGCCGGCCAGTTCGAGCAGAACTTCAACTTCACGGACGCGCTGACCACGGCGGACCGCGTGGTGTCCCTCCGCTACATCCTGAATATCCTGGCCGGGCAGCGCGGCATGACCGCCACCTTCATGCCCAAGCCGTTCACCGACCGCACCGGCACCGGCCTGCACTTCCACTTTTCGCTGTGGGCAGGTTCCGATCCGCTGTTCCCCAGTGAGGGAACGGACGACGGCGGCCGCGGCCTCGGGCTTTCCGGCCTGGCTTGTTCGTTCATCGCCGGGATCCTGGAACATGCTCCTGCGCTGCAGGCCTTCCTCGCCCCCACCGTGAACTCCTACAAGCGGACCGGCGCCACCACCAGCTCCTCGGGTGCCACCTGGTCGCCGCGGAAGGCATCCTTCGGCGGGAACGACCGCACCCACATGATCCGGGTGCCGGACAACAAACGGATCGAACTCCGCTCCGGCGACGGCTCCGCCAACCCGTACCTGGCCATCGCCACCGCCCTTGCCGCCGGGCTGGACGGCGTGGAGAAGTCCCTGGATCCGGGCCCGCCGTCCGGGCCGGGAGAGTCCAAACCCGACGCGCATCTCCTTCCGGCCACGCTGCTCCACGCCGTGGAAGCACTGCGGAAGGACCCCGTGATCCTGGCCAGCCTCAGCGGGGATCCTGCCGTCGGCGGCTACTACGCGGACGCCAAGGAAGAGGAATTCCTCAGCTGGCACAACCAGGTCAGCGACTGGGAAATCCGCATGTACCTGACCTCGATTTAGCAACCCACACATCCAAGAAAAGGACTTTCCATGTGCGGAATCGCCGCGCTGCAGCTGCGCAATCCCTCGCTGCACCCCCAAATGGGCGCCCTGCTGTCCTCCATGCTCTGCCAGATCGTGGACCGCGGACCGGACTCGGCCGGCCTGGCCGTCTACAACACCCCGGGCCTGGTTTCCCCCGGAACCTCCACCCTCAGCCTCCTGGGCAAGGACCAGGGAATGACGCCGGCGGCCATCACCGCCGGCGTGGCCGGCCTCCTCCCGCTGGACGCGGCAGCAGCCGTCCGCGTGGTGGGTGACACCACCCTGGTGAGTGCCGGCGTCGGGACGGACCTCCTGGTGAAGGCCGTCGGCGAAACCCTGCCCGCCGCCACCATCATTGGCCGTGGCGAACACGTGGCCGTGATGAAGAGCGTGGGCCATCCCATGGAGATCGCCGCCGAGCACGGACTTGAGGCGATGGCCGGCAGCCAGGGCCTGTCCCACACCCGGATGGCCACCGAGTCAGCCGTCACCGCCGGGGGCTCGCACCCCTTTTCCGTGGCCGACGACCTCTGCCTGGTGCACAACGGCTCCTTCTCCAACCACGCCACCGTCCGCCGGGAACTCAAGCGCGAAGGCGTGGTGTTCGATTCCGAGAATGACACCGAGGTGGGCGCCCGATACGTAGCCTCCCGCCTGCAGCAGGGCGACACCCTCGAGGAAGCCCTGGTGAACCTGGGTAAGGTCCTGGACGGCTTCTACACGCTGGTGGTCACCACGGCGGACAGCATGGCCGTGGTCCGCGACCCCATCGCCTGCAAGCCGGCCATCATCGCCGAAACGGACGACTACGTGGCCATGGCCTCCGAATACCGTGCCCTGGCCGGGCTGCCCGGCATCGACAACGCCCGCATCTTTGAACCGGAACCCGGAAAGGTCTACACATGGTCACTCTGACGGCCCCCGAAACTTTCGCCCCGACGGCCGCCCCCGATGCCGGGCAGGCAGTGGTTGACCTGGCCATCAGCTCTGTCCGGGAACTGAACCAGGCCATCCACGACGCCGAAGACGGCCAGTCCTGGACCGTCACCAACCCCGGCGGGAAGCACAGCCTGGCCGTTGGCATCGACGCGGACATCGCGGTGGCCATCGACGGCCATGCCGGCTACTACGCAGCCGGGATGCACCAAAAGGGGAGCGTGGCCATCAACGGCAATGCCGGCGTCGGGCTGGCGGAAAACATCATGTCCGGGAATGTCCATGTGACGGGGGATGCGTCCCAGTCCGCCGCGGCCACCGGGCACGGCGGACTGGTGGTCATCGACGGCAACGCCGGAGCCCGCTGCGGGATCTCCATGAAAGGCGTGGACATCGTGGTGGGCGGCAACATCGGCCACATGTCCGCCTTCATGGCCCAGGCCGGCCGGCTGGTGGTCTGCGGCGACGCCGGTGACGCCCTGGGCGACTCCATCTACGAGGCACGGATCTACGTCAAAGGCACGGTGGCCTCCCTCGGCGCGGACTGCGTCGAAAAGCCGCTGCGCGAAGAGCACCTTGCCGAACTGGCAGAACTGCTCGCCGCCGCCGGGCGTACCGACAACCCGGCCGACTTCAAGCGCTACGGCTCAGCCCGGAACCTCTACCACTTCCACGTCGACAACTCGACTGCCTACTAGGAGGCCCCCATGACCATCACCTCCGTTCCTGCCGCGGGCGCAGCACCTATCCAGGACATTTCTGAACTGGGCCTCCGCGAGTCCGCCACCTTTGACCGCGCCACCATCGCCGACATCCAGCGCGCGGCCGCCACCGGCGTGTACGACATCCGCGGCTGGGGCGCCAAGCGCAAGGTCCCGCACTTTGACGACCTGCTGTTCCTCGGCGCCTCCATGTCCCGCTACCCGCTGGAGGGCTACCGCGAAAAGTGCGATACCGACGTCGTCCTCGGTGACCGGTACGCCAGCCGCCCGCTGCACCTGCAGACCCCGGTGACCATCGCCGGCATGAGCTTTGGCGCCCTCTCCGCCAACGCCAAGGAAGCGCTGGGGCGCGGCGCATCCGAGGTGGGAACCTCCACAACCACGGGCGACGGCGGCATGACGCCCGAGGAGCGCGGCCAGTCCAGGCACCTGGTGTACCAGTACCTGCCGTCCCGGTACGGCATGAACCCTGACGACCTCCGCAAGGCGGACGCCATCGAGATCGTGCTCGGCCAGGGCGCCAAGCCCGGCGGCGGGGGCATGCTCCTGGGCCAGAAAATCACCGAACGCGTCGCCGGGATGCGCACCCTGCCGGTGGGCATCGACCAGCGCTCCGCCAGCCGCCACCCGGACTGGACCGGCCCGGACGACCTGGAAATCAAGATCGGCGAGCTGCGTGAAATCACCGACTGGAAAACCCCCATCTACGTCAAGATCGGCGCCTCCCGGCCGTACTACGACACCGCCCTGGCAGTGAAGTCCGGCGCGGATGTGGTGGTGGTGGACGGGATGCAGGGCGGGACCGCCGCCACGCAGCAGGTGTTCATCGAGAACGTGGGCATCCCCACCCTGGCCGCCATCCCGCAGGCCGTCCAGGCCCTCCAGGAACTCGGCGTCCACCGCAAGGTCCAGCTCATCGTCTCCGGCGGAATCCGGACGGGGGCCGACGTCGCCAAGGCCATGGCCCTGGGTGCCGACGCCGTGGCCATCGGCACCGCGGCGCTGATCGCGCTGGGCGACAACGATCCCCGCTACGCTGCCGAATACTCCGCGCTGGGTTCCGCCGCCGGCTTCTACGACGACTTCCAGGACGGCCGCGACCCCGCCGGCATCACCACCCAGGACCCCGAATTGTCCTCCCGGCTCGACCCAGTGGTTGCCGGCAAGCGCCTGGCCAACTACCTGCGCGTCCTGACCATGGAGGCCCAGACCATCGCCCGGGCCTGCGGAAAGTCGCACCTGCACAACCTGGAACCGGAGGACCTGGTGGCACTGACCATCGAGGCGGCCGCCATGGCCCGGGTGCCGCTGGCCGGGACCAGCTGGATCCCGGGGGCAGGCCAAGGGGGCTTCTGATGACCGAGGCTTCCGACTATGTGGTTGTGGGTGCCGGCCTGGCCGGCGCCGCCACCGCCTGGCAACTGGCATCCCGCGGCCACCAGGTCACCCTGCTGGAACGCGACATCCCCGCCGCGCACGACGGCAGTTCCCACGGATCCGCCCGGATCTTCCGCTACGCCTACCCGGACCCGTTCTACACGCAGGCGGTGCTGGACTCGAAAGTCCTGTGGGACAGGCTCGCCCTGGATGCCGGCACGGAGCTGATCACACCTTTCGGGGCGGTGGACCACGGGTCCAGGCGGCAACCGGACCTGCTCGCCAAGGTGCTCGCCGACGTCGGAATTGACCACGAACTCCTCTCCGCCGCGGACGCCCGGAAGCGGTGGCCGCAGATCGCCTTCGACACGGAGGTCCTCTGGCACCCCGCTGCCGGCGTGATCGACGCCGAAACCGCGGTCAACGCCATGGTGTCCCTCGCCGTCAGGAAGGGGGCGCGGCTACTGACGGGCTGGCACCTGGAGAGCATTGAGCGGGACGGCACCGGCTACCGCCTCTTCTCCTCCACCGGGGAAACGTTCGACGCGGGCCACGTGGTGGTCAGCGCGGGCGGCTGGCTGCCGGAGCTGCTGGGCTCCCTGTCACTTCCGGCGGGCTTCCTGGCCGCGCTCCCGGCGATCACCGTCCGGCAGGAGCAGGCGTTCCACTTCCGGTACAGGGACCACGACGGCGGCGCAGCCCCGGGTGCGGGCCCCTGGCCGACGTTCATCCACAAGGCGGCGGACATCCAGGCCTACGGTCTGCCCGGGGGCCGGGACGCCGGGTTCGCGGGCCAGAAAGTCGCCGAATACAACGGCGGCAGGCTCATTCCTTCCGCGGCAGGCCAGACGGGCCGGGTGGACCCGGCCAACCGCGCACGGGTGGTGGACTACGTGCGCCGCTGCCTGCCCGGCCTGGACCCGGAACCGTACGCCGAAACCACCTGCCTGTTCACCAACACTCCAAACGAGGACTTCCTCATCGACCGCGTGGACAACCTCACCGTCGTCTCGCCGTGCTCCGGGCACGGGGCAAAGTTCGCACCCCTGATCGGCCGGTGGGCAGCGGACCTGGCCACCGGCAGCGGGAATGTTCCGGACCGGTTCCGGAGCGCCTCTTCCACAGCATTCACCACCTAGAACGGACACCGTGAGCATTTCCCAGACAGCACCGGCGTCGGAGGCCCTGCCCTCCGCCGCAGCCAGCGCATCCACTGTTACCGGCCTCCTGCAGGACATCTCCACCGTCGGCAGGGATGCCTCCCGCGGCGGCTACTCCCGCCCGGTATTCTCCACCGCCGAGACGGACCTCCGCAGTTGGTTCATTGAGCAGGCGGCCCGGCGCGGGCTGGACGTGCACACGGATGCCAACGGGATTATCTGGGCCTGGTGGGACACAGCAACGGGAGTGCGGAAAGACGCCGTCGCCACCGGAAGCCACCTCGATTCCGTCCCCGGCGGCGGGGCGTACGACGGCCCGCTGGGGGTCGCCTCGGCGCTGGTCGCCGTCGACCTCCTCAAGGCCCGGAACTTGCGGCCCCGGCGGCCGCTGGCGATCGCCGTCTTCCCGGAAGAGGAGGGGTCACGGTTCGGCGTGGCCTGCCTGGGCTCACGGCTCCTCACCGGGGAACTGGACGCCAACAAGGCGCGCAACCTCAAAGACCCGGACGGCAACACGTATGCGGATGTCGCCGCGGCAAACGGCCAGGACCCGCGGCTGATCGGAGCCGACTACAAGACCCTGCAGCAGCTGGGGATGTTCGTGGAGCTGCACGTCGAGCAGGGGCGGGGGCTGATCGACCTCAACCAGCCGGTGGCCATCGGCTCGTCGATCCTGGGCCACGGCCGCTGGAAGCTGAGCATCACGGGGGAGGGGAACCACGCCGGCACCACGCTGATGAAGGACCGCCGGGACCCGATGATCGCCGCGGCCAAGGTGATGGTTTCCATCCGGGACACTGCCCGCAAATACCGTGACGCCCGTGCCACCGTGGGCCGGCTGCAGCCTGTTCCCGGCGGCACCAACGCCATCGCCTCCCGCGTGGACCTGTGGATCGACGTCCGGCACCCGGAGGACTCGGTCACCGCGGCCCTGGTGGAGGCCATCGGGCTCAACGCCCAGGTCCTTGCCGCCGAGGAAAACTGCACGGCGAGCCTGGGCACGGAGTCCCTGAGCCCCACAGTGCATTTCGACGGCGGGCTGCGGGACCGGCTGCGGGAACTGCTGCCGTCCGCGCCGGTGCTGGACACCGGCGCCGGCCACGACGCCGGCGTGCTGGCCGCGCACCTGCCCACCGCCATGCTGTTCGTCCGGAATCCCACGGGCGTCTCGCATTCACCGGACGAACTGGTGGAGGACTGGGACGCCGAAGCCGGCGCGCTCGCCCTGGCGGACTCACTCTCCGGCCTGCTGGGTGAGGCACGGGCGATCGGCTAGCGCCGCCGTCGTCCGTCCACCCGCCTAAGATGGCTGACATGACCGAACAGGCCGGGGACCGCGCAGAAGACCAGCACGCCGGCGACGGATCTGCCGAGGTAGCCGGGCGCCTGGAACAGGTCATCGCGGCGCAGGTGCGGCACTACCGCACGGCCGCAGGCCTGTCGTCCGCTGAGCTTGCCGCCCGCACCGGCCTGTCCAAAGCCATGATCTCGCGGGTGGAAACAGCCACCACATCCTGCTCGCTCACCACTTTGCAGCGGCTGGCGGACGGGCTGAAGGTTCCCGTGACCGCGCTGTTCCGCGGCGCGGACACGGACCGGGCCGCCACCTTTACCAAGAGCGGCCAGGGGAGCCTCACCGTCCGCAGCGGAACCCAGCATGGCCACGAATACCGTGTCCTGGGCACGCTGAAAGGGCGCACCGACGCCATCGAACCCACGCTGGTCACCCTCACCGACGCCTCCGACGTGTTTCCCCTCTTCCAGCACCCGGGCACCGAGTTCATCTACATGCTCTCCGGCAGGATGGTGTACGGCCACGGCTCCTACGGATACGCCATGGAAGCGGGCGACTCGCTGCTGCTGGACGGCGAAGGCCCCCACGGACCGCTGGAGCTGCTGGACCTGCCCATCCAGTTCCTGGCGATTTCCGCCAAATAGCTTCCTGTTGCCGGCTGTTTCTGCAGCAACTCCTGCGTGCGGCGGGACGCCTGAAACTCGGTGGCGGATGACCGAAACGATCATTTAACACGCCGGAAACCCACCCAGAAACAGCCGCCATACAGTTGGAACCAGACGGCAACAGCCGCCCCTCCGCTGAACGTGGTCTCTCCATCCGCGTCCCTCCACGGAGCGGCTCTGACGGCAACTTACCGTTCTCTCTTCGCATCTTGAAAGGGGTTTCCCATGGATTCGGGAAATGTCGCTTGGATTTTGGCCAGCTCGGCGCTGGTTTGCATGATGATCCCCGCCCTGGCCCTGTTTTACGGGGGCATGGTGGGGTCGCGGCGCATCCTCAACATGATGATGATGTGCTTTGGCGGCGCCAGCCTGGTGGCCGTGCTCTGGGCATTGTTCGGGTACTCGATGGCGTTCGGCAACTCGGTTGGGGGGCTGGGGCTGATCGGTGACGTCACCGAGTTCCCCGGCATGGGGCAGATGCTGGCAAAGGATGACGCAGCGTCCATCCCGGTCATCCTGTTCGCCGCATTCCAGCTGTTCTTCGCCTGCGTCACCACGGCACTGGTTGCCGGCGCGGCGGCCGGGCGCATGAAGTTCGGCGCCTGGATGCTGTTCGCAGGCATCTGGGCCACCGTGGTCTACTTCCCCATCGCGCACTGGGTGTTCGCATTCGACTCGGCGGACGGCAGCACGGCTGGCGGCTGGATCGCCAACGGCATCAAGGCCATCGACTTCGCAGGCGGCACCGCGGTCCACATGAACGCCGGTGCGGCCGCCCTGGCCCTGGCCCTGGTCCTCGGCAAGAGCTCCGGCTGGCCCAAGGTGGAACACGCCAAGCCGCACAGCCGGCCGCTGGTCCTGGTGGGCGCAGGCTTGCTGTGGGTGGGCTGGTTCGGCTTCAACGCCGGTTCCGCCCTCTCCGCCGGCCAGTCGGCGTCGGTGGTCTTCCTCAACACCGCTGTGGCCGCATCCGCCGGCCTGCTCGCCTGGGCCCTGGTGGAGCGCGTCCGCCACGGTGCCGCCACCAGCATGGGCGCCGCCTCCGGCCTGATCTCCGCTCTCGTGGCCATCACCCCCGCCTGTGGTGCCGTCAGCCCGTTGGGCGCCGTGGCCATCGGCGCCATCGCCGGGGCTGTCTGCTCCCTGGCCATCGAGCTGAAGTTCCGGCTCGGCTTCGACGATTCCCTCGACGTCGTCGGCGTCCACCTGGTGGGCGGCATCCTGGGCACCCTGCTCATCGGCCTCTTCGCCACCGACGCAGCACCCAACGCCGTCAGCGGCCTGTTCTACGGCGGCGGGGTTGAACTGCTGGGCGTCCAGGCCCTTGCCACCGTCACGGTCCTGGTCTACTCCTTCGGCATCACCTGGGTCCTGGCAAAGATCCTGGACAAGACCATCGGCCTGCGCATCAAGCCCGAGGACGAACTGCGCGGCATCGACCTCGCAGCCCACTCCGAGCTGGCGTACCTGACGGACGAGGACCCGGTGGAACTGGGCTCGCCGCAGCGCGTCTCGTAAAAGCTGCCGGGCGCCCGCCTGCTGGGGGCGGCGCCCGGTGCAGTGTTCACGCGGAGTGTCCCACGCGCCCCAGCGCACGAGTCAGGGCCAAACCTTGGACCGGTGCCGGCAGCCGCCGGCTTATAGTTCCGGGGTTTGGCCCTTCTGTGTTCAGTGTTCCGTGCAGACCAGGATGCCGTCGCGCACCTCAAGCACCGCGGCCCGTATGTGGCTCAGCCGGGTGCGCGGGTCCGGCGTCATGGTGCCGATGTCCTCGCCGTTCCAGTGCGGGTGCGTGAAGTAGACCAGCAGTGCCCGCTCCGCGCCGCCGTCGCCAGAGTCCCCACCCTCAAGCGAGACCACGTCCGCGTGGCGTCCGACGACGGCCCGCCCGTCCACCGATTCCGGCGCCGTGAGGATCAGCCCGTCCAGGTGCTCCTGCCGGGTCCAGTTTCCGGTAGCGTCGCGGGAGCGGTAGACGCCCTGGCCTCGCCATTCGTCCACGATCATCCAGTACCAGCCGCCCAGCCGGAAGACCTTGGGCCCTTCGTGCGGCCGGCCAGGGATCGCGACGCCCTCGCGGACCCAGGATGCTGGATCCGCCGGGGTCTCCGTCACGGCGCTGTAAGTATTTGAGCCTCGGGTTTCGTCCTTGTACCAGAGCCGGTACCGGCCGTCCCCGCACCGTGCCACGGCGGCGTCGATGACCCGCGGTGAGGCCAGGTCCACGGCGCCCAGGTACTCCCAGTGCTCCAAGTCGCGGCTGGCGAGCTGGACGATTCCGGCCGTCCCGGTCCAGTCGGTGCGCCTGCCGCCGAGGACCGAGAGGTACATGATCCACCGGTCGCCGATGCGTACGACGTCGGGCGCCCAGAGGGTTGCCGGAAGGTCCGTTCCGGGCGGGATAAGTCCCCCGGCGGTGCCTTCGTAGCGCCAGGTGGCGCCGCCGTCGGACGACCTTGCGACGCCGATCCCGGTGCCGTGCACCCATTCAACCCCCGTCAGCCCCGGAGCGGTGGCGCGGCGCTGCGTGTAGAAGAGGACCCACTCGTCCCGCAGGTGGTCCGCCACCAGGACGGGATCTGTGGGGCCGTCCCACACCGGGTCCCGGTACGGGTTGGCAAAGGCGTCAGGACGCAGGTGGGGGAGGGTCGGCGGTGCAGTCATGTGCTGGGACACAATTTCTCCAACGTTGTAGTTTGCGTTGGGCACCAGCATAGGCTGCGATTGTCGACGCGGAAACGCACTTGCGCTGCGCGGATTCGCTGGCGCTACCAAGATGTGGGCCGCGACAGTGAAGATGCGCGTCGAAAACCAGAATGCGCGTCGATAACGACGGGCCCTAGTCCTTGAACAGGCCCGCCAGGTCCTCGGCCGTGATGGCCCCGCCGGCCAGGGCATCGCCCTCCATGACGTCGGCAAACAGCTGCGACTTCCGGGTCTTCAGCGCCATGACCTTCTCCTCGATAGTGTCCTTGGCCACCAGCCGGTACACCATCACGTTCCGGGCCTGGCCGATCCGGTGCGTCCGGTCAACAGCCTGCGCCTCGGACGCCGGGTTCCACCACGGATCGAGCAGGAACACGTAGTCGGCCTCCGTGAGGTTGAGCCCAAAACCGCCGGCCTTCAGCGAAATCAGGAACACCGGCGCGCTGCCGTTCTTGAACTCACTGACCACGTCGGCGCGGTTCCGCGTGCTGCCGTCGAGGTAGCAGTACTCGATGTCCTCCTCGTCCAGGCGCTCCCGGACCTTGCCCAGGAACCCGGTGAACTGGCTGAAGATCAGCGCGCGGTGCCCCTCGGCCACGAGGTCCTCGAGCTGTTCGAACAACACATCCAGCTTGCTGGACCGCACCGCTGACAACGCCGGGTCCACCAGCGACACGTCCAGGCTCAACTGCCGCAGCAGGGTCAGCGACTGGAAGATGGTGAACCGGTTCTTGTTGACGTCCTCGATCAGTCCCAGGATCTTCTGCCGCTCGCGCTGCAGGTGCGTCTGGTACACCTTCTGGTGCCGCGGGTTCAGCACCACTTCAAGGATCTGTTCCTGCTTGGGCGGCAGGTCCTTGATCACCTGGTCCTTGGTTCGGCGCATCATCAGCGGGCGGACCCGGCGGCGGAGTTTTTCCAGCTGCCCCTTGTCGCCGTTCTTTTCCACCGGCTTCTGGTAGTACTCCGCGAAGCGCTTGGGGCTGGAGAACAGGCCGGGGGCCACGATGGAGGTCAGCGCCCAGAATTCCATGAGGTTGTTCTCCAGCGGAGTGCCCGTGATGGCGAGCTTGAACGCGGCCGGCAGCTTCCGTGCACACTGGTACGCCTTGGACTGGTGGTTCTTGACGAACTGCGCCTCATCCAGCACCAGCCCGTTCCAGGTGCGGGAGGCGTAGGCCTCGTAATCGATGCGGAACAAGGCATAGGAGGTGATGACGATGTCGGCACCGTCAAGGGCCTCCGCCACCTCCTGGCCGCTCTTGGCAAAGGTCTCGCCGACCGTCCGAACGGTCAGCCCCGGCGCAAACCGGGCCGCTTCGAGGGCCCAGTTGCCCACCACGCTGGTGGGCGCCACCACCAGGAAAGGCGCGACGGCGGCGGGCCGGCTTTCAGCGGCAGCGGCAGCACCGGCGTTGGTATTCCCGTCGTCGGTGTTCCCGCCGTCGGTATTCCCAAGGGACGAAGCAGCCGCGGCGGCCAGCTCCTTGGCGGCGCACATCAAGGCCAGGGCCTGCACGGTCTTGCCCAGGCCCATGTCGTCAGCCAGGATGCCGCCCAACCCGTGCTTGTACAGGAAGCTGAGCCAGTTGTAGCCCTCCAGCTGGTACGGCCGCAGCTCCGCGTTCAAGGTGGGGGGCAGCGGCAGCCCGTCCGTGCCGCCCTCCAAGAGACCGCCCACGGCGGACCGCCAGGCCGCGGCCTGTTCGTCCACGATTCCCAACTGTGCCAGTTCATCCCAGAGCCCCGCCTGGAACCGGCTGATCTGCAGCGGCGCATCCTTGTTGTCCTGCAGCGCCCTGGCTTCCTCGATCAGGGCCCGCAGCTGGTGCAGTTCCGGGAGGTCAAGGGAGAAGTAGGCGCCGCTGGGCAGCAGCATCTTGGTCTGTCCCGCGGCCAGGGCGGAGAACACGGCGGCGAAGGAAACAGGCTGGCCTTCCAGGGAAATCTGGATGCCCAGGTCGAACCAGTCGCGCTGCTCAGTTGCCTTGGTGGAGATGGACACCACCGGGGCTTCTTCAGCCTCGCGGTAGTCGGCGATGTCGCCCACCGTCTCCACGTCAACGTCCGGCGCCTCCCGCAGCCGCGGCAGCACTTCCTCGGTGAAGGCCAGCGTGTCCAGGCCCGTCAGTTCGGCCGACGCGGCCAGCCGGGGAGTGCCCCAGCCGCCCGTGGCGGACTCGCCCAGCGCGGGCACCACGTCCCACGGACGGCCAATGCCCTCAAGGATGCGGGACTCCGCCGTGTCATCGCGGTAGCCCGCATCGCCGGGGTGCCGCCACAGAGGTTGCGCGGTGACCAGCTTGCCGGTCTTGTAGTGCCACTCCCAGTGCAGCCGCACCCGGTGGTCCGCCCCGTAATTGGCCAGCAGCGACAGGGTGGGGACGGCCAGTTCGGGCAGTTCCACCGACTCGTCGCGGGCCGTCACCCGGGCCGCCTGCTTGAGCTTTGGATAAAAGCCCGTGAGGAAGCGTGACTCGTCCCTGGCAGGTATGTGCAGGGTGCTTGCGGTCGTGACGAACGCCAGCAGTTCCTCGCTGAGCCCGTTCTCCAGCGGCGCCAGGGTGATGGTTCCGTCGGGGTCGGGGACGCCGGGCAGCGCGGCCTCGCCGGATGTGAAGAACAGCCCGTGCGCCGGCCGTCCGATGGTGCCCACCGACGCCGGATCAACCTCAGCGCCCTCCACGGTGATGGTGGGTGACAGCTCCAGCCCGCCGTCGGAGGTCCCGGCGGTGGTGCCGGCCTCAGCGGCGTCCGCCACCGGAGTGCCGTACCGGCTCAGGGAAAGCCCGACGGCGGCAGGGGCCTCGGCCAGCCGGACCGGCCCGGTGCCGCGCGAGTGGACGAGGGCGAGCCCGATCTTCCCGGCCTCGGACAGCAGGCTCCACAGGTTCTTCCCCGAGTAGGAGTTCAGGCTCAGCCACAGTCCCGCGGAGTTGTGCATCCGGCTGGCGGTAGAGGAGTGGCCGGCGAGGAACTCCTGCAGCCATTCCACGTGCGCCTGGTTGGATTCGCGCCGGAAGTTCAGGTAGTTCAGGGTGTTCCAGGAAACGTCGCCGCGGATCCACTTGCCCTTGGCCCCCATGATGACGGGCCGCGCCTTGAGCTGCCGCACCCCGCGCACCGGGTCCCGGCGCCCCGTGTAGGAGAAGTGCGGCGGCGGTTCCTCGATCTCGAACTGCAGGGCCAGGGGAACGCCGCTGGTGGAAGGGGCTGAACCGGGCTGGGAAATCAGCGGGCTGAGGGCCTGTTCCCAGTCGGACAGGACCGCCGAGGGTGCGCGGGATACCTGCGTGGAGGTGGACGGCGCCAGCAGCTGCACCCGGATGGACGGGTTGTCCTCAGCCGCGAACAGCAAGGCCGCCACGTGCTTGCAGTCCTTGCGGACCGGGCAGCTGCACACTCCCACGGTGCAGCTCCAGCCGCCCGCCTTCCGGACCAGCTTGGCCGTGGTGGAATAAGGGACCTCCGCACCGCCCCGGACCTTTCCCAGCATGAGGCCGGTGCCGCCGTCGAACGATATTCCCGAGACCCTGCTCGCCATGGCATAGGCCAGCCCGGCCGCCAGCGAGCGGTCGTTGATGGCGGGTGTCTGTATTGCCAGTTCCGCACTTTCGTCCGGTTGGGATGGCATGTACGCGCTACTTTCGGCAGGTCACGGCGGGGCCGGGTCCGGTGGGTGGTTATCTGATCCATCTTAGTTCGCCCGGCGGCACGCCCATGCCGGGCGCCTTCCCGGCCGGCCCCGAAAACTTCGCTTGACGTTCATTTGTCCGCCGATCCTGCCGTGGCCTGGCCGCCGTAGCGTGAAGGCGTCCGGCGTACCACCACCCCAGCAAGGAGTGCCATGACCACCAGCCAGCAGCCCGTCGTCCTGACCAGCAGCAGCATCGAAGGCAGGGACGAGGAGGTGGTGGAGGCCAACGTGGCCATCATCGATGCAATGCACAACGCCCTGCTGGCCACGGAGGACATGTCTCCCGTGGCCGTCCGCAGCTATTTTGTGGACTTCTACCTTTGCCAGGCCCTGGAGGGCGGGTTCGCGCAATACGCCGTCATGGCGGCCGCACGGTCCGCCATGGACACGCTGGTCCGGGAGGGGATGGCCGGAATGGGCGCCGGCGCGCACCTGGACCTGTTCAACCGCGCCGTGGACGCCTACGACGCACTGACCGCCGAAACAGCTGCCGCCTACCTGGACGGCATTGATGGCATCGGTGCCGTGCCCGACGGCGTCTTCCGGATGGAGGAGCTCGACGGCGAGTTTGAAGAGCTGCTGGAACGCGAAAACATCACTGCCCTCAATGCCCGCTGGCTGCGCGGCCAGGCGGACCTTCTGGTGCTGGACGATGAGGAAGTGGGCCCGTATATCCAGCGCCTCGCGGCAACCCTGGTTCCCAGGGAGAAAGAAAATTCGAGGCGCCCGTAACCTTTCCGCAACCGGAGGCGATGTAGTCCGTGATGGGTCCGCCCGGCGGACCCGATCCGATGTGTTGTCTAGGTTTGGAGAAGTTAGATGTCTGTGTTCACCGTTCTCGCCACCAGCAAAGTCGCCGCCGGAGTCCTGGCTGCAGGAACCCTGGCAGTGGGAGGAACCGGCGCCGCCGCCGTCTCGGGCGTCCTTCCCACCCAGGCCCAGCAGACTGCCCACGAGCTCTTCGGCGCACCTGCCCCCAAGCTTGCAGCCGAAGCAGCGGCTGACGCCCAGGCCACCCCGGCGCCCACGGCGACCGAAGCTGTGACCGGTGCCCTGAAGACCACCGACGCCGATGCTTCCGCCACGGCTTCCGGTTCGGCTGCGGCCTCCGACGATAAGGTCACCGCCGGTGCGACTGCTTCCGCGGCAGCCAACACCGCCGTTGACGCCGCCGGCCCGGCGGCCCTGGGCCTGTGCACCGCCTACACCCACGGTGGCGTGGACGCTTCCTCCAAGGCGTTCTCCTCGCTGTCCATCGCAGCCCAGGGTGAGGCGAACATCGAGGGCTACTGCACCGACGTCGTGGCCAAGGCCGATGCCGCTGCCAAGGCTGCGGCCGAGGCCAAGGGCTCCGCTGCCGTCGAGGCTGAGAAGCCTGAGCTTCCGTCCGCTCCCGCCGTTCCGGCAGTTCCTGCCGTCCCGGGTGCCGACGGCGCAACCGCTGTTCCTGCCGTTCCTGCCGTTCCCGCCGTGGGCGGCGACACCGTGCACGCTCCGTCGGTTTCCACCCGCTAAGGCACCTTGGCTAGTCTGGACTGCGGCCGCCGCTCCGGCTGCGGCCGCAGTCCAGGCAGCCGGCCGGGCGCGCACGCCTTTGGAAGTGCACCCCCGCCAGGCCTGCAAAGAGGCAGCTGGAAGGCCACGGAGACTGGCAGTCCGTACCGGAAACCGGGACAGGGCGCGGGCCGGATCCCGGGATGGAGGAGCCGCTGGTGCTAGACACTTTGGTCCAGGAAGAGATCGACATATTCGACAACGCGGCCGGAACCGATCCGGCCGTGTTGTTCGCGGCTGCCTATCGAACCTTCGCGGGGCCGGTGCACGGCTACCTCAAGGCCCGCGGCCTGGATGATCCCGAAGCTGTCACCCAGGACGTCTTCCTGGCCTTTTATCCCAAAATCGGCAGCCTCACCGGCGGTCTGGCGGGCGCCAAGTCCCTGCTCTTTTCCATCGCGCATGCCCGCATGGTGGACCACTACCGCCGGCTGGAGCGCAGGCCGCAGCTGACACCGTACGATCCCCAGCAGGACGGCCGCACCTCGCCGTCCGCGGAGGACCAGGCCGTGGAACTGACCGCCGGGGCCGCGGCGATGCTGGAAGGCCTCAGCGCGGAACACCAGGAAGTGCTGGCCCTGCGCGTCGTGGCGGACCTGTCCATCGACCAGGTGGCCGACATCATGGGCAAGAGCGCCGGAGCCATCAAACAGCTCCAGCGCCGTGCCCTGCAGAACCTCAAGGCCCAAACGCTCAAGAGAAACCAGGCGAACCATGAGTGACACCGCAGGATCCCGCAACGACGGGACCGTTGACCAGCTCCTGCTGGAGGCCGGCGTGGACGACGACGGCCAGCTCCGTGATGCCCTGGTCAACCTGCGCGCCCTCGGGGCAGGCGTCCCTGAGCCCTCCGCCGAAATCGCGGCCCTGATGGCGGGAACTTCCGCTGCCGGCCCCGCCCCCACCACGGTGCTCTCCGCCGCCGAACCTGCGGCACCGTCCACGCGTCCGGCCGGCCGCCCGGCCGATGAACTCGCCGCGCGCCGCAAGGCCAAGCGCCGGGTCACGCTCACCACCTTGTCTGTTGCCGCTTCGCTCGCGGCAGGTGGTGCCGTTGCCGCTGCTTCGGACCAGGGGTTCCGGGAATCCTTCACCCAGCTGAACCACGCCGTCACGTCATTCGTGACAGGGTCCAGTGCGGCACCCACCGGCCACGACATGCCGCAGGTGCCCGCGCCACAGCCTGCGGCGCCCGCCCCGCAGGCAACCAGCGGCCCGGACGCCGTCCCGGCGGCACCGGCCCCGGCTTCGGCACCTGCCGGTGCGGCGCCGTCGGGTGTTCCGGCACACGGAAACACGCCGAGCCATGGGGCTGCCACGCAGCAGCCCGCGGCTACCGAGCCGTCACTGCCCGCCACCGTTACGGAGGATGTCAGGAAGGGCCTGGAACCAAGCTCCAAGCTGCCCGTTCCCGTGCCCACGGAAGTCCCCCTCCCGGGCAAGGTCCCGGACGTTCCCCTGAAGTAGGCCGGACCGGTGGGCCTGCAGGCCTAGTAGCCCTGGCCGGCTGCCTTGATCATCGCGCCCGACGGGTCCGACAGGTACCAGACGCCGCCCACGCCCTGGCCCAGGATGTCGCCCGGCTTGGTGTCCTTTGCGAAGTAATAGAGTGGCATGCCGTTCAGTGTCACCTGCTTCTTCCCGTCAGGGGTGCTGATGGTGCCCAGCTTGCCGGTCACGCCTTCGCCCGCGGGGGAGCCCGAGGTGGTGGTCAGCGGCGGCCACTGGACCAGGCAGGAGCCGGTGCAGGCGCTGGTGCCGGAGTCCTTGGTGTCCTTGGTGAAGAAGTAGAGGCTCATTCCCTTCGCATCCACCACAATGCTGCCTGCGGATGAGGATGCCGTTTTGAGGTCGACGGCGGCGCCCGCCTGGGTCGATGACGCGGAGGCTGAGGCGGTGCCGGACGAAGAAACCGTGGCGGACGCGGTGCTGGAGGCACCCGTGGCCGGGCTGGTGGCCGACGGAGTGGTCCCGGTGCTGCTGCCGCAGCCGGTGAGGGCTGCCGCCAGGGCCAGGATGGCAAGGCCTGGCCCGACATGGTGCTTCATGATGTGCTCCTTGGCTGGTGTTTCCTGCTGATGCTGGTGCAGGCGCCCGGAGCTGAATTGCCGGACGCTAACCCCTACGACGCTTCCAGGTAAAGAATGGTTCACAGGCGCGCTCCGGAGCCGCCCGGTTGAACCTTTTCCTGCTGCCCAACGTGGTAACAGCCGGGAGCGCAGGATGCCGTGGCGTTCCACGCTGTGCAGTGATGTGAACGGGCAGGGACGGGGGAAGCGGGATGCCACTTGACGACAAGGTGGTGGAAGCCATCTACCGTGAACACGGCAGCGCCCTGCGCCGGTTCGTGCTCAGCGCCGTCCGGGATCCGCAGCTCGCGGAGGACGTGGTGCAGGAAACCGTGCTGCGCGTCTGGCAGCATGCGCCGGACATCAACGGCAGCTTCCGCAGTTATCTGTACCGCACGGCCAGGAACATCATGATCGACAATTACCGCCGGAGCCAGCGCCGGCCGAACGAGGCGCTGGAGAGCAGCCTTACCGACCCCGCCGCAGTGATGGGCCGCGTTGACGAGATGCTCAACCGGGTCCTGATGGAGGAAGCGCTGCTGCGGCTGAGCAAGGAACACCGGGACGTCCTGGTGGCCCTGCACTACCGCAGGTTCACGGTCAACGAGGCGGCCGTCCAGCTCAACATCCCCAGCGGAACGGTCAAATCCCGCGCCTTCTACGCGCTTCGGGCACTGCGCACCATCCTGGACGAGATGGGGGTGGAGCGGTGAACACCGACCTCCACCACCTGCTGGGTGCCTACGTGCTGGGCGGCCTGGATCCCGACGACCTCGCACTCTTCGAGGCGCACCTCCAGGACTGCGGCGCCTGCCGCAGGGAACTGGCGGTGCTGGAGAAGGTGCCCATGCTCCTTGACTCCGTTCCGGTCCCCGACGCCGTGGCCCTGACCGCCGTCCCCGGCGGCAGCGGGGGTGCCGGCGCCACCCCTGCCCGCCTGCTCGACGAACTGGCCAGCCGGCGTCGGACATTACGACGGCGGTGGGCGGCGCTGGCAGGTGCCCTTGCCGCCGCGTGCCTGGCCGTGGGACTGGCGGTGGGTCCCCTGCTCGCCAGGCCGCCGCATCCGGACGCCACCTACTCGGTGGCATCCGGGGGAGGGCTGCAGGTCAACATCGACATGGCCCGGAAGACGTGGGGAACCGAGCTTGCGGTGAGCGGCAGCAGCCTCCCGGCGGAAGGGACCCTTTCACTGTGGGTGCGCGACCGCGCCGGCGGGGAGGACCGTGCCTGCGCCTGGACGGCCACCCCGAGCGGGAAGGTCAAGGTCACCGGGGCAACCCCCATCCAGCTGGGCAGCATCTCAAGCGTGGAACTGCGCGACGGCGCCCAGCACGCGGTGGCGGTCATTACCGTTCCCTAGGGTGTGAGTCCCCTGAACTCCGCGACCAGTGACTCGTCCTCGCAGGCGCGGGCGAAGGCCTCGATCCGCCGTTCGATCTCGTAGCCCAGCAGCCGGCTGCCGATCCGTTCCATGAGGGGCCGGAGCGCAGCCGGCCGGCACGAAAAGGTGTATTTCCAGACCGCCCGGGTGCCGCCGTCGTCCGCCGTGAAACGCCAGCCGCCGCCGAAGTTGGTGAAGAACCAGGGGCCGGAGACCATGGTCATGCCCACGTTGCGGGGCGGCGCATAGGAGACATACTGGCTCACCATCGCCAGGCCAAGCCGGGACCTGGTGCGGGTGCGGACGCCTTTTCCTGGCGCCCGGGCGCCGTCAAGGAAGCCCTGGGCGGAGATGAAAGGGTCCCACTTGAGCCGGAAGTCCCCGGTGGTTTGGGAGAGGGCGAAGGCAGTCTCTGGATCGATGCGGATCAAGCGTTCGGCACGTACCTGGGGCATGCCTCTACCTAACCATGCTGATTGACGGCTTACTTGGTCATTTTGGCCAGCCGCGCGCGCATGATCATGTATGCGCCGTAGCAGACCAGTCCGGCTCCCACCGCGGCCAGCAGGTAGGGGCCCAGCGGCTGGTCGCGGAGGGCCCGCAGCCCGCCGTCCAGGCCGGTGGAATCCTCAGGGTGCTCCTTGAGCGTGGCGATGGCGATAAGCAGTCCGGCCAGCAGCAGCACGGTTCCCTTGGCCAGGTAGCCCGCCACCCCCAGGGCCGTCACCGCTGTCCTGGCCGGGCCGGGGGAAGGCATCCGCAACTGCTTCTCAAACGATTTCTTTGGTCCCCGGATGCCGTACGCCACACCCGTGACTGCCACCGCCACGCCGATCAGGACGAGCAGCGCCACCCCGCCAGGGGCCTGCATCATGGAAATGGTGAAGTCGCTGGCGGCCTTCCGGTTGTCATCGCCCGTCCCCGTGCCCATGGCGAAGTGCCACAGGGTCAGGGCCAGGACGGCGTACACGATCGCCTGCAGGGCGGCCTTGGCCTTGTTCTTGATCTTCTTCCTGGTGGGCTGGTGGTTGAAGTCGAAGATGGCGTCGCCGGTCTGCCAGAGGGACAGTGCGGCGCAGGCGGCGAAGCTTCCCCACAGCAGGAACGGCCCCACGGGCATGGTGGCAAGTTCGGCAACGGCGCCGCTGAAATCGGCGTGGCCCGTGCCGCCCATGGCCAGGCGGATGGCGATGGCACCCACCAGCAGGTGCAGGATGCCGCTGGCTGCGAATCCGGACCGTGCCAGGATCTCGAGGACGCGCGAATTGGTGACGTCCTCTGCCGTGTCGACGGCCTGTTTCAGTTCTTCTTTGATCGTCGTTCCCTTTGGACAGGCGCGTTGTGCGCCGCTGTGCGTGCCCTTCTTACACGGGTAATCGTGCCATGCCGGCCGGGCCCGGAACAGCCGGCCTGGAACCGCTGGCCTCGAGCAGCCGGGCCGGCACGGCTCCACAGGAGACCGGCCACCCGATGCCCGGTTGCACAGGCAGCCGCGGGCGATGGGGAGGGATCCCCATCGCCGGGCCCCGGCAGCCTGTGCAACCATAAGGACCAGCGATTGACACGTACCGCACTTTCCCGGGGGAACCATGACTTTTTACGGCGCAGACACCAGCCAGTTGCGGGCGCTGGCCAAGGCGGCAGACCAGGCAGCGTCGCTGCTGAGCAGCCGGGCAGGGTCACTGCACAGCCAGATCCAGTCCGCGCCGTGGAGGGGCCGGGACGGGGACCGCTTCCGCCAGGAGTGGAGTGCCAGCCACCGGCCCGGCCTGGACAAGGTGGTGGCCAGCCTGCGGGAGAACTCGAAAATCCTGATGAAGCATGCCGACGAGCAGGAAAAGGCGTCGGCCGCCGGCGGGTCCGGCACCAGCGCTTGGGACCGGCTGACGTCGCTGGCCGCGCAGGCCAGGGAATGGCTCAGGGAAAAGGCCGAGGCAGCCAGGGCGGCGGCGGAACACCGCCGGGAGCTCGAGTCGGGGCTGGACCGGATGCTTAACGCCAGCCCGGAAGAGCAGGCGAAGTGGTGGGCCGCCCTCTCCGACGCGGACCGGAAATACCTGATTGAGGGCGAAGGCAGCGACGGCCCTTTCGCCGAGGACCTGATGCGCATGGATGGCGGCATTCCCGCCGCCGCCCAGCAGCTGGCCAAGCAGCACCTGCAGGAGCTGGCAAAGGCGGACATTCCGGTTTACTCGGAGACCGGGAAGGCCTCCATCGAGGCCCGGGTGGCCTGGGTCCATGGCGGTGCCGAGGTGGGGACCGAAGTGGTGGAGAACGCCGATGGTTCCGCCACGATGAAGGTTTACGGAAACATGGGCCTGGGCGTCAACGACACCACCGGTACGGCGGGGGCAACACTGACCGGGGAGGTCTCCCGCGAGTACACGTTCGCCAGCGTTGAGGAAGCGATGGCGGCGCGCCAACAGATGTACCGCGACCTCCCGCCGGACAGCATCGGCGAGATCAAGGACGTGGCGGGCAACCCGCCCGGATACATCCTGGACACCATCAATGATGCGGCGAAGGACAACGGCTCCACAGGGCAGACGGACAAGGCCAAGGGCACGTTTTCGCTGGCTGCCGAGGGTGAGGCCGGCACCGCGTCCGGCGGGGCAAAGCTTGACCTTGCGTACGAGCGGAACCTCACGGACGGTACCTCCACAGCCAGCGGCGAGGTCTCGGCGCAGGGCAAGCTCAACCTGGACGGCAGGGTCTTCGAGGCCTCCGGCAAGGGCGGGCTGCAGGTCACCATGGACAAGGGCAACAACATCGAGTCAGTCTCCGTATCCATGGACGGCACCGTGGCCCAGGGGGTGACCTCCGGCGTGAAATCCGAGGCCGCCAAGTTCGATTCCACCGTGACTGCCGGAACGCAGGGGACGGTGAAGATTGATGTGGACTACTCACCGGAGAACCGGCCCGTCATTGACAGCTACCTTCGCAACGTCGCCCTGGGGAATGAGGCGGGCGCCGCCCGCGACGCCGCCCGCCTGTACGAGGCCGGCTCCGCCACCATCCAGGTGAACTCCGTGCTGACGGCCACCAACGAGGCAGGGTTCGACGTCAAGGTGGGTGAGGTGGAGGTCAAGACCGAGAACCAGTCCACCACCAACGTGTCCACATACTACAAAGTCCCCAATGACACCAAGCTCGAGAGGCTCTGAAACCAATGTCAGTGCACATCGAATCCCCGCTGGGCTTCACCGCAGACTTTCCCGAGCACACCCAGGTCCTGGATGATTCCACGGCCGGGCCCAACAGCGAGCAGTACGGCCTGCTGGGCGGCGTCCTGGTCACGGTGATCAAGGACGATACCTCGGTGCAGGATGCACCGCAGGCCACCGGCTGGGCGCACCTGATGTCAGGGTTCTACCTTGAGGAACGCGGCGGCACCCTCCTGGCGGAGGGCGGGCTGAACCTGCCCGGCAAGGCCGCCTATGCGGTGGTTGTGGGATATGACGACGACGGCGGGCCGGCCAAGGTGGCGGCCACTGTGGGCGTGTGGGAAAGCGGGCGGTTCATTGGCGTGGTGGTCATCTGGCCCTACCTGAACCCGGAGGCCGAACCCCGGCTGGACATGCTCAAGGAGATCGTGGCCTCGATCAGCGTGGCCTGACCGCCGCCCGGCACCCCTCAGCGGCGGCGGTAGCAGAGGTCGAAGATCAGGCGGCCTGCCTCGTGGGCCTTCGACTCGAAGCTGGTCCGGATCCTGCCCTCGAAGCGGGGAGCCCAGCCGCCCGTTTCATCCACGCCTTCGTTGGGACCGGTGTGCTCCGTGCTCACCGGTGCGCGTCCCTCGCGGACGGGGGCGCCGCCCACCACCGATTCGACGCCGGACTGCCACACCTGGGTGAGCGGGCTTTCGGGTCCGCGGCGCTCTCCGGTGTGCAGGTTCTCGAAGTCCGCTGAGCCTGCCATGACGTCCCGGACGTGGACGGCATAGTTGGACCAGTCGGTGGCGATCCGGAACAGGCCGCCGGGCTTCAGCGCCCGGGCCGCCAGCTTGGCGAACTCCGGCTGGATGAGCCGGCGTTTGTGATGCCGCGACTTATGCCAGGGATCGGGGAAAAAGACCCACAGTTCGCTGACCGAGCCTTCGGGCAGCATGGTTGCCAGCACCTCCGGGGCATTTGCCTCCACCACCCGGACGTTGTCCAGGCCGCGGCTGTTGATCTTGATGATCGTGTTGGCCAAGCCCGGGGTGTAGACCTCGACGGCCAGGAAGTTGGTGTCCGGGTTCTGTTCGGCCGCATGGCAGATGGCGTCGCCAAGGCCGGAGCCGATTTCGACGATAAGCGGGGCCTCCCGGCCGAACTCTGCGGCGGCGTCGAAGGTGTAGTCGGGGTGGACCGAGGTGTTGGCCACGTGACGTGGAACGTTGACGGCCCAGCGCTCGGCGTGCTCTGCCCAGGCAGCCTGCCGCCGGCCCTGCAGCCTGGTGCCGCGGCGCACGAAGCTGACAGGCCGGCCGCCGTAGGTGCCAAAGGAGGCCTGGGTCCCGGGCGTAACGGGCCTGGGGACATGCGGCTGCTGGGGGTTTTCAGGGGATTCGCTCATCCCTTCCAGAATAGCGCCGCGGGGGCAGCGGAAGATCAGGGCGGTCAGAACAGGCCAATAGCGTCGAGTGCCGGGCCCAAGGCCAGGGCGAAGACCAGGCCGCAGATGCAGAGGGAAACTGCCGCGGCAGACCAGTTGCCCGATCCCCGCGGGGACCCCTTCAGGGCGGGCAGTGCCAGCCGCAGCGCCAGTACGGCGAAGAGGAGAGGCAGGCTGAACAGCACCATGGGGGTTACACACGGCCTTGGGGACGGCCCTTCGTCCGGGTAGGTCATCAACATGGCGAACATGGACAGCGGCCCGGTGAGGAACATGCTCGCTGGGGCAAGAATCGCCAGGACCAGGCTGTTCGTTCCCTTGTTGCCTGGCCCTGCATTTCCTGTTCCTCCGTTGCCTGTTCCTCCGTTGCCTGGCCCTCCATTGCCGTGCACGCCCGGGGGCAGGGGAGGGTGGGGGTCCTGTGATGGCGTCGTTTCCATGATGCTCCCTCAAGTTGGTGCGGCTTGTTGGTCCAGCCATTTGCCGGCCTGCGGCTGCTTACAACCTATGAAGCTGCAGGGGGTGCGGGAAGGTACCCGGCGTCGTATGTGGAAAACTCCCGGCGGCGCTTCCCTGCAAGAATGGGCGCATGACGGACGCAACGAATGCCGAAGCGAAGAAGCAGCGGCGGGGGGATGCCTCCGCCGACGCCCGGGGAAGGGCCCGGACAGGCAGCAGCGTGGTGGACACCAGCACCCTCGTGGACGCAGAAATCGATGAGCTTCCGGCAGCGGAGCCCACCCGGGTGGGCAGCCGCCGTGCCCTTGCCTATCTGGGGGTGTGCCTGGTCCTGATCGGACTGAACCTGCGCAGCGTCTTTTCCAGCCTTTCCGCGGTCCTTCCGGAGGTGACCTCGCAGGCCGCGCTGCCGGGTTGGTCCGTGGTGGTGCTGACCACCGTTCCCGTCACCCTGCTGGGTGTGTTCGCGCCGCTTGCGCCGGTCCTGGCCCGCCGGTTCGGTGCGGAGCGGGTACTGCTGGGGGCCATGGCCCTGCTGACTGCGGGGCTGCTGCTGCGGCCAGTGGACACCGGTGCTGCCCTGGGCGGCGCCGGCCACCTGCCTGCCCTCCTGGTGGGCACGGCAGCCTGCGGCGCGGCCATCGCATTGTGCAACGTGCTTCTTCCGGGCCTGGTGAAGCGCGACTTCCCGCACCGGCTGGGACTTATGGGCGGCCTCTACACCACCGCGATTTGCGCCTCCGCCGCGCTCGGTGCCGGCTTTACCTACCCGGTCTACACCGCGACGGGGGAGTGGACCAGGGCGCTGTGGGTCTGGGCGGTGCCCGCCGCCGTCGTCCTTCTGTTGTTCCTTCCCGTGGCCGTTCGGCAGGGGACCGTCCGGCACCAGGCGGTCAGGGACGGGGTCAACGTGTGGCGCTCACCCGTCGCCTGGCAGGTGACCATCTTCATGGTGCTGCAGGCCATGATGTCCTTCAGCGGCTTCGCCTGGCTGGCCCCCATCCTCCGCGAGAGGGGTGTTGACGGGGCCACCGCGGGGCTGATCGTTGCCGTGTGCATCGTGCTGCAGATGCTGGGTTCCCTGTTCGCCCCCGCACTGGCCGCCAGGTTCCGGGACCAGCGCGCCATCAACACGGTGGTGGCGCTGATGACCGGCAGCGGGTTCGTGCTGAGCATCCTGGGCCCCCTGGACCTGGTCTGGGTGTGGGCCGGGCTGCTGGGGCTGGGGCAGGGAAGCCTTACCGCCTGCGCGCTGACCCTGATCATGCTCCGCACGCGCGACGGGCATACCGCCGCGCATCTTTCGGGCATGATGCAGGGTGTTGGCTACGGGGTGGGCTCCACGGGAACCCTCATGGTGGGCCAGCTGCACCAGGCCACCGGGTCCTTCATTCCCGCCGGAGTCCTGTTCATGGTGGTCGGCCTGCTCGCGGCGGTCTTCGGCTACCGCTCCGGCCGGGACCGGTACGTGGGCTAGGGAACGCTGTGCGCGACTCCACCCTCCCGGCCGCCCATCCCGCCACCGGGATCTTCCGGCCCCCGTACTTCTGGGTCACCATCGGCACCTGCGCCCTGGTGTTCCTGGCCGCCTTCGAATCCCTTGCCGTGACCACCATCATGCCCTTGGTCAGCCGGGAACTGAACGGCGGAAGCCTCTACGCCCTGGCCTTTGCGGGACCCCTGGCAACCGGCGTGATCGGCATGGTGGGCGCCGGAAACTGGTCCGACCGCCGCGGCCCGGCCATGCCGCTCTACACCTCCGTGGCACTGTTCGTGGCCGGCCTGCTGATCGCGGGCACCTCAAGCTCCATGCCCGTGCTGGTTGCCGGCCGGCTGGTCCAGGGGCTCGGCGGCGGCGCCCTCACCGTGGCGCTTTACGTGCTGGTGGCGCGGTTCTTTCCCGGGCCGCTGCACCCCAGGATCTTCGCCGCATTCTCGGCCGCCTGGGTGGTTCCCTCGCTGGTGGGGCCCTTCGCCGCCGGCGTCGTGGCCCAGGTCTTCAGCTGGCACTGGGTGTTTCTGGGTGTGGTTGGCCTGGTCATTCCGGCGCTGGCAATGATCGCCCCGGTACTGCGGGGGCTTGCAGAGCGCGAAAAGACAGGAGCGCCGGATAACACTGCTCCGCCCTGGGCCCCCGGACGCCTGGGGTGGGCGGCGCTGGCCGCGCTCGCCGTGCTGGGCCTGAACCTTTCCGCCGACGTCAGCATCCCCGCTTTTCCCGCCGCCACGGCACTCCTGGCGTCCGCCGCCGTCGTCCTTGCCTTGGTGGCTGTCCGGCCCCTGGTGCCCGCCGGTACCCTCACAGCCCGCCGCGGGCTGCCGAGCGTGATCCTGGCGCGGGGCCTCGCCTCGGCGTCGTTCTTCGGCGCCGAGGTCTATCTGCCCTACCTGCTGATCGACCGGTACGAATTCCCGCCCACCCTGGCGGGCCTGACCCTCACCGGGGGTGCGCTGGCCTGGGCCGGTGCCGCCGCTGTCCAGGGCCGGCTGGGCTCCCGGCTCCCGGATCTCCGCGCCGTCCGGGTGGGGTCGCTCATGGTCCTGGCGGCCGTGCTCCTGGCCCTGGCCACCACCGCGCTGCACTGGCCGGCCGCCGTCGCCATCGCCGGCTGGGTCCTGGCGGGCGGCGGCATGGGCCTGCTCTACCCGCGCCTGAGCGTGATGACCCTGGCGCTGTCCACCAAGGAGAACGAAGGCTTCAACAGCTCCGCCATGTCCATCTCCGATTCCCTCGGCGGGGCATTGTCGCTCGCCACCACAGGGCTCGTCTTCGCAGCCTTTACGACGGCGGCCCAGTCCTTCGCGGGCGTCTTCGCCTTCACCGCGGCCATCGGCGTCGCCGCGGCATTGGTGGCACCCCGCGTCACCGCCGGGAAGCCCGCGGGGAACTAGGGCAGGCGGGTGGCGCGCAGGACGACGTCGGCAATGGTCGCCTCCTGCCCCTCCGGCCCGGTCACCGGCCGCTCCCTGCTGGTGAGGACCTCGATCTGCCACCCGGGGCCGTTGAGCTTCAGTTCGCGGACCACGTCATCACCCGTGTAGAACATGTCCAGGTGCTGGTGGTGGTCGTTGCCCCAGGGCGGCAGCCGGTGCGGGTGGTGGCCCACCACCAGCAGGGTTCCGCCGGGCTTGACGGCGGAGGCAGCCGTGCGCAGCGGGATCCGCCAGTCCAGTTCCTGGGAATGCAGGAACTGGGACGTCACCAGTTCATAGGAAGTGCCGGGTTGCCACTGCGTCAGGTCCGCCAGTTGCCAGGTGATCCGGCTGGCGATGTCGCCATTGGACGCGCGTACGCTTTCCCGCGCCAGCTCCGCCAGTTCGTGGGAATGCGCCCGTTCCAGGGCGACGGCGGAAACGTCGACGGCGGTCACGGACCAGCCCTGCTGGGCAAGCCAAATGGCGTCGGCGCCTTCGCCGCATCCCAGTTCCAGCGCCTTGCCCGGACGCAGTCCGCCGGCTTCCCGGACCAGCTGCGGGTTCGGCTTTCCGCTCCAAAGCCGCGCCTTGGTGCGGTACCGCTCGTCCCATGCCGCTGCGGGATCGATGCCGCCGCCGCCCCCTTCCGGCGCGCCGCCGCCGTCGTTCCCGTGATGCCGGTGGGTCTCCTCGTGCTGCGTCTCCTGGCGTCGGCCCGGCTGTTCGCTCATGCCTCAACAGTGCCCCGCCGGAGCCCCGAAGGCAACGCCGGGGTCGGTTACAGGGCCGCGGGGTGCTAGACTGGAGGAACTTGATGTGCAGTGATGCCGCCTGCTCCTGATCTGGAGAACCTTTCCAGGGAGTGGGCTTTCTTCATGTGAGAGGCACATCCTGCGTCGATGAACGCGTTCCATTTGGTCCCTGCCGGCTGTCCTTATTTGCAGCGGCACGGTTGATCACCTGACTTTTCTTCGGCGAACCCCTGGTCCAACCGGCATCGGGGGCCGATATCCGCATGGATACCGCCTGAAAGACCGTAAAAACTACATGACAACTTTTGCTGCCCTCGGTACTCCCAAGGCCCTTGCAGACACCCTTTCCGCCCAGGGAATTGTTGAACCGTTCCCCATCCAGGTGAAGACCCTTCCGGACACGCTGTCCGGTCGTGACGTCCTGGGCCGCGGCCGGACCGGATCCGGCAAGACCATCGCTTTCGCCATCCCGCTTGTAGCAAGACTCGCTGAGCGGGAAGCCAAGCACTTCCGCAAACCCGGCCGCCCCATGGGCCTGGTCCTGGCACCCACCCGTGAACTGGCAACCCAGATCAACGCCACCATCGAGCCGCTGGCCAAGGCCGCCGGCCTGAACACCACCGTGATCTACGGCGGCATCTCCCAGGCCCGCCAGGAAAAGGCGCTGCGTGCCGGCGTCGACATCGTCATCGCCTGCCCAGGCCGCCTGGAGGACCTGATCCGCCAGCGCATCCTGACCCTGGAGGCAGTGGAGATCACGGTCCTGGACGAGGCCGACCACATGGCCGACCTCGGCTTCCTGCCCGTGGTCAAGAAGCTCATGGACATGACCCCCAGCCAGGGCCAGCGCCTGCTCTTCTCCGCCACCCTGGACAACGGCGTGGACAAGATCGTCCAGCGCTACCTGTCCAACCCGCTCACCCACTCTGTGGACGACCCGCAGGCCGCGGTGACCACCATGGAGCACCACGTGCTGGTGGTCAACGACCAGACCGTCAAGAAGCAGCTGATCGTTGAGCTCGCTTCGGGTGCCGGCCGCCGCGTCCTGTTCATGCGGACCAAGCACCACGCCCGCAAGCTGGCCAAGACCTTGACCGACGCCGGCATCCCCGCCGTCGACCTGCACGGCAACCTGTCGCAGAACGCCCGCGACCGCAACCTCGCCGAGTTCTCCAACGGCGACGTCCGCGTCCTGGTGGCCACCGACGTCGCTGCCCGCGGTGTCCACGTCGACGACGTCGAACTGGTCATCCACGTGGACCCGCCCACCGAGCACAAGGCGTACCTGCACCGTTCCGGCCGCACCGCGCGTGCCGGCTCCGACGGCACCGTGGTCACGCTGACCCTCCCGGAGCAGCAGTCCGACGTCAAGAAACTCATGAAGGCTGCCGGCGTCGACGTGAACTTTGAGCGCGTCACGGCAAACTCCCCGCTCGTGGCCGACCTGGTGGGCGAGATCGCCGACAAGGTCGACCCCCGCACCCGCGCCGCTCTGATGGCCGCCAAGGCTCCCCGCCAGGGCGGCGGCACCTCCACCGGTGCCAATGCTGAGCGCAAGCGTGCACGCCGCCAGGCTGCACCGTCTGCCGGTGGGCGCGGCGGCCGGGGCGGACGCGGCAAGGTTTCGGCCGAACCGGCCCGCACCGATGTTCCCCGCGCCGAGCGCCGGGCCGTGGCCTTCGAGGGCCGCACGGAAGCCCGCGCGGCATTCGACCGCAATGCCGAGCAAAATGAGGACCGCGCGGTGGCAGCAGCCGCTGCCCGCCGCAACGCCCGTGGCCGTGGTACCGCTTCGACCCACCGCAACGACGTCCCCGCAGCAGGTGGCCGCTCATCGGCCGGCCGCGGTTCGGACGGCCGTGCAGCAGAGGGCCGGGGCGATTCCCGGATCACCCGCAGCGACGCACCGCGCGGCGGCACCGGCCGTCCGGCTTCAGGCGGACGCCCCGCCGGCGGCGGCCAGCGCAGCGGCCGCCCCGCAACCGGCCAGCGTGCAGCAGCGGGGGCATCCGGCCAGCGCTCAGGTGCGGGTGCAACCGGCGGCAGCAAGGCTGTCTGGTCCTCCAACACCGGTGGAACCTCAGGCGGCTCCTACAGTGCAGGCAATGGCGGCGGCTCCGGCCGTCCGGCCCGCAGCGGCCCGCGCCGCGCGTCCGCCCCGGCGTCGAACGAACGCCGCGGCCGCTAGCCAATGAACTAGCCAATGAAAATGGCGGGCTCAACCACACGGTTGAGCCCGCCTTTTTTGTATTTGACGTACCTACCAGCCGCGGGCGCGCCACTCTTCCAGATGCGGCCGCTCGGCGCCCAGCGTGGTGGGCTTGCCGTGCCCCGGGTGCACCACGGCGCTGTCCGGGTAGGCGTTGAACAGCCGCTCCGTGACATCGGACAGGAGCTGGGTGAACCGGCCGGGATCCTTCTGCGTGTTGCCCACTCCGCCCGGGAACAGCGAGTCGCCGGAGAAGATGTGGGCGGGGCCGTCCGGATCCTGGTAGACAAAAGCGATCGAGCCGGGCGTGTGCCCGCGCAGGTGCACGGCGGTCACGTCGAAGCCGTCGAAATTGCCGACGTCCCCGTGGCCAAGCCGCACGTCCACGGGAACCGGCAACGCATCGGCGTCGTCCGCTCCGGCGGCTGTCCGCGCGCCGGTGGCCTCCACCAGCCCCTTGAGCGCCCGGACATGGTCCCAGTGCTGGTGCGTGGTTGCGACCAGCGCCAGGCGCGGAGTGGCCGATGTGTCCGCAGCGCCGTCCGCGAGCAGCTGCTGGATGGCAGGGAGATCGTCAGCGGCGTCAATCAGCAGCTGTGCCCCGCTTTCCTTGGCGGTCAGCAGGTACACGTTGTTGTCCATCGCACTGACGGAGATGCTGCGGATGGTCAGGGCCGGCAGGTCGTAGCGAAGTGATTCCATGGGCTTTGTTCCAGCCACGGGCTACAGGTCCAGCGGCAGGGTGGTCGAGTAGACCTGCTTGGATGGCGGCGCGGCCAGGACCTCATGCAGCGCGCTCTTGCCTTCCGGTGTTCTCCGCCAGGCCGCGTAGTCGTCATGGTCCTGCGTGGTGGCCCAGGTTTCCACCACCAGGATGTGGCAGGGGTCGGCGTCATCCACCAGCGCTTCGATGCCCTGGTTGCCGGGCCACGCCCGGGTGGCGGCCAGCGTTTCGGACAGGTACTTCGCGGCGTTCTCGCGGTGGGCGGGGTCGATCTGGACTTCGAAGTGGACGATGGCAGGCATGGGGCTCCTTGGGTTGGGTGAGGGACGGGTTTTTGGAGAGCGGCTTTATTCCCGGCCTTCGGACACCCAGGCGGGGTCCGCTGAACGGGAGCCGACGACGGCGTCCGACGCTGCGTCGAGGGCCTCCAGGTGCGCCGGGGTGAGGTCCAGGGCAAGCGCGCCAAGGTTTTCGTCGATGCGTGCGGCCTTGCGGGTGCCGGGAATGGGGACGACCGGCAGGCCGAGCCGCTTGCCCTGGGCGAGCAGCCAGGCCAGGGCCACCTGCGCCGGCGTGGCGGCCAGCTGGTCCGCCACGGCCCGGACGGCGTCCACCACCGCCTGGTTGGCGCTTGCGGCGTCCGGCGCAAAGCGGGGGATGTTCCGCCGGAAGTCCTTCTCGCCCAGGCTTGCGGTATCGACGGTTCCGGTGAGGAATCCGCGGCCCAGCGGCGAGTAGGGGACGAATCCCACTCCCAGGGCGGCTGCGGCGGGAACAACATTGCGTTCCACGTCCCGGCTCCAGATGGACCATTCGCTCTGGACCGCGGCGATCGGGTGGACCGCTGCCGCGTCCTGCAGCTCCTGCGCCGTCACTTCTGACAGGCCCAGGTGCTTGACCTTGCCCTGCTGGACCAGTTCCGCCATGGCGCCCACGGTTTCCTCGATGGGCACCCTGACGTCCCGGCGGTGCATGTAGTACAGGTCGATGGCGTCGGTGCCCAGCCGCTGCAGGCTCCGCTCAACGGCCTGGTGCACGTACCCGGCGTCGCCACGGATGTCCGTGTAGCCGTCAGTCGGCGTGCCCACCAGCGCGAACTTGGTGGCCAGCTGGACCTCGCCCCGCCGGTCCTTGAGCAGCCGGGAAATCAGTTCCTCGTTGCTGCCGCCGCCGTAGATGTCCGCGGTGTCGATGAAGCTGACGCCGGCGTCAACGGCGTGATGCAGTGTCCGCAGTGCCTCGGCGGGGTCAACCTCGCCGTATACGGGGGTAAGGGCCATGCCCCCGAATCCAAGGGGGCTGACGGCCAGGCCGTCGCCAAGCTGGACGGTGCCGCGGCGGTCGGTGGGTGCGTTTGCCATGGGTGCTCCTGTTCGTTTCCTGCTCTTGGAATTGGTTGTCTAAAGCCAGGGGATGATGCGGTCCGCGGCCGGGCGGGTGGCCTGGATCAGCCGGGCATTTGCTTCATCGGGTCCGCCGGCCCAGGCCACCGCAGCCTCCCGGTCCATCCCGAAGGATACGTGCCGGTCCACCAGCCGCTGCAGCCGCAGCGCGGGCGGGGTCTCGAGGAACCAGACCTGGTCCAGTTGCGCCCGTACCTCCTTCCACGGTTCCTGGTCCGCCAGCAGGTAGTTGCCCTCCGTGATGACCAGCGGGACGTCCGCCGGCACGGCAATGGAAGCCGCCACCGGCTCGTCCAGGGCGCGGCGGAACTCCGGTGCGTAGACGACGGCCTCGTCCCGGCGCACCAGGCGGCGCAGCAGCGAAAGGTACCCGCCGGCGTCGAACGTATCAATGGCGCCTTTACGCTGCCGCAGCGGGGTCCCCTCGATGATGGCGTTGCCCAGGTGGAAACCGTCCATGGGAACCACAACCGACATTCCCGGGCCGAACTGCTCCTGCAGCCAGGCGGCAAAGGTGGACTTCCCGGAGCCCGGCGCCCCGGCGATGCCCAGGATGGTCCGCGTTCCGGGCGCTACCCGGTGCCGCAGGGCGTCCAAGGCGTCAGTGATCTCGGGGGAGTCCATGGCAAAAGCCTAACCGCCGGGATCAGCGGCGGCTCGACTCCACGGGATAGTCAGCGGCGGCGTGGTCCCTGGCCGGCAGCGCCTTGAGGCCGGCCGCGCAGCCCACGATGCCTGCGATGAACAGCAGTTTCACCACGCTGAACGGTTCCACCCCGGTGGCCATCGCCCAGCCCACCGTCAATGCGGCGCCAATGCCCACCCAGATGGCGTAGGCGGTGCCGAGCGGAATGCTGCGGATGGACATGCCCAGGCCCAGCATGCTCAGGGCGGCCGTGACGGCGAAGACGAGCGTGGGCAGCGGCCTGCTGAAACCGTCGGACAAGCCCAGCGCCGTGGCCCACACGGCTTCCAGGACAGCGGAGGCCAGGAGCACCAGCCAGGGAAACGGGCTCTTCATCATCACGCCACCACCTTCAGGCCAACCACGCACGCGGCGATGCCGGACAGCAGCAGCAGGCGCGCCGCCGTCGGACGTTCAACCTTGCTGGCCATCGCATAGGCGGAGGTCAGGACCACGCCCACCCCCACCCAAACCGCGTAGGCAGTGCCGGTGGGAATGGACTGCATGGCCACGGCCAGTCCGCCGGTGCTGGCGGCAACGGCCACAAGGAACAGGGCGGCAGGGGCCACGCGCCGGCGGCCGGAAGCCCGGGAGGCGTTGTGCAGGGCGGCTGCCCAGACGGCCTCCAGCGCGCCGGAAAGAATGAGGATTAACCACGCCATGACCAGATCCTTTGGCCAGTCTTGTCGCGTGCCGGGTACTGAACCGTCGTCCGGAGGCTCGGGGTGGAGCCTTGGATCCCAGCGTAGCAACGCACGACGGCGGGCGGCCACGTTGGTGCCCAACCTCACCACCCGCGGTGGCCGGCCGGATCAACCGGCGCTCTCAGCCGGCGCGTTGCGCCAGCAGCTGTTCCACCCGCTCCGGCGCGTAGAGGCTCTCCTCCACCAGCCGGCACAGGCCCACTGCGGTGGCCTTCCGGCTGTCAGCAGGGACGATCTCCAGATCCACCAGCGAGGGTTCGAAGGCATCGGCCAGGATTTGCTGCCGGCAGGCCTGCAGGAAACCAGGGAGGACCCCCACCAGCCCGCCCACCGCCACCCGGCCGGGGTTCAGCGTTCCCACGATGGCGGCGAGGACGCGTCCGAGCACCCTTCCGGCGTCTGCGACTGCGGCACGGACGTCCGGATCGTCGTCGGCCGCGTCAACGAGCCGCCGCAGCGACCCATAATGCGCAAATTGCGGGGCGGCAAGCAGCGCGCGCCCGGAGGCCACCGCCGCAAGGCAGCCGTCCCTGCCGCACCGGCACCGGCAGCCGGCGGCTTCCGGGATGCGCACATGCCCGATGTCACCGGCGGCCCCGTGGGCGCCGCGCACCAACGAGCCCCGGACAATGATGCCGGAGCCGATCCCGGTGCTGACCTTCACCGCGACGAGGGAGTCGAGCGGGCCGCGGACCTCCCCCACCGCCATTGACCGGGTGTCGTTTTCCAGCAGGACCGGGCAGTCGAGCCTGGATTCCATGGCCTCCTGCAAAAGCTGCAGGTCCCAATGGGCAAGGACGGTCCGCTCCAGGCCCAGGCGGTGGAGGGGGTCAACGGGGGCGGGCAGTCCCACTCCTGCCCCTACGGGTTGCCGGCCGTCCAGCAGCCGCAGCGCCTCACCCACCACCTGGTCCACCACCACCTCCTGCGCATTCCCGATCTCCACAGGGATGCGGACGGAAGCCACCACCTCCCTGCTCAGGGACAGGAGATGGATTCCGGCGTGCGTATGGCCGATTTCCAGGCACACCACCAGCTTGTCGCGGTCATCGAACCGGAGGGAGCGGGGCGGCCGGCCCCGCTGGGCGCGCAGGGGAGTGGACTCGTAGACAAGGCCCGCCGCGAAAAGTGCATCGAGCCGCTCGTAGAGGGTGGATCGCGCCATTCCGGTGATCTCCAGCAGGTCCGCCCGGCTGTACCCCGCGGTGTTGGAGCGCAGGAGCTGGAGAAGATGCCCGGCGCTGGTGGCCGGCCCCGGCGACGGCTGGGCGGTCTCGCCCACCAGCGTCCTCTGCTCCGTCATGCGGCAGGCCTCCTTTCCACTGCGGGCGCGGGTATGGCCCGTCCATCATTGACGCGATCTGTATCACACAATTATGATCGATCATCAGACAAAATACCTAGCAGCCCTTCTGAACTGCTCCCCGGAAGTTGGACTGAGAAATTCAGTTCCGACTTCCGGGGAGCAGTTTTATGCATGCACGTAGTTCGTTGTCTGAGGTTCAGCGTGAGGCCGCTGTAGCGTGGTTTGAGAAGGGCATCGCGGATAGTGCGGCGGCGACGTTGCTAGGGGTGTCCCGCCCGCCGATAAGGGTTCTCTATCGGCGGTGGAAGATCCATGGTCGAGGAGCGCTGGTGGCCAAGCCGACGAAACAGGTGTACTCGTTCGAATTCAAGCTCGCGCTGGTTGAACGGTTTATCGCCGGTGAGACTGCCCCGGATCTCGCGGCGGAGGTGGGTTTGTCCTCGCCCACGCTACTGAAGACGTGGGCCCGGGCGTATCGCCGCGAGGGCCCGGACGCATTACGTCCCAAGTCCAAGGGCAGGCCTAAGGCACCTGATGCCCCGCAGCCGGCCGAGGTATCGGAACTGGAGCGGTTACGGCGGGAGAACGAACGGTTGCGGGCGGAAGTGGCTTACCTGGGAAAATTGCGGGCCTTGAGGGCGCAGGAACGACGGTGAAGGTCCAAGCCCTCATCGCTCTCAAGGCTGACTTCCCGCTTCCGGTCCTGCTGCAGGCAGCATCTCTTGCCAGATCGACGTTCTTCTATCATCAGGCACGCATCCAAGGCCCTGATCCGCAGGAGTTCATCAAGGCCGCTGTCAGGGAAATTTTCGAGAAGAACCATGGCCGGTACGGGCACCGGCGGGTCCACACCGAGATGGTCAAGCAAGGGTGGACGGTCGCGAAAAAGACCGTTCTGAAGCTCATGCGGTCCCTGAATCTGGTGTGCAAGGTCCGGCGGAAGAAGCGTTATAACTCCTACCAGGGCGGGCAGGGCCGGGTTGCTCCGAACGTGTTGAACCGGGAGTTCGAGGCTGATGCCCCGAACCGGAAGTGGGTAACGGATGTGACGGAGTTCAGCGTCGGCGACCGTAAGCTCTACCTTTCGCCGGTTATGGATCTTTTCGACCGGCAGATCATCTCCTACTCGATCAGCCCGTCTCCGAATCTGGAGCTCACCAATAATTCGCTGCGCCAGGCCCTTGCCTGCCTTGAGGATAACCAGCAGCCACTCGTGCATTCGGACCAGGGCTTCCAGTACCAGCACGTCTCGTGGCGAAAACTCTTACAGGAAGCCGGCGCGAGCCAGTCGATGTCACGCAAGGGCAACTGCTACGACAACGCCGTGATGGAAAACTTCTTCGGCCACCTTAAGGAAGAGCTCTTCCACCACGTGCGATACCTCAGCACCGACGCCTTGGCAGGGGCACTGCACGAATACATCCGCTGGTACAACACCGAAAGAATCTCGACAAAGCTCAAGGGCCTGAGCCCGGTGCAATACCGGACCCAGACCCTCGCGGCTTAGGCTCTTATTTAGTCAGTCCAACTTCCGGGGAGCAGTTCACTTCACCCCAGGAGGCTCTAATGTCCGTTTCCGCCCACCACGACGTCAGCCGGCGAGCATTGCTGAAGGGGGGCCTGACGGTTTTGGCGGCCGGTCCGGTCCTTGCAGCCTGCGGGGTGAATACCAGCGGGAGCGGAGGCAAGGGTTCAGTCAGCTTCCTCTCCACGCAGTTCTCCCCGGTGGAGGAACGCCAGAAGTACGAGGCCACGCTCAAGAAATTCGCGGGGGACATCAGCGTGGCCTACAACCCCGTTGACACGGGCGTATTCAACACCACGCTGAAATCCCAGCTGGCAGCGGGGAAAGTCGAGGTGGGAATCGCAGGCGGACTGCACGGTGACCTGGCCCCCTTCGCCTCGCAGCTTGAGGATCTCAGCTCGCTCATGAACGACCTCTCCTCGGCGGGCTACTCCAAGGATGTGACCGAGCTGGCCAAGCTGGGCACCGACGTCCCCCGGTACATCCCCTGGATCCAGGCCACCTACGTGCTGGCCATCAACAAGAAGGCGCTGCAGTGGCTGCCGTCGGGAGCTGACGTCAACAAGCTCACCTACGACCAGTACCTTGCGTGGGCCAAGGCGGCCAAGGACGCCAACGGCCGGCCCGTCTTCGGCCTTCCCGCCGGCCCCAAGGGACTCCACCACCGCTTCTACCAGGGCTTCCTGCTGCCCAGCTTCACGGGCGGGCAAATCACCACCTTCCGCAACCAGGACGCCGTCAGCGCCTGGACGTACATGCGCGAGCTTTGGGCCAACACGAATCCGGCGTCCACCAACTACGACTTCATGCAGGAACCGCTGGCCAACGGCGAGGTCCTGGTGGCCTGGGACCACGTGGCGCGCCTCATCACGGCCGTCAAGGACAAGCCGGACGACTGGCAGATGGTTCCGGCCCCGTCCGGGCCCAAGGGCAGGGGCTACCTCCTGATCGTGGGTGGCATGGCAGTGCCGAAGGGTTCCCCGGAGAAGGACAAAGCCTTTGAGCTCATCAAGGCCCTGTCCAAGCCCGAGGCGCAGATCGAGACACTGAAATCCAACGCATTCTTCCCTGTGGTGAAGACGGACATCGGCGGCGACCTGCCAGGCGGCATCGCCCTTGAAGCGAAGGCCGTCAAGGCGCAGCAGGAGGCTTCCGACGCCCTGCTCGCCCTGCCGCCCGTGGGCCTGGGCGACAAGGACCCCCAGGTCTCCCAGCTGTTCAAGAACTGCTTCCAGGAGATCTGCCTGAACAACTCGGACGTCAAGGCCACGCTGGACAAGCAGGGCGCGGAACTGGCCAAGATCATGGACACCCTCAACGTCCCGTGCTGGGCGCCGGATCCCAAGACATCCCCCTGCAAGGTCGCGTGATGGCCGCACCGGACGCGCCGGCGGCAGCCAGGCCGCACGTTCCCCCTGCGGGGCCCAAGGTCCGTGCCCCCAGGAGGAGGGGAAGCTCCGCGGCCCTGCTCCTGATCGCCCCGTCGATCGTGTTCATGACGCTGCTCTTTGGCTGGCCGATGGTCAGCGGCGTCCTGCAGGCATTCGGCGGCCCCGAAGGCTTGACGACGGCCAACTTCACCCGGATGTCCCAAGACCCGTACTTCTGGTCCTCGGTGGGCAACACCCTCCTGCTCATCGTGGTGATGATCCCCATCCAGTTCGTCCTCGCCCTGGCGATGGCCCTGCTGATCCGGGCCAAGCCCCGGGGGGCGTCTGCCTACTTCTACATCTGGGCCATCCCGCTCGCGGTCAGCGACCTCGCCGCCGGCCTGGTGTGGCTGACGGTCTTCACGGACCGCGGCTACCTCAACTCGCTCCTTGCATCCATGGGCCAGCAGCCCGTCTCCTGGCTCGCCTATGACAACTACCCCTCCATGTTCGCGGCGGTGCTCATTGCGGAGGTGTGGCGTGCCACGTCGCTGGTGTTCGTGATTGTCGTGGCCGGCCTGCAGTCCATTCCCAAGGATTACGAGGAAGCTGCCGGGGTATTCGGGGCCAGCTTCTGGAACCGGCTGTGGCACGTGACCCTGCCGCTGCTGCGTCCCAGCCTGCAAACAGCGTTGATCCTGAGGACCATCCTGGCCTTCCAGACATTCGCCGTTGCCCTTGCCCTCACCGGCCAGAACTTTCCGCTGGTGGTGGGCGAGACCTACCGCTGGTACACAGGCCTGCAGGATCCCAACGTGGCATCGGCGCTGGCGCTGGTGGTCATGTTCGTCTCCATGGTCACGGCCGTGGGCTACCTGAAACTCCTGAGGGACCAGACGGAGGCGGCGCGATGAGCCATGCAACGACGGCCAGGACCACTGCCGGTGCCGACCGGCCCGAACCCGCGGTGGACCGCCGGCCCCTGGCCCGGCAGCGCCGCAACCGGGTGCTCCTCCAGGTGGCCTGCATCCTGATCACGCTCTTCATGGCACTGCCCATCTACCTGATCGCCCTGGCCGCGATGTCCAGCCGGCAATCGCTGCAGAAGTTCCCGCTCAGCTTCATCCCGGACAACTTCTCCACCGAGACCATGCAGACCTTCCTGCAGTCCACCGGCATCCTGGGCGGCCTCATCAACTCCGTCCAGGTGGGCGTGTTCACGCTTGTGCTGTCGCTGCTCATCGGCGTTCCGGCAGGATACGCCGTGGCGCGCTTTGCCTTCCGGGGCAGGGAGCCGTACCAGCTCTTCCTGCTGTTCACCCGCGCCCTGCCGATCGTGGTGCTGTCCGTGCCGCTGGCCCAGCTCTTCCTGCAGACGGGGCTGTACGACAGTGCGCTCGCCGTCGTCCTGCTCCACTCGGCGCTGGCCCTGCCCACCACCATCCTGATTACGGCCTCGGTGTTCCTCGGTGTTCCGCGGGACGTGGAGGAAGCGGCGCGGATCTTCGGCTGCAGCCCGGTGCAGGCCTTCCTCAAAGTGGTGCTGCCCATGGCCATACCCGGCATCGCGGCGGCCTCGATCTTCACGTTCGTCATGTCCTGGAACGAGGTCCTGGGCGCGTCGATCCTGACCCTGAACCAGCGCACCCTCCCTGCCCAGGTCCTCAGCTCCCTCGCCGAATCGCCACTTGCCTACCGCTTCGCCGGCGGCTTCCTGCTGGTGGTCCCGGCCCTGGTCTTCATCTTCTTCATGCGCCGCTACCTCACCAACATGTGGGGCTCCACCATCCGCTGATTGCGTCCCAGAGAGGCCGTCCCATGGCTGACATCTCCATCAAGGGTCTGCACAAGACCTACCCGGGCAGCACCGAGCTGGCCACGAACAACGTCTCCCTCGAGGTTGCCGAGGGCGAGTTCATGGTGCTGCTGGGACCCTCCGGCTGCGGGAAGACCACCCTGCTGCGCATGGTGGCGGGCCTGGACTTCCCGGACCAGGGCAGCATCTCCATCGGCGGGAGGGACGTGACCTACCTGCCCCCGCAGGACCGCAACCTGTCCATGGTCTTCCAGTCCTACGCCGTCTTCCCGCACCGGAACGTCCGCACCAACATCGCGTTTGGGCTGATGATGAAGAAGGTCCCCCGGGAAGAGCTGGAGCGGAAGGTGAAATGGGCGGCGGACCTGCTGCAGCTGAGCCCGTACCTGGACCGCTACCCCGCCAACCTCTCCGGCGGCCAGCGGCAGCGTGTCGCCGTGGCCCGGGCCATTGTCATGGACGCCGATGTGCTGCTGATGGATGAGCCCCTGTCCAACCTGGATGCCCTTCTTCGCCTCGACTTCCGCGCCGAGTTGAAGAAGATCGTCCAGCAGCTCGGTTCCACCACGCTGTACGTCACCCACGACCAGGTGGAGGCGATGAGCCTCTCGGACCGGGTGGCGGTGATGAAGAAGGGCCAGATCGCCCAGCTCGGCCACCCGATCACGGTGTACGAGGAGCCGGCCGACCGCTTTGTGGGCGGTTTCATCGGATCCCCGCCCATGAATTTCCTGGACGGCCGGATCACCCCGCAAGGTGGCCTGGAAGTGGGCGGCCAGAGCATCGCGGCGCCCGAATTCCTGGCCCGGGCAGCGGCCCGTACCGGCGGCACGGCGGTCATGGTGGGCATCCGGGCCGAGAACATTTCGCTGGAGCAGCGGGGCGCGGAGGGTTCCCTGGATGCGGCCGTGGAGGTGGTGGAACCGCTCGGACACGCCACGTTGCTGACCGTGGACCTGGGTGGGCAGACCGTCAAGGTCCAGGTTCCCTCAACAGCGCGGGTTTCGGCGGGGGACACGGTGGGACTGCGTTTCGAGCAAAGCGCCCTCCGCTTTTTCGACACGGAAACCCAGTTGGGGCTGACGGCGTGAGCGCCGAAGCGGACGCGACTGGTTTTCCGCTTCGGGACCTGGCGGACATGAGGCAGCGGGCCAGGGATGTCCTGGCCGCCAATGACCTGGGCACCATGGTCACCGCCGCGCCGAATCTCTATCCGCACATGTGGAGCTGGGACGCGGCCTTCGTGGCCACCGGCCTGTCCACGGTGAGCGTGGCCCGGGCGCTGCAGGAGCTGGACTACCTTCTCGCGGCGCAGTGGAAAAGCGGGATGATTCCGCACATCGTGTTCTCCGACGTCCCCGGCTACTTCCCGGACGTGGAGCGGTGGGGAACGCGCGGAGCATCGCCCGAGGGGGTGCAGTCCAGCGGCATCTGCCAGCCGCCCGTCCACGCGACGCTGCTGCGCCGCATCGTGGAGCGCGCGACGGCGGCGGGCGGCGAGGACGCCCGGCTCGCCGAAGAGTTCACCCGGCGGACGCTGTCCCAGTGGATCCGCTGGCATGCGTGGCTGCGCACCAGCCGCGGTGGCGACGGCTCGGGCCTGCTCACGATCTACCATGGCTGGGAGTCCGGCATGGATAACTCGCCGCGGTTCGACGGACCATACTCCAGGGTCCATCCCGGGCCGATGGAGCCCTTTGTCCGGACGGACACGCAAAAGGTCACCGACCGGAGCCAGCGGCCCAGCGACGAGGAATACAGCCGCTACCTCTGGCTGGTGCAGCAGATGGCCGGCGTCCGGTTTGACGACGCCCGGCTGCCGGAAGTGATGGACTTCCAGGTCAAGGACGTCTTCATGTCGGCGATCTTCGCCGCGGCCAACGAGGACCTGGCCGTGTTGGCTGAACACATCGGCCTGCGCGGGGATGTGGCCCGGTTGCGGGAGTGGGCGGAGGAGTTCCGGGAGGGCGTGGACGCCACCGTGGATGACCAAACCGGGCTGGCGCGGGACCGCGATGTGCTGGCCGGTGAATGGATCGGGCTGCCCACGATGGCCGGGTTCGCGCCGCTCATCTCCACGGCGGATGACTCCCTGATGCGGCGGCAGCTGGACATCTTCGAAGGACCGGACTGGACAGGCGACCCGCGCCTGGCCTTCCCGCTGCCGGCATCAACCTCCACCACCTATGAGGGCCTCAAACCCCGGCAGTACTGGCGCGGACCGGTCTGGCCGGTGATGAACTGGTTCCTGGCGGGCTGCCTGCGCAGGCGCGGCGACGGGGAACGGTACCTGCGGCTGCGGGACGCTTCCCTTGCCCAGCTGATGGAGGGCCATTTCGCCGAGTACTACGAACCGTTTACCGGCGAGCCGCTTGGCAGCATGGACCAGTCCTGGACGGCGGCCGTTGCCCTGGAATGGCTCGCCGATCCTGACGCCGGCTGACCCGTGGAGGCGCCGCCGTCGTCCATTCCAGTAACCGCACCACCGGTGCGCCTCCTCATTGCCGGCGCCGGTGCACGGGGTTCCGCCTATGCCCGGCTTGCCGTGGACACCGGCCGGGCCGCCGTGGTGGGGATCGCGGAGCCGCGACGGCACCTGCGCGAAGCCATCGCGGCGGAGCTCCACGTGCCGGCGGAGCGTGTCTTCGAGGACTGGCAGGCCATGCTCCGCACCCGGCTGCCTGCCGACGGCATCATCATTGCCACCCCGGACCGCGACCACGGAAGGCCGTTTGCGGCCGCCGCAGCCCACGGCTACCCGGTCCTCCTGGAGAAACCCATCGCGCCCGACCCCGCCGGCTGCGCGGAGCTGGCGCGCCTGCAGCAGGAATCGGGAATCAGGGCAGCCGTCTGCCACGTCCTGCGCTACACGCCGCTGACCACCCTGCTGCGGCAACTTCTCTCCGCCGGGGCAGTGGGCCGGGTCATCTCCGTCCAGCACCTGGAACCCGTGGGCTTCTGGCATTTCGCGCACTCCTACGTCCGCGGGAACTGGCGGCGTGAGGCGGAGTCCAGCCCCTTCCTGCTGGCCAAGTGCACGCACGACGTCGACTGGCTCTCCTTCATCATTGGAAGCCGGCCCCTTCGGGTGTCCTCCTTTGGCAGGCTGTCGCATTTCCGTCCGGAGGAAGCGCCGGAAGGCGCGTCAGGGCGCTGCACGGACTGCCCGGCGGAAGCCCGCTGCCCCTATTCGGCCCTGCGCATCTACGCGCCGGGCCGGCCGGCGGACGGTGCCCCTGCGGACCCCGGCAGGGCCTATTTTGCCGACGTGGTGGACCCGGGCGGCACACCGGAATCGCTGTGGAAGGCGTTGGCAACGGGGCCCTACGGGCGGTGCGTCTACTCAGGAGGCAACGACGTGGTGGACCACCAGGTGGTGAACATCGACTACGAGGACGGCACCACCGCCGCCTTCACCGCCACGGCCTTCACCGCCGCAGGCCCGCGCCGCACCAGGATCTTCGGGAGCCACGGAGAAATCTCCATCGAGGCAGGCAGCATCTCGGTCCATGACTTCCTGACCGGGACCACCACCGCCTACCCCGCCCCCGCCGCTGCCCCCACGGTGCCCGGCGAAAAGCATGAAGGCGGCGACCGGGGACTCGTGCAGGCCTGGGTCGCTGCCCTGGCCGGCGGTGACTGGTCCGGAGTGGTGTCGGGGCTGGAGGAGTCATTGGTCAGCCATGCGGTGGTTTTCGCGGCTGAGGAGGCGCGCCGGAGGGGCGCCGTGGTACCGGTGGAAGGGTTCAGTTCACGGCTGTAACCGGATCGAGCGACACCACGGCCAGGAAGCCGCGGCCCAGGACCTCGGGCGAGTCGGCGTCGGAACCCACCACGGCGTCGTACCTGCCCAGCTCCAGCGGCTCATTTCCGCTGTCCCTGACCGTCGCCTGCCCCTGCAGCAGCACCGCAAGCTGGCCCTCAAACACTGGGTGGGCGCGCTTCTTGGACAGCTCGATGATGGACGTGTAGCCCTTGAAGGCGGCCGTTCGCGTGATGACGTTCAGGTCCCGGATGTCCCCGGTGGGCAGTTTGGCCACGGTGGCGGCGCCGCCGTCGAACCTGAAGGGACGGTACTTCTCCAGGGGCTGTTCCGCCCCGTCCACGGTGAGCAGCAGCAATTCCCCCTCGATGACCGTCAGGACCCGCTCCATGCCGGGGAACGCGGAGAAGTCCCCGGCCTTGGCCACGTCTGCGATGCTCACACGCCAGTCCCAGCCGCCGTCGGCCGCGCCCTGGCGGGCGATTTCCCTGGTCACCCCGCCGCCGTTGCGCCATGGTTCGGCCTTGAGTTCAGCGAAGCGGATGATCTGCATCAGCCCAGCCTAGTTCGCTGCGGTGGTCACGCGTCGCAGCCCGTACCCTGTCCCTGCTACTCTCCTGCGGGGGGTCATCACGAAAACAGCCTGAAGGAGCCGGGAATGTTCGTTAAAGTGTGTGGTCTCAGCACGCCCGAATCGGTGCGTGAAGCGGTGGATGCCGGCGCGGACGCCGTGGGGTTCGTCCTCACCGCAAGCCCCCGCGTTGTCTCGCCGTCGCAGGTGGCCTCCCTGCTGTCAGGGGTCCCCAAGGGTGTTTCCCCGATCGGGGTCTTCCGGGATGAGCCCGTGGCGGACGCCATCGCCATTGCCCGGGCCGCAGGCCTGGAATGGATCCAGCTGCACGGCCAGCGGTCGCGTGCGGACGTGGCAACAGTGCACGACGCCGGCATGAAGCTGGTCAGGGCCGTCACCATGGGTGCCGGCCAGGATGAGTTCGACGACTGGGGCGAGGACCTGCTCCTGATTGACGCCGCGGTGCCGGGCTCAGGGGAATCCTGGGACTACGCCTCCGTGGCGGACCTGCCGGTGCTGCAGGGACGGAACTGGCTGCTCGCCGGCGGACTGGACGCTGCCAATGTTGGCCAGGCATCAGCGGCCGCGCATGCCTGGGGAGTGGATGTTTCCTCAGGCGTGGAGGCATCCCGGGGCGTGAAGGACCCTGCCAAGATCCGCGCCTTTGTCCACGCCGCAAAGTCGGCCGCCACGGTGTAGGCGCCGCAGCCCGGCCGGGGATCAGGGCAGGATCAGGGGAGTCCCCCAGCGCCGTGTGGCAGGGGCTGGGGGCAGAATGGGTGCATGAAGACACTTCTGAACATCATCTGGCTGGTTTTCGGCGGCCTGTGGCTGGCCCTGGGCTATTTCCTCGCGGGCGTGGTCTGCTGCCTGCTGATCGTCACCATCCCCTGGGGCATCGCCTCGTTCCGGATCGCCGCCTACACGTTGTGGCCGTTCGGCCGGATGGTGGTGGACAAGCCCGGCGGCACCGGTGTCTTCTCGCTGCTGGGCAACGTGATCTGGCTGCTCGTGGCCGGCATCTGGATCGCCATTGGCCACGTGGTGACCGCGTTCGCCATGGCCGTGACCATCATCGGGATCCCGCTGGCCATCGCCAACCTCAAGCTCATCCCGGTATCCCTTATGCCGCTGGGCAAGCAGATCGTGCCCACCAATGCGCCGTTTGTGAGCAACTACCCCGTCAGCCGCCACCGCTAGGCGGATCCGTCCGGGCGCATCGCCCGCAGCACGCAGAACTCGTTGCCGTCGGGATCAGCCATGACAACCCAGGTTGCCGCTGCCCCCTGTCCCACCGAGATTTGCCGGGCGCCCAGCTCTTCCAGCCTGGCCACCTCCGCGTCCTGGTCCTCCGGGCGGAGGTCCAGGTGAAGGCGGTTCTTGAGTTCCTTCTGCTCCGGGACCCTGAGGAAAAGCAGGTCCGGCAACACGCCGTCCCCGGCGCTGCCTGCCGGCGGCTCCAGCACGATCTCGTCGTCCTCTTCATGGGTGCGGCGCCAGCCAAGCGCTTTTTCCCAAAAGGCAGCAGGAACCCGGGGGTCGGTGGAATCAATGGCAAGGGCTTGGATGCGCAGGCTCATCCGTGCAGTTTTGCATCCGGTTCCGGCATCCGTAAACCCGTGGAAGCCGCAGCCCCTTAGAGCGGCCGGAACGCCCCGTTGCGCAGGAGGGCCACCGAATCGCTTTGGTCCAGTTCCGCGGCGATGTCCACGTCCTCTGGGTAGCCGGCCCCGGTCAACTCGCGGCCGCTGGAACACAACTGGAGCATCTCACGCAGCCGAGGTTCGGCGGCTTCGAAAACGGCCATGGCAGCTACGGCCTCCGGCGCGTAGCCGTGCCTGCCGTCCCCGGCTTCGTAGCCGCCCCTGCCGGCGGCCGCCAGCCCGGCGATGAACGCGCCCGCCCCGATCTGGTCCTCCACCGCAGGCCGCAGCGTGCCGTCCGGCCAGCGCTCCCCGGCAGCAACCACCGCCAGTACCGCGTCCTCCGGAAGGTTCGCCGCCACCCAGTCGGCCGTGGCTGCGGCGTTCCGGAGGCACACTGCGGCCACCAGCGGTACGTCCCCGGCCAGCGCGTGGCAAAGTTCCGACCCGTTGGGGGAGGGAAGGACCACTTTTCCCAGGGCTTCTGCCGCGCGGAGGCTTGCGGGGGAGAGGCTCAGCCCGCCACCGCCGCGCGGGCCGGCCAGCTGCGCCTGGTGGTGGGCGGCGAAGTCTTCGGCGCTGGTGTCCCGCCACGGGTAGGGAAACACCTCCGCGCCGCGGTCCAGCGCCACACTGACGCAGGTGCTGAAGGAAAAGACATCCACCACCACCGCAATGTCGGCGCCGGACGCCACGGTCCCGGCTCCATCAAGGCCCCAGTCCAGCCTGACCGTGAACGGAAGCTGGCGGTGCGCGGCATTGGCGGAGTGCGTGTGCCGTGAACCGGAGCCCGGGGCGTTCATGCCAGTTCACCTTTCAGGTTCAGGTGCGCGGCGTCCTGCCACAGTTCCCGGGCCCGCGGGTGGTGGAAGAGCGGGTCCAGTTCCAGCAGGTGGCGCACGACGGCGGCCCTGCCGGCTGCGAAGTCGGCGTCACCGATGTGCGCGTAGTCTTTGCGGACAGCGGCAAGGTAGCGGGCGTATTCCTCAGGATCGCCGCCGAGGACCGAGAGGTCCGCGTCGCAGAGGAGGGCGCCGTCGTGGTCCCCTGGTTCGGGCCGGTGGTCCGACGTGAGGCGGACCAGCCGCGCCACTTCCGCCACCTCGTCCGGCGGCAGCCCGGTCCCGGCCAGCCGGCTTTCCGCCAGCCGGGCGGACTCCTCCTCGTCCCTGCCCGCCGCGCCGCGGTACACGGCATCGTGGAACCAGGCCGCCAGCAGCACGGTCGGCGGCGCCTCGCCCGGTTCGGTGAGCAGGTCCAGTGCCTCCAGGACGGAGAGCAGGTGGGTGCAGCCGTGGTAATGCCGGTGTGGTTCGCTCCACCGGTCCAGCAGGTCCAGGAACAGTGCGTCACGGCCCGGCATGATGGCCTCCCAGCGGGTCAGCAGCGGGACCTTCAGCGACTTGTTCCGCCGGCGTGCCGGGATCCGGAGCCCGCTGGCGATCAGTTTGCGGACCAGCACCCTGCCCTCCACCCGGACCGCGCCTGCCGCCACCAGCTCCTCAATGCGGCGCTCCGGCACATCGTAATGGTCGCCGTCGAACGCCCGCTCCGGGATCCCCGCGGCAGCTGCGAACGCATGCAGCTCATCCAGCGAAGAGTCCGAGACCAGGTGCGAGAAATGTGTTCCGTGTGCAGGCCACAGCGGCGGGTCGATGTAGATGGCCATGGAAGGAGTCTAGTGCCGCCCTTCGGGCAGGGGACGCGCAGCCACGGGGCACGCAGTCATTTTGCATATGCTCCCAGAAGCGGAGGCCTAATCCGCATCTGCGGACTAGAATCAAGAAATGACCCTTATCCGCGTTTCTGAAGCTGCCCGTCTCCTGGGCGTAAGTGACGATACCGTCCGCCGCTGGACGGAGCACGGAACACTTACCCCGCTCCGGGACGGTTCCGGCCGGCTCGCCGTCGATGGACTCGAGCTGGCGACGCATGCGCAAAAGCTGGCCCAGCTGCCCGATGACCCCAAGAGCGGGAGCAGCTCGGCCCGGAACCGGTTCGTGGGCCTGGTCACCAACGTCATCACGGACAAGGTGATGGCACAGGTGGAACTGCAGTGCGGGCCGTTCCGGGTGGTCTCGCTGATGAGCAGCGAGGCCGTGCGGGAACTGGGCCTGGAACCGGGCTCGGTGGCCACGGCGGTGGTCAAGGCAACAACGGTCATCATCGAATCCCCGAAGGGCAGGGCCGCCGCATGACCCGGACCTCCACGCGTACCGCGGTGCCCGCCTCCCTGGCGCGGCTCCTTTCGCTTGCTGTCCTGCCGGCCGCCGTGCTGCTGCTGGCCGTCCTCACCGGCTGCGCTGCGGGCGGAGCGGCCCAGGGCACAGGCCCTGGCGAGGACAACAGCGCGGGCAACAGCGCAGGCAACAGCGCAGCCGGCTCAGGCGCCAAGCCGGAAGGCACCATCACCGTTTTCGCGGCCGCCTCCCTCAAAGGCACCTTCACCGAACTCGCCCGCACCTTCGAGGCGGAAAACCCCGGCACCACGGTTGCCCTGAGCTTTGCAGGGTCCTCGGACCTGGCCAGCCAGATCAGCCAGGGGGCGCCGGCGGATGTCTTCGCGCCGGCGGACCTGGCCAACATGAAGAAGGTGCAGGACGCCGGGCTGGTGGACGGCGCCGCCAGGAACTTCGCCACCAACACGCTCGCCATCGCAGTAGCGCCGGGCAACCCGGCAGGAATCACCGCACTGAAGGACCTTGCCCGGCCGGGCCTCAAACTGGTCACCTGCGCAAGGCAGGTTCCCTGCGGGACTGCCGCGGCCACGGCCGCGGAGGCGGCCGGAGTGGCGCTGAATCCGGTCAGCGAGGAGAACGCGGTCACGGACGTCCTGGGCAAGGTGGCCTCCGGGGAGGCCGACGCCGGGCTGGTCTACGGCACGGACATCAAGTCCGCCGGGTCCAAGGTGGCCGGGATCCAGTTCCCGGAATCAGGGAGTGCGGTCAACACCTACCCGATCGCCGGCGTCGCCGGCGGCCGGAACAAGGCCGCCGCCCGGGCTTTCCTGGACCTCGTCACCGGTCCGGAAGGCCGGCGCGTCCTCGCTGCAGCGGGGTTTGGGCCGGCCGGCGCCGGTGACGGAAGCGTCAAGTGACCCGGGAGCAGGCAGCAAGGCGGCAGCCCTTTCTGCCCATGGTGCGGCCACGCACCCCAAGCCCGGCCTACTCCGGCATCCCCGGCTGGGTCCGCGCGCTGGCCGTCCTGGCCGCCGTCGTCGTCGTGCTTCCGCTGCTGGCGATGGTGCTCCGCGTGGACTGGCCGCGGTTCCTCCCGCTGGTGACCTCCGGGCCGTCGCTGACCGCGCTGGGGCTGAGCCTGCGGACCTCGGCCGCCAGCACCCTGCTGTGCATTGTGCTGGGCGTACCGCTGGCTCTGGTCCTTGCCCGGGACACCTTCCGCCTGCAGGGGCTGCTGCGCTCGCTGGTGCTCCTGCCGCTGGTCCTTCCTCCTGTGGTGGGCGGCATCGCGCTGCTCTACACGTTCGGCCGGCAGGGGCTGCTGGGGCAGACGCTGAACGTGCTCGGCCTGCAGATCGCCTTCTCCACCACCGCGGTGGTCCTGGCGCAGACGTTCGTGGCCCTGCCGTTCCTGGTGGTTAGCCTTGAGGGTGCCCTGCGCACCTCGGGCTCCCGCTACGAGGCGGTGGCGGCGACGCTGGGCGCACGCCCCGGCACGGTGTTCCGTCGCGTCACGCTTCCGCTGGTGCTCCCGGGGCTGGCGTCCGGCGCGGTCCTCGCCTTCGCGCGGAGCCTGGGCGAGTTCGGCGCCACGCTGACGTTCGCGGGCAGCCTGCAGGGGGTGACGCGGACCCTGCCGCTGGAAATCTACCTGCAGCGCGAAACGGACCCGGACGCCGCCGTCGCCCTGTCCCTGGTACTCGTGGCCGTCGCCGTGGCGGTGGTTGCCCTTGCATACCGGCGCCCGGCACCGGGCCGTTCCGGGTCAGGCAAAAGGACGACGGCGCCGGCCCCGGCAGGAGGGGGTGTCCGGTGACATTGTCCTTCCACGCAGTGGTGGCCGGGCGCAGCTTCGACGTGGCCCTGAGCGTCCGACCGGGCGAAACCGTGGCCGTCATGGGGCCCAACGGTGCCGGCAAATCAACCCTGCTGGCCGGCATCGCGGGCCTCCTGCGGCCGGACAGCGGCCGGGCCGAACTCAACGGCAGGACCCTCTTTGACCTCGACGGCGGAAAACGTACGTGGGCGGCTCCGCACCGCCGCGGCACCGCCCTGCTGGCCCAGGAACCGCTGCTCTTCCCCCACCTGAATGCCCTGGACAATGTCTCATTCGGGCCCCGCAGCGCCGGAGTTTCCAAGCGGAATGCGGAGGAGCAGGCGCTGCACTGGCTGGCCGAGGTGGAGGCCGGAGAACTGGCCGGGCGGCGTCCCGCCCAGCTGTCCGGCGGCCAGGCCCAGCGCGTGGCCGTGGCCCGTGCGCTCGCCGCCGACCCCGCCCTCCTCCTGCTCGACGAGCCGCTGGCAGCCCTGGATATCCACTCCGCGCCGCTGCTGCGCCGCCTGTTCAAGCGCGTCCTCGCAGGCCGGCAGGCCATCATCGTGACCCACGACGTACTGGACGCGCTGGTGCTCGCGGACCGGGTGGTCATCCTGGAAAACGGCCGGATCGCGGAGGAAGGCCCCACCCGGGCCGTGCTGGAGCGGCCGCGCAGCTCCTTTGCCGCCGGGCTCGCCGGGCTGAACTTCATTCCGGGCATCCTCGACGGGGCGGGGGTGCGGACCAGCCACGGCCTGCGGATTGCCGGCCACGACGAGGAAGCCGTCCCCGCCGCGGCGTCCGGGGAGCCTGGCCCGCTGCCCAGGGCGGGCGGTCCCGGCGTCGCCGTGTTCCCGCCGTCGGCCGTTTCCGTGTTCCTCGACGATGCGCACGGCAGCCCGCGGAACTCGTTTGCCGTCACCATCACGGACCTCGAGCCGCACGGCGACCAGATCCGCGTCCGGGCCGGCGGCCTGGCCGCGGACATCACCCCTGCCGCCTCCGCCGACCTGGGCCTTGTCCCCGGCATGACGGTGCACTTCGTGGTCAAGGCTGCGGCCGTGTCCGTGTACGGGACCTAGGCGGAGTATGTCCCGGCAGCCGATTGTCCAAGCAGGCCCGGCGGGACCTCCGGCTCTGGACAGCCGTTTCGCCGTGGGCAAACATGGCTAGTGGACGTCGCCGTCCAAAGTTGAGCGTAGTAGACTCAACTTAGTCAACAAGCCCCCGAAAGGAGCTCTCTTTGGACGTCAAATTCACCACCAAGAGCCAGGAGGCTCTTTCCGCCGCGGCAATGAACGCCTCGACGGCCGGCAACCCCCAGGTGGAACCGGCCCACCTCCTCAAGGCGCTGATGGACCAGCGTGAGGGCGTCGCCGTCGCGCTGCTTCGCGCAACCGGCGCCGATCCCGATGCCGTCAGCGTCCAGGCCAGCAGTGCCATCAAGGCACTGCCCGCCACGTCGGGCGGCTCCAGCCAGCAGGCGCAGCTGTCCCGGCCCGCACTGCAGGCCATCCAGCACGCCAAGGAGGAAGCGGACCGTCTGGGCGACAGCTTTGTCTCCACCGAGGTGCTCCTGGTGGGCCTCTCCACCGGCAACGATGCCGCCGCCCGCCTGCTGCGCGACGCCGGCGCCTCCCGCGAGGCACTCCTCGCCGCCCTGCCGGGCGTCCGCGGCGACCGCAAGGTGGACAGCCCGGACCCCGAAAACACCTTCCAGGCGCTCGAGAAGTACGGCACCGACCTCACCGCCATGGCCCGCGCCGGCAAGCTGGACCCCGTGATCGGCCGGGACGCCGAAATCCGGCGCGTTGTCCAGGTCCTGTCCCGCCGCACCAAGAACAACCCGGTGCTCATCGGCGAACCCGGCGTGGGCAAGACCGCCGTGGTGGAAGGCCTGGCCCAGCGGATGGTGGCCGGCGACGTCCCGGAGAGCCTGCGGGGCAAGACCCTCATCTCCCTTGACCTCGGCTCCATGGTGGCCGGCGCCAAGTACCGCGGCGAATTCGAGGAGCGGCTGAAGGCGGTCCTCGAGGAGATCAAGGGCTCAGACGGCCAGATTGTCACCTTCATCGACGAGATCCACACCGTGGTGGGCGCCGGCGCCACCGGCGATTCCTCCATGGACGCCGGCAACATGCTCAAGCCCATGCTGGCCCGTGGCGAGCTGCGGCTGATCGGCGCCACCACGCTGGACGAGTACCGGGAGAACATCGAGAAGGACGCAGCCCTGGAACGCCGCTTCCAGCAGGTGTACGTTGGCGAGCCCAGCGTGGAGGACACCATCGGCATCCTCCGTGGCCTGAAGGAGCGCTACGAGGCGCACCACAAGGTCTCCATCGCCGACTCCGCGCTGGTGGCGGCAGCCACGCTGTCCAACCGCTACATTTCGGGCCGCCAGCTGCCGGACAAGGCCATCGACCTGGTGGACGAGGCCGCGTCCCGGCTGCGCATGGAGATCGACTCCGCCCCGGAGGAGATCGACCAGCTGCGGCGCCAGGTGGACCGGCTCACCATGGAGGAGCTCGCGCTGGAGGGCGAGACCGACGCTGCCTCCGTGGAGCGGCTGGCTGCGCTCCGGGCCGACAAGGCGGACAAGGAGGAGGAGCTCTCCGCGCTCAACGCCCGCTGGGAGGCTGAAAAGGCCGGCCTGAACCGGGTGGGTGACCTGAAGGCCAAGCTCGATGAGCTGCGGTCCGCCGCGGACAAGGCCCAGCGCGAGGGTGATCTGGAGACCGCCTCGCGGATCCTCTACGGGGAAATTCCGGCGCTGGAACGCGAGCTGAACGCCGCTGCCGAAGCGGAGGCCGCCGTGACGGACAAGTCCGCGCAGATGGTGGCGGAGGAAGTGACGGCAGAAGACATCGCGGAGGTCATTTCCGCGTGGACCGGCATCCCGGCCGGCCGCATGCTGCAAGGTGAAAGCCAGAAGCTGCTGCACATGGAGGAGGAGCTCGGCAAGCGCCTCATCGGCCAGGGCAAGGCTGTAGCCGCAGTCTCAGACGCCGTCCGGCGCGCCAGGGCGGGCATCAGTGACCCCAACCGGCCCACGGGTTCCTTCCTGTTCCTGGGCCCCACCGGCGTAGGCAAGACCGAGCTGGCCAAGGCCCTGGCGGACTTCCTGTTCGACGACGAACGCGCCATGGTGCGGATCGACATGTCCGAGTACGGCGAGAAGCACAGCGTCGCCCGGCTGGTCGGGGCGCCTCCGGGATACGTGGGCTACGAGGAAGGCGGGCAGCTGACCGAGGCCGTGCGCCGTCGTCCCTACTCGGTGGTGCTGCTGGACGAAGTGGAGAAGGCGCACCCCGAGGTGTTCGACATCCTCCTGCAGGTGCTCGACGACGGCCGCCTCACCGACGGGCAGGGCCGTACCGTGGACTTCCGCAACGTGATCCTGGTGCTCACCTCCAACCTGGGCAGCCAGTTCCTGGTGGACCAGACGCTGGACGCCGAGGCCAAGCGCAATGCGGTCATGGCCACGGTGAACGCGTCCTTCAAGCCGGAGTTCCTCAACCGGCTCGATGAAGTGGTGCTGTTCGATGCCCTCACGGTGGAGGAGCTGGCGCACATTGTGGAACTGCACGTGGCGGAACTGGGCCGCAGGCTGCACGAGCGCCGGCTCACCCTCGATGTGACCGACAGCGCCAAGGCCTGGCTGGCGCTGTCCGGCTACGACCCCGCCTACGGCGCCCGGCCGCTGCGCCGCCTGGTGCAGCGCGAGATCGGCGACCGGCTGGCCAAGTCCATCCTCGCCGGTGAAATCAGCGACGGCGACACCGTCCTGGTTGATACCGCGCCGGACTTTGGGGAACTGACCGAAGGCAACGTCGACGCGTTGACGGGCGCCCCCAGTTCCGGACTGTCGGTGCGGCGGAAGGACTAGCCGCAGGGCCTCTGAAGCGGGCCGTGCTGCCCTGGCGGGCTGACCGTCAGGGCAGCACGCTCGCGTTAATCACATTGCCGGTGTCTGCCGTGACGTAGCAATCAACCCTGCGGTCGCCGGATTCCCAACTGGTGCTGCTGGGGAAGCTGCGCTGGTAGTTGAGCTGGAAGTTTTTCGCCGCCGGGCCGAGTTTCGCCGCCTGGCAGACTTCCAGTGCCTTGGCCTTGAGCGGCTCCGCCCCCGGGTACTTGGCGCTTTCCGGATATGTCAAGGTGGCCACCAGCTGGGCCGAATGGCCCGTATCGCAGGGCACCAGCGTGGACGTCAGGGCCTGGGGATCGAAATCCTTGAAGCAGTCACCCAGTGCGTACGCCGGGGGTGCGACCCCTTCGCGGGGAAGGGGTTGGGGAGTGGCCGGCGGCGTGACCGCGGTTTGCAGCACGCCCTGTGCGTCATTCTTTGCCGCATCGGTGCCAGGCGAGGAGTTCAACCAGACGGCAAGCCACACCAGTGAGCCGGCAACGGCGAGGATGACGACGACCAGAAACGCCTTCCACAGGGCAGGCTTCCTGTTGGTGTGTTTTTCCGGCGCAGGATCATGGCGCGGCTGGGACCAGGTAACGGATTCCGGGGCGGGGGCTGAACCGGTCCCACTGTGGATCTTCGGCAGGCTTCCGGTCCGCGGAGGCGAAGCGGGTTTCGGCGGGATGTCCTGGTGGTTCACGGGTGCGCATCCTCCTGGGTTTTGGTGCCACGGCTCGCCAACGGCCAGATAAAATCGGCAGTTCTTAAGCGACTCTACCGAAGAAAAATGCCGGAATCCCGCGGGAGGAGGTGCATCATGGTACCCCACCCGGCCGTTCGGGGCGCCGGGCGGCAAGCGGGGCCCGCCGAAAGCATGTAATCTAGGTGTACGACAAATTGACCAAACATTCCGGGGCCTCACCGATCGCCAAGGTGACCACCTCCGGTCCAAGTACAAAAGGGGGTCACGCCATGGGGCGCGGCCGTCAAAAGGCAAAAGCTACCAAGCAGGCTCGGGACATTAAGTACTACTCCCCGAACACTGACTACTCGGCACTTCAGCGTGAGCTGACGGGCCCTGGAAGTCGTTCAACGAGCCATTACTCGAATGAACCGGTCGAACCGGACTATTCGGCTTATGTGGATAAGTACGCGGATGATTTGGATGACGATGACGACGAGGTAGACAACCGTCGCATCGGCTAGTTGTCGCAAGCCTGCTGTGGCCCCTGGCCCGGCTGCTGTGGCGCCGCTTACGTCATGGAGCCCGCTGCCCCACCGAATTACCGGCAGGGCAGCGGGCTTTCCGTGTTTGGTTGGTAACCTGACCGCATGACTGTTCGGACCACGTACGCCAGCGGCGAGCCCTGCTGGGCGGATCTCCAGACCCCCGATGTTGATGCCGCCAAAGATTTCTACGGCCGCCTGTTCGGCTGGACCTACCAGGACTTCCCCACTCCGGACGGCCGCAGCTACGCGCAGGCCTTTGTCCGCGGGCAGTTGGTGGCCACCATTGCGCCGCAAAATCCTTTGCAGCTTGAGGCCGGCACCGCTGCCGAGTGGAACGTCTACTTTGCGGCCGCAGATGCCGCGGACCTGCTCCAGGAAGCGGGCCATGCCGGCGGAACCGCCCAGTTCGGGCCTGAGACGGTGGGCGACACCGGGGTGCTGGGCTTTTTGGCCCCTCCCGGCGGCGGAACCACCGGGATCTGGCAGGCGGGTACCCACTTCGGCAGCCGGCTCTTCAACGAACCGGGCGCCTTGGCCTGGGCTGAGCTCTTTACACCCGAGCCGCAGGCCGCCATCGGTTTCTTCCAGCAGCTTTTCGGCCATGAAGTCACCGAGTACCCCCAGGACGACGGCGGCAGCTACAGCACGCTGCTCATCGACGGCAGCGAGGTGGCCGGCATCGTTCCTGCCGACGAAGGCGAGGAAGCGGACTGGCAGATCTACTTTGGCGCGGCAGATATTGCCGCGGCGGCAGCGGCCGCCCTGGCAGCAGGCGGCGAAGTCCTGGTGGAGCCGGATGACCGTCCCACGATGGGATCACTGGCCACCATCGAGGACCCGCAGGGCGGTGTGCTGAACCTCATCCAGGTCGCTTAAAAGTGGAGGCTCCCCACCGCGTGCAGTGGGGAGCCTCCAGCAGTTGGCTAGGCGTAGGCGTTGACCAGGCGGACAGCGCCGCCGTCCACGCCCTTGGCGCCCTGGACGTAATCCGGGCCGGACTTCAGGATGGAGTCCGAATCCTCGGTGACCGTGCCCATGATCCAGGACGGCAGGCCCCGGTCGTTCAGGCGGGCAACGGCGGCGTCGGCAGCTTGGGGCGACACGATGGCCACCATGCCCACGCCAAGGTTCAGGGTGCGCTCGAGGTCCGCCAGGGGCACGTTGCCCAGCTCCGAGACCAGCTTGAAGATGGCCGGCAGTTCCCAGGTGGCGCGGTCCACGGTGGCCACGAGGCCCTGGGGGAGGACGCGGGCCAGGTTGGCGGCCAGGCCGCCGCCGGTGACGTGGCTGAAGCCGTGAACAGCCGCTTCGGCGCTGACCGGGAAGGTGCGGGCCAGGTCCAGGCAATCGGCCGCGTAGACGCGGGTGGGTTCCAGGAGTTCCTCACCCAGGGTGCGGCCCAGTTCGGACACCTGGCGGTCCAAGGCCCAGCCGGCGTGGTTGATGACGCGGCGGACCAGCGAGTAGCCGTTGGAGTGGAGGCCGGAAGAGGCCATGCCGATCACGACGTCGCCCGCACGGACGCGGTCCGGTCCCAGCAGGGCATCGGCCTCGACCACGCCGGTGGCTGCGCCGGCAACGTCGTATTCGTGCTCGCCCAGCAGGCCCGGGTGCTCGGCAGTCTCGCCGCCCACCAGGGCGGTGCCGGCCACGGAGCAGGCGGCCGCGATGCCGCGGACAATGCCCGCGATGCGTTCCGGGACCACCTTGCCGCAGGCGATGTAGTCGGTCATGTAGAGCGGCTCGGCGCCTACCACCACGATGTCATCCACCACCATGCCCACAAGGTCGAACCCGATGGTGTCGTGGATGTCCATGGCCTGGGCGATGGCAACCTTGGTGCCCACGCCGTCGGTGGACGTGGCCAGCAGCGGCCTCTTGTAGGTCAGCAGCCGGGAAACGTCGTAAAGGCCGGCGAAGCCGCCCACCCCGCCGATCACCGAGGAGTTGTGGGTTGCCTTGACGGCATCCTTCATGAGCTCGACGGCGCGGTCCCCGGCTTCAACGTCCACGCCTGCGGAGGCGTAGGTGATGCCGGAGTTGTTTGCGGCGGGGCTAACGGAAGTCATACGGACTCTTTCTTATCGGCGCTGGTGGCGGCGGGTACGTCGGGCACAAGGTCGGCTTCGGTCAGCAGGTTCTCGAATTCTGAGTCCGGGCCCGGATCACAGCCGGTAGCCCCGGCCTTCTCAGCGGGGTCCTCGGTGGCGTCAACGGCCAGGGCGGCGGTTTGGCCGGGAAGCGCGGACGGGGAGGGCTTCAGGCCGCCCAGGTCGGTGCGTTCCAGGAGGTTCTTTCCCAGCTTGTCCGCATCCGGGAGCTTGATGGGGTACTTGCCGGTGAAGCAGGCGGTGCAGAGGCGTTCGCGCGGCTGGCGGGTGGCACCGATCATGCCGTCCTCGGAGATGTAGGCCAGCGAGTCTGCGCCGATGGCTTGGGAGATCTCCTCAATGGTGGCGCCGTTGGCAATCAGTTCGGCCCGGGAAGCGAAGTCGATGCCATAGAAGCACGGCCACTGCACAGGAGGGGAGGAAATCTTCACGTGCACTGCGGCGGCGCCGGCTTCCCGGAGCATCCGCACAATGGCGCGCTGGGTGTTGCCGCGGACGATCGAATCATCCACCACCACAACACGCTTGCCGCGGATCACGGATTCAAGGGCGTTGAGCTTGAGCCGGATGCCCAGCTGGCGCAGGGTCTGGGAGGGCTGGATGAAGGTACGGCCCACGTAGGAGTTCTTGACGAAGCCGTGCGCGAACGGGATGCCGGATTCTTCGGCGTAGCCAACAGCCGCGGGGGTGCCGGATTCCGGCACGGGGATGACGATGTCCGCCTGCTGCGTGTTTTCGCGGGCCAGCTGGCGGCCCATCTCCACGCGGGACTCGTACACGGAGCGGCCGGCGATGGCCGCGTCCGGGCGCGCGAGGTAGACGTACTCGAAAACGCAACCTGCCGGCGTCGGCTCCGCGAACCGCTTGGACCGCACGCCTTCCTCGTCGATGGCAATGAACTCGCCCGGCTCGATCTCCCGGATGAAGCTGGCGCCCACGGTGGCCAGGGCGGACTGCTCGGAGGCAACCACCCAGCCGCGCTCCAGCCGGCCCAGGACCAGCGGGCGGATGCCGAAGGTGTCACGTGCAGCATAGAGCGTGCCCTCGTCCATGAACACGAAGCAGAAGCCGCCCTTGATCTTGGGCAGGAGTTCGGTGGCGGTTTCTTCCAGGGTCTTGCCGGGCTCGCCCTCCAGCAGGGCGGTGACCAAGGCAGTGTCTGAGGTGTTGCCCTGCTTCATTTCGCCGGTGAGGTGGCCGCCGTTGCGTTCGGTGATCATGGCATTGAGCTCGGCGGTGTTGGTCAGGTTGCCGTTGTGTGCCAGGGCCACCGTGCCGGTGGCGGTGGCGCCAAGGGTGGGCTGCGCATTGGCCCAGTGGCTGGCGCCGGTGGTGGAGTAGCGGCAGTGGCCCACGGCCAGGTGCCCGGTCAGGGTGTTCAGCGTGGTCTCGTCAAAGACCTGGGACACGAGGCCCATGTCCTTGTAGACGTTGATCCGCTTGCCGTCGCTGGTTGCTATGCCAGCCGACTCCTGACCGCGGTGCTGCAGTGCATACAGCCCGTAATAGGTAAGTTTTGCTACCTCTTCGCCTGGGGCCCAGACGCCGAAGACGCCGCAAGCGTCCTGCGGGCCTTTTTCGCCGGGGAGAAGATCATGGGAAAGTTTTCCATCGCCGCGTGCCACTGGTCGATTATCTCACGATATGGGGTATGACTTTTCCGGCCGCCCGTTTGTGACTTGCTACGCCTGGGGATCGGTGTCCGGCTCCGAGTCGGGAACGGCCTCCACGACGGCCCGGTCCTGCCGCTTCAGGCTGCGGCGGTCCAGGACCAGCGCCAGTGCGGCGCCCAGGATTGCGCCGCACGCGGCAAACATCACCAGGAAGAATCCGAAGACAGCGCCGGGGTCGAACGTTGCATCGCCCGGTACCGCGTAGGCAACCACTGCGGCTGCAGCAACACCCACCAGCGCACCCAGGACCAGGAAGGGAACGTACTTGGGTGCCCGGCGGACGGTTACTTCGCGCCGCTCGGCAGCGGATTCTTCAAAAGCCATGCCATCAAGCGTACTGCCGGAGATTTTGGGGACATAACGGGGCGTACGCCGCCATTGAGCGCCCCGGGCGACCAAAAACGCCCAGGCGGCCAATGCCGGACGCCTATCGCCCCGCTGCCCTGCAACTGATATATCTATTGACACGAGGTGTGGCCGCTGTCATATTGCTAGGTAGCGCTATGTGCATTCTGTTGTGCATTACGCAATTGTTCAGGGGTTGGGCCCAAGACCCCGTCCTTGAACAGCTGCGTCAGCTAGATTGGCACACGTCGCCGACTTACCGGACTGCCAAGGTCCAGGAAAGGAACACAAGAACAATGGTCCACAAGGTTCAAGCTGTCATTGTCCGGGAGAAGGACGCTCCGGTGTCGTTGGAGACCATCCTGGTGCCGGATCCGGGCCCGGGCGAGGCGCTGGTGGACATCCTGACCTGCGGTGTCTGCCACACCGACCTGCACTACAAGCAGGGCGGTATCGGAAACGACTTCCCGTACCTCCTGGGCCATGAAGCCACGGGTGTGGTCAGTGCCGTTGGCCCGGATGTGACCTCGGTGGCCCCCGGCGACCGGGTCATCCTTAACTGGCGTGCCGTCTGCGGGCAGTGCCGTGCGTGTGCCAAGGGCCAGCCGCAGTACTGCTTCAGCACGCACAACGCCACCCAGAAGATGACCCTGGAGGATGGAACCGTGCTTTCGCCGGCCCTGGGCATCGGCGCCTTCGCCGAGAAGACGCTGGTCGCCGCCGGGCAGTGCACCAAGGTGGACCCGGACGTTGACGCAGCCGCCGTGGGCCTGCTGGGTTGCGGCATCATGGCCGGCATCGGCGCCGCGATCAACACCGGCGAGGTCAAGCGCGGGGAATCCGTGGCCGTCATTGGCTGCGGCGGCGTGGGCATCGCTGCGGTCGCCGGGGCCAGGCTGGCCGGTGCCACGACGATCATCGCCGTGGACATCGACGACAACAAGATCGACATGGCCAAGTCGCTCGGTGCCACCCATGGCGTGAACTCGCGCCGGGAGGACGCCGTGGAAGCCATCCGTGCACTCACCGGAGGCCACGGAGCGGACGTGGTGATTGACGCCGTCGGCCGCCCTGAAACGTACAAGCAGGCCTTCTACGCCCGCGACCTTGCCGGCCGCGTGGTCCTTGTGGGTGTGCCGACGCCGGAGATGACGCTGGAACTGCCGCTGCTGGATGTTTTTGGCCGCGGCGGGTCGCTGAAGTCCTCCTGGTACGGCGACTGCCTGCCCTCCCGCGACTTCCCGATGCTCGTCTCGCACTACAAGCAGGGCAACCTGGACCTGGATGCCTTCGTGTCCGAGCGGATCACCATCGACCAGGTGGAGGAAGCGTTCGGCAAGATGCACGAGGGCAAGGTGCTGCGCTCCGTCGTCGAGGTCCAGCCGGCGGGAGCGTCCGCATGAGCGTCACCATCGAAAACCTGGTCACCTCCGGCACATTTTCGCTCGACGGCGGCACCTGGGACGTGGACAACAACGTCTGGATCGTGGGCAATGACGAGGAATGCATCATCATCGACGCGCCGCACGACGCCGCCGCGATCATCGCCCAGGTCCGCAGCCGGAAGGTGAAGGCCATCCTGCTCACGCACGCGCACAACGACCACATCGGTGCCGCACGCGAGGTCGCCGATGCCCTGGGCGCACCGATCCACCTGAACAAGGAGGACCTGGTGCTCTGGGAGCAGGTCTACCCGGACGCCACACCGGACCACTACCACTCCGACGGCGACGTGTTCCAGGTGGGCGGGGCAACCCTGAAGGCAATCCACACGCCCGGCCACTCGCCCGGGTCCACCTGCTTCCACCTGGAAAGCGAGGGGACGGTCTTCACCGGGGACACGCTGTTCAACGGCGGCCCAGGCGCCACCGGCCGGTCCTACAGCGACTACCCCACCATTCTTACCTCCATCCGCGAACGGCTGCTGACCCTGCCGGCAGACACCGTGGTCCGCACCGGCCACGGCGAGGACACCACCATCGCCGCGGAGCAGGAAACGCTGGCGAAGGTAGCCCAGTAGCAAGCGACATTCAGTAAGGTGACGTGCCGGAGAGAGGCGCGCCGGGAGGCCCGGCGCGCTTTTCACTGGCCCTCGAACACCACTCGCCTTCGAACAACACTCACCTTCGAACAACACAGGCCGGTAAGGAAGTTGGAACGATGAAGTTCGGTAAGCAGCCCGCCCCCGTCGCGGACATCAATGAGGACAACCTTGAGGTCCACAAGCCCAAGACCGAGGCCGCCGGCGTCAAGGCCGTCATGGTTGCCCTGGAGCGTGCAGTCGCCCAAGCAGGGGTGGCCCGCACGGCGCAGTCACTGCTGCGGTTGAACCAGCGTGGCGGCTTCGACTGCCCGGGCTGCGCGTGGCCGGAATCGGACAAGAAGCGCAAGACGGCCGAGTTCTGCGAGAACGGCGCCAAGGCGGTGGCCGAGGAGAACACCCTGCGCACCGTGGGTGCGGAGTTCTGGGCCAGGCACTCCATTGCCGAGCTGTCCACCAAGACCGAGTACTGGCTGGGCAACCAGGGCCGGCTTTCCGAACCGGTGGTGATCCGGGAGGGCGAGACGCACTACTCGCCCATCTCCTGGAATGACGCGTTCGAGCTGATCGGGGAGCACATCCGGGCCAGCACCCCGGACCGCTGCGTCTTCTACACCTCCGGACGCACCGCGAATGAGACAGCCTTCCTCTACCAGTTGTTCGCCCGGTCCATCGGGACGAATAACCTGCCCGACTGCTCCAACATGTGCCACGAGTCTTCCGGCTCGGCGCTGAACCCGACCATCGGCATCGGCAAGGGCACGGTGTCCCTGGACGACATCCACGACGCCGAACTGATCTTCGTCGTCGGCCAGAACCCGGGCACCAACCACCCCCGCATGCTGTCCGCGCTGAAGGAATGCAAGGACAAGGGCGGCAAGGTAGTGGCCGTGAACCCGCTGCCAGAGGCGGGCCTGTTCAACTTCAAGGACCCCCAGACCGTCTCCGGCGTGGTGGGCGGCGGCACCCCGCTCGCGGACGAATACCTGCAGATCAAGGTGGGCGGGGACCTGGCGCTGTTCCAGGCGCTCGGCCACCTGCTCCTGGCGGCCGAGGAACAAAACCCGGGGACCGTCGTCGACCATTCCTTCATCGCCGCGCAGACGGACGGATTCGACGCCTACCGTGAAGCCCGCCGGACTCTGGACTGGGACGAGACCGAGCGGGCCACCGGCCTGTCCCGTGGGCAGATCGAGAAAGTGGCGTCGATGCTGGTGGCGTCCAAGGCCTCGATCTTCTGCTGGGCGCTGGGCGTGACGCAGCAGCCACACTCGGTGGACACCATCAAGGAGATGGTCAACGTGCTGCTGCTGCAGGGCAACTTCGGCAAGCCCGGCGCCGGCGCCTGCCCCGTCCGCGGGCACTCCAACGTCCAGGGCGACAGGACCATGGGCATCTGGGAGAAACCCAAGGAATGGCTCCTGCAGGCCCTGGACAGCGAGTTTGGAATCACCTCCCCCCGGCACCACGGCTACGACGCCGTGGAATCCATGGAGGCGTTCGAGCGCGACGAGGTGGACGTGTTCGTCTCGATGGGCGGCAACTTCTCGCTCGCCTGCTCGGACACCAAGGCCCTGGAAGCCGGGATGCAGCGGATCGGCCTGACCGTGCACATCAGCACCAAACCCAACCGCTCCCACATCGTGCACGGCCGCACCTCGCTGGTCCTGCCCACCCTGGGCCGGACCGACAAGGACGACAAGCACCCCAACGGCGCACAGTTCCTGTCGGTGGAGGACTCCATGTCCGTGGTCCACTCCACCCAGGGCCGCCTGACCCCTGTGTCCGAGCACCTGCTGGCCGAGCCCGTCATCGTGGCGCGGATGGCCGAGGCGACCTTCGGCCCGGACCACCCCGTCAACTGGAAGGCCATGGCCGAGGACTACGACGTGATCCGCGACCACATTGCCCGCGTGCTGCCCGGCTTCGAGGATTTCAACGCCCGGGTCCGGACCAGGAACGGCTTCGTGCTGCCCAACCCGCCGCGCGACACCCGCTCCTTCGCCACGGACATCGGCCGCGGCCGGTTCACGGTCAGCCCGCTGGAATACCTCACCCCGCCGCCGGGGCACCTGGTGCTGCAGACCATCCGCAGCCACGACCAGTACAACACCACGTTCTACGGCCTGGATGACCGCTACCGCGGCATCTCCGGCGGCCGCCGCGTGATCCTCATCCACCCCGACGACCTCGCCGAGCAGGGCTTCCAGGACCGGGAACTCGTGGACGTAGTCAGCACCTTCCAGGGCGTGGACCGCCGCGCGGACAAGTTCCGGTTGGTGGCCTACCCGACTGCCAAGGGCTGCGCCGCGGCGTACTTCCCCGAGGCCAACGCCCTGGTCCACAAGGAGAACGTGGCCCGCATCTCCAACACCCCCGGCTTCAAGGCCATGTTCGTCCGCTTCGAGCCGCACAAGGGCGAGGACGCGGTGGCCGAAGAGGCAGGATTGCTGCAGGCCAGCGTGTAGATGGCGCGACAGAGCGCCCCTGCGTCCCCGGCTGGATAACAGCGGGGAGGCGGGGGCGCTCTTCCGTCGTTTACGGCCTAAACAGGGTTGTTTCCGTGGGGCTCGGCCTCCGGATCCAGGTCCTTGCCATAACCGCTGGCCGAGGCAAGCCCCGACACCTGCTGGCCGGCGTTCGTTTGACCGGGGGAAAACTGCCCGTCCTGTGGGTCCTGGGCTTCCCCCTCCGACCCGCCTGCGACATCCTGCCGCAGGTGCTCGTCGGAAGGAACGTTCTTGGATACCTCTTCATCAGCCATGCCAACAGCCAAACACTTGGGTCATAACGGCGGCAAGGGGTAGACGTGGGCCGCGTTCCGGCCATGCTCCCGGCATACAGTCCGCCCAGTAGATCCGTGGGGCACGTCCAAAACAGACCGGGGTGCAGCAGTCCTCATACGGGGGCGTGGAGGAACCGTTCCAAGGCTTCTTCTCCCGGGGACAGCGGAATGAACGCAAGGTCCGGTGGGCCGCCGAGTGACCTTCCGGGGGGTCCCACTATCCGTTTGAGCCGCTGGGGCCACCATGGTGGTTCCCAATCCTGGTGTTCGGACGTGTAATGGCGGCCGGTGGGTGAGGTCCAGCCGGGTGGTTCGTTCCTGGTGGCCGGGGTGGGTGTCCAGCCGGTGCTGTGCCGGAGTTTGTGGTGTTTTCGGCAGGGTTGTCCCAGGTTGGAGATCCCGGTGGTGCCGCCGTTGTTCCAGGCGATGATGTGGTCGGCGTCGTTGTCGAGTGAATTGTTGCTGCAACCGGGGAACGGGCATTTTCCGTCCCGCAGCCGCAGCCAGGCCCGCATCGCGCCCGTGACCCTGTAGCTGGTCCGCCCGATCTCCAGCGGCGCCCCGTCCCGCGGATCCACCAACACCCGGTAGAACGAGCTGGCGCCGTTGGCGACGAGTTGCCTGGCCATGGACGGCGGGATGGGCCCGTAGCTGTCGAGCATGGCTGGTTCATCGGTCAATCCCATCAGCGAGGACACCGGGACGGTGACCAGCACCTGCGCTTGGATCCGTGGCGATGGGACATGTGCTGCTTCACCGTCTTCAACATCCCCGGTTGCGGTGCCGCTGCCCAGAATCGCGTCGGCGAAGGTGTCGGCCCGGAGCTGGGGCAGGCTGCGGGGCTCGTCGGGGCCCTGCATGCTCCGGGCGAGGGCGGTGAGCCGGTTCCAGCCGGCCAAGGCTTGGTGGGCGGGCAGGTGTGCGGAGAGCCAGGCCGTGCCGTCCTGGTCCGGCCGGAACTCCACCCGCCGATCCGCCACGGACTTAGCGTGGCGTTTTCCGATGCTCTCGGCATGGTGGCGTTCCCGCCAAATCCTTGCCTTGGCCCTGAACCGGTGCGCGGGCATCTGCCCGGCCGGGCAGCCCCGTGCCGGGTCCGGGGCGCCCGGGTCCAGGAAGTGCCCTTCCAGTGCGGCGGCACCGGCGGCATCAAGGCTGGCCGTCTCGTCAACCATGGCCAGGGCATGCTGCCACGACAGGTCCCCGGCTTCCAGTGCCGACAGCGTCCGGGGCAGCGTGGTGGCCAGGGCGTGGGAGGCGGCCAGGAACGACGACGCGGCCCGCGGCCCCAGAGACAGCACACACCCGACCTCAGCCGCGACAGCCATCTCCTGCGCCTGCACCGAAGCATCCGGCCCGGCAACACGATGGGCGCTGTCCGAGTACGTCACCGCGGCCTTCGCCTTCAACGCCGCGAACCCTGCCTCCACTTGACGGGCCCCGGCAAGAATATCAAGGCAACCATCGGCGAGCCCCGCCAAGGGATCAGCCGGCGAGAACGGCTCGGGACCGTGCCCCTCCACCTCGGCATGAAGCACAGCAAGGGCACCACGGATATCCGCATATGCCTTGGCCACCGCTGCTTTCCCCATGAACTAATCATCGGGGGAGGGTCTGACATTAAGAGGAGCGGCCGGACCTTTCACCGGCAGGGGAGATCGGAGCTAAACGACGGCTCCGTCATGGCGCTGCACCCGGCGGGAACGGCGGGGGAGGCGCCAGGCCCAGTACGCAATCATGAGTCCTGCCGTCGCTGCCCCTCCCGCGTATGTCGACGGCGAGCGGGAGGACCCAGGGACGGGCCGAACAACAGGAGCGTCAGCGAGGTCACCATCACGCAGACCGCGGCGAACGTCCAAGGGCGGCGGCCCGGGCGCTGCTGAATCACGGCAGTGACGCCAGAATGTCATGTGGCCACACCCTGGTCAGCACGCTGTTCCCCCAAACACCTGTTCCCTCAAATTTGTTGTTGCTCCGGTGAGTCTACGTCGCGGTTTTGCCGCGCGAATCAGTGCCCTCCCCGAGGCAGCAAAAAGGGTGGTTGGGCCTGCCGGTCTCAAGCAGGCCCAACCACCCAGGTTTTGACGGGTTCAACCCCGGGGCAGGTCAGCCGCGGAGGCGTTCCATGCCCGGGTCAAAGAGCGGCTCCGCGGTGACGGTGGCGGCCACCCGCCGGCCGAAGTACTCGATCTCCACGGCGTCCCCTTCGGACACTGACGAGGGCAGCCAGGCGTAGGCGATGGGCTTGCGGATGGTGAAGCCGTACGCCGCGCTCGTGACGTACCCAACGGCTTCCCCAGCCACAAACACCGGTTCCTTGCCCAGCACCACGGACGTGCCGTCGTCGACCGTCAGGCAGCGCAGTGTCTTGGCCGCCGGCTGTTCGCGGAGCGACGCCAGGGCCTCGGCACCAACAAAGCCCGTCTTGTCCTTGGCCACGGAGAAGCCAAGGCCGGCCTGGTAGGGGTGGTGCTCGGACGTCATGTCCGTGCCCCACAGCCGGTAGCCCTTCTCAAGGCGCATGCTGTTAAAGGCACCGCGGCCGGCGGCGACGATGCCGTGCTCCTGGCCCGCCTCGAACAGCAGGTCCCAGAGCTTCAGCCCATATTCGGCCGTGGTGTAGAGCTCCCAGCCGAGCTCGCCCACGTAGGAGAGCCGCATGGCCGTAACGGGGATGCCCCCAACGGAGATTTCCTTGGTGCGGAAGTACTTGAGGCCGTCGTTGCTGAGGTCGTCCCCGCTGACCTTGCCGATGACCTCGCGGGCCAGCGGGCCCCAGAGCCCGATGCAGCAGGTGCTGCCCGTGATGTCGGTGACGTGGACCCACTGGGCAGGATCAGCGGCCGACTGCTTCCGGGCCTCCACCCGGAGGTAGTCGAAGTCAACATTGCTGTTGACGCCCAGCTGGAACTCCTCCTCGGCGAGCCTGGCGACGGTCACGTCACTGCGGATGCCGCCGTCGTCCGCCAGCAGCAGGCAGTACGTCACGGCACCCGGCTTTTTGGCGATATTGCCCGTGCTCAGGCGGTGCAGCAGTGCTTGGGCGCCGGGGCCGGCGACGGAGAGGCGCTTCAGCGGCGTCATGTCGAAAAGTCCGACGGCGGTGCGCGTCTTCCACGCTTCGGCGGCGGAAATGGGGGAGTGGAACATGGCGGACCATTCGTCGCGCCCAGGAGCCCGCCATTCTTCCGGCAGTTCGGCCAGGAGTCCGCGGTTGGCTTCGAACCAGTGCGGGCGCTCCCAGGCGGCGGACTCCAGGAAGAAGGCCCCGAGTTCCTTCTGGCGGACGTTGAACGGGCTGACGCGCAGGTCGCGCGGGGATTCGCGGGGCTGCAGCGGGTGCAGGACGTCGTAGATCTCCACGAAGTTCTGCTGCGACGTCTCGCTGACGTACGCGTCGGAGGTCTGCACCTTCTCGAAGCGTGTCAGCTCGCAGCCGTGCAGGTCGGTCTGCGGCTGGCCGTCGACGAGCAGTTCGGCCATGGCCTTGGCGACGCCGGCCGAGTGCGTGACCCACACTGCCTCGGCCACGAAGAAGCCGTCGAGGTCCGGCGCCTCGCCCATGAGCGGGCCGCCGTCAGGGGTGAACGAGAAGATGCCGTTGAAGCCGTCCTGGATTCCGGTGCTGCGCAGTGCCGGCAGCAGGTCCTGGCTGTCCTCCCACGCGGGCACGAAGTCTTCAAGGGTGAAGTCCAGGCGGGAGGGCATGCGGTGGTCGGACATCTCCCCGGCCGGGACCTTGGGCAGTGCAGCCATGTCCACGGGCATGGGACGGTGGGCGTAGCTGCCGATGCCAATGCGGTCGCCCCACTCGCGGTAGTACAGGTCCTTGTCCTGGTAGCGCAGAATCGGCTTGCTGGCACCCTTCGGAAGCTCGTTGACGCCCTCAAGTTCGGCGAGGGGCGTGGTGACCACGTACTGGTGGGCCAGCGGCAGCAGCGGCACCTCCAGGCCCGCCATCCGGCCGAGCTCACGGCCCCAGAACCCTGCGCAGGACACCACGATGTCGGCTGGGATCACACCGGAGGAGGTCTCGACACCGGTGACCTTGCTGCCCTCCCGTGCGATGCCGGTGACGGTGGTGGAGCCGAGGTAGGTGACACCGAGTTCGCGCGTCCGCTCGATCAGCAGCTGCACGGCCCGGGCCGCCAGGGCGATACCGTCGGTGGGGATAAGCAGGCCGCCCAGGACCTCGCGGCCGCCGGTAAGCTTGCCGGTGTTCAGCAGCGGGTAGATCTTTTCGCATTCGTCGGCGTCCACGATCCGGCTTTCGACGCCCCAGGAGGTCATCAGGCCCATCTTGCGCTTGAGGTCGGCCAGGCGCTCTGGGGTGGTTGCCAGTTCCAGGCCGCCCACTTGGTTGAAGCAGGACTGGCCGTCCTTGGTCAGGGCGAGCAGCTTGTTAACGGTGTAGGTTGCGAATTCCGTCATGGTCCTGGACGGGTTGTTCTGGAACACGAGGCCAGGGGCGTGCGACGTGGAGCCGCCTGCGAGCTCCAGCGGGCCCTGCTCGACGACGGTGATGTCGTTCCAGCCGCGGCTTGCCAGCTCGTCGGCGAGGTTGGTGCCGACGATGCCGGCTCCGATGATGACGACGCGGGGTGATGCGCTCATAATTCTTGGTTCTCCTGGTTGGTGCTGAAATCCGCCTGGCCGGGGTGATGGAGTTCGCTTCGCTATGAGCAACGCGCATCACTATATGCAACAGGGTGTCTCAGCTCACATAGGATGTCAAGGGTTTCCTGCTTTGTTGCGGGGATGGGCGGTGCTGTGATCACAGGCGGCAAAGAGGCCCCCGCCGCTGGTGCGGCGAAGGCCTCTTTGGTGCAGCTCCGGTTATCCGGCGGCGTGTGTCCGTGCGGTCCCGGTGTCAGTGGGAGAAGTCTGCTGAAATCTCGGCGAGGGTGCGCCCTTTCGTCTCAGGCGCGAGCCATTGCGAGAGGACTGCGCCGAGTAATGCGACGGCGGCGGCTACGACCATGGTTGCGCCCATGCCGATGTTGGCGATCGCCCATGGCAGGGCGAAGGTGCCGAGTGCGGCTCCAATCCGGCTGAAGGACGCGGCGAAGCCCATACCGACGCCGCGCAGGTGGCCGGGGAATACCTCGGCCGGATAGACCTGGGTCATCGTGGTGTAGCCGGCATTGAAGTAGGAGAAGGCGAGAAACAGGACGAGCACGAGGATCGCTGGTGCGTTCCCCCATACTCCGATGACCAGCAGGATGCCCGCGCAGAGCCACTGCCCGGGCACAGTGAGGATTCGGCGGCCGAGCTTGTCAATCAGAAGTACGCTGGTGACAACGCCCGCGACTGCAAGTGCGGACAGGCCGACTCCACCGGCCCAGCCGCCGCCGAAGCCGAATTGGTTGAGTACCTCGTCGGCGAAGGTCGCGATCGCGAAGTACGGAGTGACCGCGCAGAACCAAAAACCTGCAGTGAAGACAGTGGCGCGCCAGTACTGCCTCGAGAACAGCATTCCGAAGGAGGCGTTCTTGATTTTGGTCCCACTCTCCGCGGCTTGGGCCTCCTGGAGCATCCTCAGATCCATCTCTCCGGTTATGCTGTCGTGCATCTGCGGCGATTCGACATATCGGTGTGCGATCTCGAGTGCTTCCTTGTGCCGTCCCTTAGTAATGAGCCAGCTCGGCGATTCGGGGAGGCCCATGCGGGCGAGGAACAGAACGAATGCCAGTATCGTGCTCGTGCCGAGTACTAGGCGCCATGGGGTGCCGGCGTCGTGCAGGAGCGTGCCGATGATGAATGCCATCATGAAACCGACGTACCAGGCGATCAGGGTCAGCCCGAGCAACCGCCCGCGGAGCTTGGGTGGGGAGAACTCTGACAGCAGTGGCCCACCGATTGAGTACTCGCCGCCGATCGCGACGCCCATCATGAATCGGATGATGGCCAGCTGGATCACGGCGCCGTCTCCAGAGGTTACGAAGAATTGGGCTCCTGAGGCGACCAGGAACAGGCCCATGTCCACCAGGAACATTGGCTTGCGTCCGAACTTGTCAGTAGCCCAGCCAGCCAGCGGGGAGCCGATGAAGATACCAGCCAGCGGGCCTGCAGCGATCATGCCCAGCGATAGTGCGTCGAGCTGGAGATCTGACCGCATGGATCCGGTGACCGGGCCGATGATTCCGAGGATGTAACCGTCGAGGAACATCCCGCCTATGAAGACCGCTACAAGCCGCATCATGAAGCGGCGCTTGAACTTGGAGCTGGTCTCTTTTGATGAGGAGGTGTCGACGGGGGCCGTCGTCTTGGTTGGATTGATCATTGAGATTCGTTCCCTTCCGGCTTCAGCGCAAACCGCTGAAGGTGCCAGAGCGCTGTTTCCTGGACCCACGGACAGGCTTCGGCGTCGTTCCCCGGTTCCGGCGCCCCGCGCTGCTTTGATCGATGGTGCTGCCATCCCTGATAGTCATAGACTTCCTTTGGTGATCTGGCGCTGCCGCATGGATACTGGCAGCGTTGTGCGGCCGATGCACGGGCCAGGGCCCCTTTCGGATCGGCCATCATGAATTCGTTCGTCTGTTCCCCAAAGTCATCACGGGTGGAGCCGGGGGACGGGAGGAGCGTATCCGGGCGTGCCTCGTTCCGTGATGATCAACAACCTTCGCTGTATGCAACAAAATCGTGCGCTAGCTCACATTCAATGTCAAGAGTGTGACCCCCTAAAGGCAAAGTGTGTAGGCGCTCCTGCTGGGGACTCCGGGTCACGCCAAAGGCCCTGACCGCTGGGACAGGGAGACCTCTGCCATATCGAGTGCCTGGTGAGGGGGTAAACAGGGCAAACCTGTGCGTCAGGGTGGGATGGTGGCCTCCGCTCCGGGTGTCCTTGTGGTTTCTGGTGCTGCCCACGGAAGCGGGAGCACGGGAACGGGTCCCCCGGAATCAACACCCTGGGGTGGAACGGCCATGACCGCGTCCGCCCAGGCAAGCCCGCGCATCATGCCGGGCCCGGTGTGCTGGACTGGGAACGCAAGGCCGGACAGGAACCGGCAGGGGACCAAGCGTGTCCTTCCCGGATCGCCCTCGAGGTCGCAGCCGGACATCACGAGCTGCAACGGAGGCAGCTGCGCGCCCCCAAGCGAGGCCATCAGCGGTGCGCCCAGGGTGAGGAGGGCCATCATGGCCGCCAGGGGATTGCCGGGCAGGCCAATGACGAACCGGCCTCCGGGAAGCGCGGCGAGCACTGCCGGGTGCCCGGGACGCATCGCGACGCCGTCCACCAGCAACTGCCCGCCCATGGCGTCGACGGCGGCACGGAAATGGTCGGTGCCGGATTTTCCGGTGCCGCCGGTGGTGATGAGCACGTCTGCGTGCCCGCCATGGGGCATCACCGGGTTCTCCAGGGCAGCCAGCCAATCGCTGAACGAGTCACCGATTCTTTGCGGGCTGTCCGCAACACCGCCGAGCAGGGAAACCACGTGTCCGAGCTGCGGGCCAAAGGTGTCCCGGACCTGTCCCGGGCCCGGAATTCCCTGCGTCACCACTTCGGCGCCGGTGAGTACGACGGCGGCAGCGGGCCGGGCGCGGACCTGGACGGTGTCGTGCCCTGCCGCCGCAGCCAGGGCCACGTGCGCGGGATTAAGGACGGTGCCGGCAGGGATGAGTACGTCCCCTGACCGGGCTTCCTGCCCGGCAGGGCGGATGTGTTGGCCGCTGCACGGCTCACCGGGCTTCGCATCGGCACGCAGCGCCAGGATGTGGTTGCCGTTGGGGTCCCGCACGGCCAGGCCGCTTTCCTTGCGTAGGACGGCGTCGGCGCCGTGCGGTACCAGACCGCCGGTGGCAATCACGGCGGCACTGTTTGCAGGCAGGAATCTGTTGCCTGCAGGCACCGGGGATCCATGCTGGCCGGCTCCGGCCAGCAGCCATGGACCAGGCCCGTTCACGGCCCAACCGTCCATGGCGGACGAGGCATAATGCGGGAGGTCCTGGAGGGCGGTGACATCCCGGCTCAGCGTGCGTCCATTGGCTTCAGCGAGCGGGACTGCCACGGGCGGGAGCGGACCGGCGGAACCGAAGGCCACATGGCGCGCTTCGGACCACGGTATGCACCCGCGTTCCGGGACGGGACCCGGCGCAGCCGTGCTCCTGGAAACGGTGGCTGTCAATCCATTGGCAGGCATCCGGGGCCCCTCCTTTTTAAGTCACCGGCACCATGCCGGTTGCGGGGTCCCGTTTTCCGAAAACGGTGCTTCGATGAGGAATACCTCCCCAGGTCTTAGGCCCATCGAAGCACCTTTCACGGAAAACGGGACGCCCGTTGCTAACGCTGTGCCTTTCCTAGCCCGCGGCTTCCAGGACCTGGGACTCCAGGGGCCCGGCCGCCAGCGGCAGGGAAGACACTTGCCTGCGTGCAGCCTCCACGGTGTGAAGCAGCAGCAATGCCGTGGTCACTGAGCCCACGCCGCCGGGAACCGGGGTGAGCGCCGCTGCCGTCCCGGTGACGCCGGCTTCGTCCACGTCACCCACCAGCGAGCCGTCGGGAAGGACGTTCGTGCCGACGTCGACCACTACCGTCCGGGAGGAGACATGGCTACCGGTCAGCAGGCCGGCGCGTCCGGCGGCGACCACCACGACGTCGGCATCCTTCGTGTAGCGCTCAAGAGGGCCCGACCTGGAATGGCAGACCGTCACGGCGGCATCGCGTGCCAGCAGCAGGAGGGACAGTGGCTTGCCCACCACGGCGGACCGGCCCACGACCACCACGCCCTTGCCCGCCAGGGGAACCTGGTAATGATCCAGGATTTCGACGACGGAGCGCGCGGTGGCGGGCGCAAAGGCCGGCTGCCCCACGGCAAGGCGACCCAGGCTCAACGGATTTGCGCCGTCAATGTCCTTTTCCGGGGCGATAAGGCCCACCAGGTTGTCCGTCCGGACACCGGGCGGCAGTGGAGTTTGCAGGATGATGCCGTTCACGGACGGTTCGGCGCTCAGGTCCCGCAGGACGCTGGCCAGCACCGGTTCCGTTGCGTCATGGCCCAGGTCGATGATCCGGCAACCCACTCCTGCCCGCTCCGCTGCCCGCTCGATGGAGCGGACGTACCAGTGCGTTGACTCATCGGCGGTCGCCATGACCACCGCCACGACCGGGCGGACGCCGTCCAGTTCAAGCGACCGGACCTGCTCCTGCACTTCCTTGTGGAACAAACCGGCCAAAGGCTTTCCGGAAAGTACTGCGGTGCTCAACCAAGGATCCTTTCCCGCACGCGGGCCGAGAGGGCCTCAGCCGCCAGGACTACCTTTTCCTCAATACCGTCCGTCTGCCGAGCAAGCAGCGCGCGTGCCTCCGGGTCCTTGACCGCCACGACGTTGATGTCGATGTTGACGCGCGCGGTGGCGGCAGCTGCGCGGGCGGCATCGGCAGCCGCTGCCACGTCGCTGATGACGTTCGCGTTGGCCACGTCGAACAGCTCCGTGGCGAGGTCCACGATGTCGCCTGAGACCTTGATGAGCTTGGCGGGTGTCTGTGCAGCCTGGATGAGTGCCGACTGGATCCCGGCCGCGCGCGCGGCCTTGGACTCATCCGTGTCGGACGGCAGCCTGTAGGAGTCGATGACTGCCTGGAAGGCCTGTTCGTCCGCGTCGGCCAGGCGCAGTGCCTCGGTAATGAGATTGTCTGCTGCCTGGGTAATGCGCTGCACCTGGGGTGCGTGCTGTTCGTACCTGGCGCCTGTGGTGTAACGCGCCACCATGGCCACCAGGGCTGCACCCTGGGCCGCATGCAGGGCAGCGGCTGCACCGCCGCCCGGCGTGGGCTGTTTTGCGGCCAGGCGCGTGAGGTAGCTGCTGACTGTCTCTGAGCTGATCATGGCACTACCCGCGGAGCCGGGTCATGGTGGGGTCGTACAGCGGGTCCTGGGTCACCGTGGCAACGATCCGGCGTCCGAAGTACTCGATCTCCACGGAGTCGCCGATCGAAACTTCGGCGGGCAGGTAGGAATAGGCGATCGGTTTCCTGACCGTGTAGCCGTAGGCGCCGCTGGTCACGTAGCCAACTGCCTGGTCCTTGTAGAACACCGGTTCCTTGCCGAGCACCAGGCTGCGGCCGTCGTCGACAGTGAGGCAGCGCAGACGCCGCGCGGAGTTCTCCTCCGTGCGGCCTTCCAGGGCCGCCTTGCCGACGAAGTTGTCCTTGGCCATCTTCACCGCGAAGCCCAGGCCGGCCTCGAAGGGGTCGTGCTCGGTGGTCATGTCCGTGCCCCAGGAGCGGTAGCCCTTTTCCAGGCGGAGCGAGCTGAACGCGGCCCGCCCGGCAGCGATGACGCCAAACGGCTGGCCGGCCTTCCACAGTGCATCCCAGAGCCGCTGTCCGTTGTCGGCGCTGGTGTACAGTTCCCAGCCCAGCTCACCGACGTAGGACAGGCGCATGGCGGTAACGGGGACGCCACCGATGACCACTTGCTTGGACCGGAAGTATTTCAGGCCATCGTTGGAGAAGTCATCGCTGCTGACGGTGCTGACGAGGTCGCGGGCGAGCGGGCCCCACAGGCCGATGCAGCAGGTGCCGCCGGTGGTGTCGCGGACCTGGACCCAGTCGTCGGCGCTGCCGCTTGCTGTCTGGTGCCGGGCTGCGCGTTCAAAGTAGGCGGTGTCGATGTTGCCGTTGGCGCCGAGCTGGAAGGTGTCCTCGCTGAGGCGGGCCACGGTGATGTCACTGCGGACCCCGCCCTGCTCGTCCAGCAGCAACGTGTAGGTGACGGCTCCGGGCTTCTTGTTCATTTCCGCGGTGGTCAGTTCCTGCAGCAGCTTCAGGGCGCCCGGTCCGGAGATTTCGAGGCGCTTGAGCGGGGTCATGTCGTACATGGCGACGGCGGTGCGCGTCTTCCATGCCTCGGCCGCGGCAATAGGCGAGCTGAACATGCCGGACCAGGAATCACGGGCCGGCGGCTGCCAGTCTGCGGGCATCTCCTTGAGGAGCTCGGCGTTGGCCTCGAACCAGTAGGGACGTTCCCAGCCGCCGCCTTCCAGGAAGTAGCCGCCCAGCTGCTTGTGCCTGGCATGGAAGGGGCTGACGCGCAGGTTGCGCGGGGAGAGCTTGGGCTGCAGCGGGTGCAGGACGTCGTAGATCTCCACGAAGTTCTGCTGCGAGGTTTCGCTGACGTATTCGGGGGTCAGCTGCACGTCCTCGAAGCGGTGGATGTCGCAGTCGCCCAGGTCGATGGAGGACTTGCCGTCCACCAGGAGTTCGGCCACAGCGCGCGCGATGCCGGCGGAGTGGGTGACCCAGACGGCTTCGGCCACGAAGAAGCCGTCGAGTTCCCTGGACTCGCCAACGAGGGATCCGCCGTCGGGGGTGAAGGAGAAGATGCCGTTGAAGCCGTCCTCGATCTCGCTTTCGCGCAGGGCAGGCAGGATCTGCTTGGTGGCTTCCCACGCGGGGAGGAAGTCCTCGAGGGTGAAGTCCAGCCGGGACGGCATGTTGTGCTCGCTGATCTCATGCGGCTTGAAGCTGCCGAGTTCGTCCAGGTCCACGGGCATGGGCTTGTGGGCGTAGGAGCCGATGCCGTAGCGGTCGCCGTGTTCGCGGTAGTAGAGGTCCTGGTCCTGGTGCCGGAGGATGGGCAGCCGGGCGCCGTTGGGCAGTTCGTTCTTGCCCTGCTGTGCCGGAACCGGGGTGGTCTTGACGTACTGGTGGGCCAGGGGCAGCAGCGGCACGGACATGCCGATCAGCTCGCCCACCTTTGCACCCCAGAAGCCGGCGCAGGAGACCACGATGTCTGCCGGGATCACGCCGTCGGGCGTCTGGACGCCGGTGACCTGCCTGCCGGACTGTTCGATGCCGGTCACAGTGGTGTTGCCCAAGTACTTGACGCCGGCCGCTTCGGTGCGCTTGATCAGCAGCTGCACCGCCCGCGCCGCGCTGGCCAGGCCGTCGCTCGGGACGTGCAGGCCGCCCAGGATGTCCTCATCGTTGATGAGCGGGTAAAGCTCCTTGCATTCTGCCGGGGAAAGAATGGAGCCTTCGATGCCCCATGCCTGCGCATAGCCGAGCTTGCGCTTCAGGTCCGCGAGGCGGGTCTCGGTGGTGGCAACCTCCAGGCCGCCCACCTGGTTGAAGCAGCTGACGCCGTCTTCGGTGAGGGACAGCAGTTTCTCCACGGTGTACTTGGCGAACAGCGCCATGGACTTGGAGGGGTTGGTCTGGAAGACCAGTCCCGGGGCGTGCGAGGTGGAGCCGCCGGGCATGTTGAGGGGTCCCTGGTCCAGGACGGTGATGTTGTTCCAGCCGCGCGCGACGAGTTCATCCGCGAGGTTGGTGCCGACGATGCCGGCTCCGATAATGACAATGCGTGGTGACGATTCCAAGGAAGTCTCTCCTGCTGCTTTACGGGTTGGGTCTGCGGACGAGGGCTGCTTACCGGAACACCACGGTGCTGGTCTGGTCCAGCAGCACGCGGTGCTGGCAGTGCCAGCGGACGGCGCGGGAGAGGGCCAGTGCCTCGGCGTCCTGGCCCACGGTGGACAGCTGCGCCGGGCCGTAGCTGTGGTCCACGCGGATGACTTCCTGCTCGATGATGGGACCCTCATCCAGGTCCGCCGTGACGTAGTGGGCGGTGGCGCCCACCAGCTTGACTCCGCGGTCGTAGGCCTGGTGGTAGGGGCGTGCGCCCTTGAAGCCAGGGAGGAAGGAGTGGTGGATGTTGATGGCCCGGCCCTCCAGCGCCCGGCAGAGATCGTCGGAGAGCACCTGCATGTAACGGGCCAGGACCACGAGGTCGGCCTCGTACTCCTCCACCAGCTCCAGCAGCCTGCGTTCGGCGTCGGCCTTCGTGTCCGGTGTGACGGGGACGTAGATGAAGGGGAGCCCTGCGGCTTCCGCCATTGCACGGTGGGTCTCGTGGTTGGAAACGACCGCTACCAGTTCGCCGCCAAGGCTGCCGCCGCGCCAGCGGAAGATCAGGTCATTCAGGCAGTGCCCGAACTTGGACACCATCACCAGAACGCGCGGCTGGGTCTTGTCGTGGAAGCTGAAACTCATGTCGAACCGGCCTGCAATGGACGCAAATTCTTCCTCGAGCATCGCCGGCGTGTAGTTGGGGGAGCCGGAGAACGCTGTGCGCAGGTGCAGGGTCTCACGCAGGCTGTCATCGAACTGCTGGTGTTCCTCGATGTTGAAGCCACGCTCGAAGAGGAACGTGGTCACGGCCTGCACAATCCCTGCCTGCTCGCGGCAGGACAAGGTCAGCACGAACTTCTGCGCCTGCTCTTCCTTGAGCGCCGGCAGGGTAGCGGTTGCTGAAGCTGTTTCAATGAGGGTCATGTCCCTCCTCCTTCTAGATATATTCAAAAGATGCGGACTGATATATTAGATTGGCTGTCAGCGTATACTGGTCTCGAGGCGAGGTCAATAGTTTTTTTCTTGTTGGGAAGAAGGGGCTCAGCATGGCATTCGAAGCTTTGGCGGTGGCGGACGACGCCGGCAGGAAGTCGCTGGCAGACGTCGCGTACGAGAGCATCCGCGACTGGTTGCTGACCCTTGAAATCAAGCCCGGCGAGCTGCTGAATGACGAGCTCCTTGCCAAGAACCTGGGCGTGGGGCGGACTCCGGTGCGCGAAGCGCTGAAGCGGCTGGAGCTGGACCGGCTGGTGAAGACCTACCCCCGGCGGGGTACCTTCGCCACCAGGGTGGACGTGACCGACCTTTCCTTCATCTCGGAAATCCGGGCCCAGCTCGAGCCCCTTGCTGCCGCACGTGCTGCCCGGGTGGCATCCCCGGCGGTTCGGGACGGGCTGCGTGCCACGCTCGAGAAGGTCGAGGCATTCGATGTTGCCGCAGCAACCGTAACCGAGACGCTGCAGCTGGATGCCCGGGTGCACCAGGGCATTTACGCCGCCGCTGCCAACCCTCACCTGGAGGACATCCTGATCCGCTATGACAACCTGGCAACGCGGATCTGGTGCATGGTCATCGACCGCCTGCCGGACCTGTCCCACCACGTGCGCGAACACCTCGATCTGCTCCGCGCCGTCATTGACGGGGATGAGGAGCGGGCCTCCGAGCTTGCCAAGGCCCACGTGAGTGGATTCGAGCATGCGGTCCGGGAGGCCCTCTTTAAGGCTTAGTCCCGGCCGGTCTGCGCGTCTGTTGACATCGGGTGTGACCTGCACCATACTCTGAATCCAGATTGATATATCAATCAAATATCAGAGTTGGATTCCCATGAGCGGCGATGGCGCCGGCGAACGGAGCGACCAGTGAATTCCCAGGCAACCCTTGAAGCCCCGCGGAGAGCCACCGGCCTTGACCTTCAACAACGTGGCCAGGGCGGCGGCACGTCGAAAAAGGCCCTTGGCCTCCGGACTGACTGGGCGCGCCTGCCTGGCCGCAATGTCGAGGTGTGGCTACTGGGGGAGCGCGTGGCCAGCGGGGTGGTGGACCAGGCTGCGGAGGATGGATCGGTGCTCTGGATAGCCGCCGAGGGCATCAGCACGCGGCGCATCTTCGACAAGCAATCGGGCTACCAGATCTGGGTGTGACTGTTCTTAGCCCTCGACGCTGCAGGTCCTAACGCAGTCCGTGGCTGTGGGCCAGCGCAATGGCTTCGGTCCGCGAAGCCACGCCCAGCTTCCTGAACAGGTTCCGCACGTGGAACTTGACCGTGTTCTCGCTGATGTTGAGCGCGGCGGCTATGCTTCGGTTGCGTTGGCCCGCAGCCAGCAGTTGGAGGACCTCGAGTTCCCGGGCCGCCAGGTTCCAGCCCGAGACGTCTGCCGGAGAAGCAGGCGGGTCCAGGGGCAGCGTGACGGAAATGTCCGCGCCCCACCCCGGCATGAGATCGACTTCCATGCGGCCGTCCAGTGCCTGGACCCTGCGCTGCAGCCGTTCCATGTTCGGGGCGTCAGCCGAGAGTCCGCCCCGTCCGTCGTCCCGGACATTGATCAGCAGGTTTTCGCCGTCGCAGTCCCACTGGGTCCGCACCCTGCGGACTTCCGGTTGCTCCATCATGGCCAACAGCAGCCCGCGCACTATGGCCCGCGCCGCGATGGCTACCTCGCCGGGCAGCGCCCGGCCATTCAAGGGGGGTTCGATGAATTGCACGTCGATCCCACTGAACCGGGTCAGCGGACGCAGATCCTCGCGAAGCCGTTCGAAGGCGGTGGTCACCGGTTCCTTCACCAGTTCTGCCGTCTGGTCATTGTGCGTGCGCAGTTCCACCAGCGCCTTGGCCGCGGCGTCACTGACGGTGGCCCGTGCCGTTGCGTCATCCAGGGAGCCTGACCGTGCGGCCGCCAGGATGGTTTCCAGGGTTGTGGAATGAAGGTCCACCAGCTCGCCCGTGACCCTGATCCGTTCCGCGGATGCTGCCCGTGACTCCAGCAGGTAGGACGGCGGCGCATCCTTCACCTTCTCCTGGATCCGGCGTGCTGCCATTTCCCAGAGATAGGACACGAGGTCCAGGTTCTCCATGTCCCCGGCCTGCTGCCGGCCCCCGGCCGTCCCGGGATAGGTAATGACCAGCAAAGCGTTGCTGGGAGCGTACCTCAGGGCGAAGGCCTGCCGTTGCCTGCCTGCGATTTGTGCCGTTCCCGCCCAAGGCCCCTCAACGGCCACCTGCTCGCGCAGCTGCTGGAGTTCGCTGATCGATACCCGGGCCACCACCTCCCCGTCGCCTGACTTCTTCTGCGGGCGTCCTGTGCATTCCTCGGTGAAGATCACCAGGGCGTCGCCGCCAGTGTAGGGGCGGACAGCTTCGTGCAGCCGTTCGGCAATGGCGGAGAGGGGCGCCTCCGCGATCCGGGCCACCGCGCGGAGCAGGGGCCAGGGCAGGGCGGTTCCGGGGAAGTCCGTAACCAGCCGAACGGGCGGGGTGCTCTCAATCATCTCGACAGATTACGCGAAGAATCCCGTCCTGAACTACCCGAACGGGTGGTTAAAACCATCCCGAATTGGCGTATCACCTACCCGCCCGTCTCGGCACGATGGATGCCAGATACACGATGAAGGAGGAGATATGGACTCAACCGTTCTGACCGCTCCCGCGGTGGAAGCAACCGGCGCGGCCATCACGGGCAATATCTCCCTGGTGTTAAGGGAGATCGCAGACACCGCGGCCCGCATCAGCCCGGACAGGCTGCGCCAGGCGGTCTCGATGCTGGAGAACGCCGACCGCGTCTTTGTGGCCGGGGCAGGCCGCAGCGGCCTGGTGCTGAGGATGGCAGCGATGCGGCTGATGCACCTCGGCCTCGTGGTCCACGTGGCCGGGGACACCACCACCCCCGCCATCCGGAAGGGTGACCTTCTGCTCGTCGCATCGGGCTCCGGCAGCACGTCGGGGATCGTGAAGGCCGCCGAGACCGCCGCCAAGGCGGGGGCCCGGATCGTCGCCTTCACTGCCAACCCCGGTTCGGCACTCGCAGGACTGGCTGACGCCGTCGTGCTGCTCCCGGCCCAGCAAAAGACCGACCACGGCTCGGGCGTCTCCCGCCAGTACTCCGGGAGCCTCTTCGAACAGGTGCTCTTCGTGGCAACGGAGGCGGTGTTCCAAACACTCTGGGACAACGCCGACGTCCCCGCCGAGCAGTTGTGGCTGCGCCACGCCAACCTCGAATAGACCTTTCCCGACTTTCCAGTCCTTTGGACAAAACCCCAACAGAAAGAAGAAGCAATGAAACTTCAGGTAGCCATTGACCTCCTCACCGTCGAGGACGCCCTCGAGCTGGCCGGCAAGGTCGCTGAATACGTGGACATCATCGAACTGGGCACGCCCCTCATCAAGGCTGCGGGCCTCTCCGCCGTTACGGCCATCAAGGAAGCCCACCCGGACAAGCTGGTTTTCGCCGACATGAAGACCATGGACGCCGGCGAACTCGAAGCCGACATCGCCTTCAAGGCGGGCGCCGACCTGGTCACCGTGCTCGGCTCCGCCGATGACTCCACGATCGCGGGCGCCGTCAAGGCCGCAAAGGCACACAGCAAGGGCGTCGTCGTTGACCTGATCGGCATCGCGGACAAGGCCACCCGGGCCAGGGAAGTGCGCGCCCTGGGTGCGAAGTTCGTCGAGATGCACGCGGGCCTGGACGAGCAGGCAAAGCCCGGCTTCGACCTGACTGGACTGCTCCGCGCGGGCGAAGAATCGCAGGTGCCCTTCTCCGTGGCAGGCGGCGTGAACGTCAGCACCATCGCAGCCGTCCAGGCCGCAGGAGCCGACGTGGCGGTGGCCGGCGGCGCCATCTACGGCGCCGCAGATCCGGCTCTGGCCGCCAAGGAACTCCAGGCTGCCATCAACTAGGCCCTGGCATACGGCGGCGGCTCCACCTGGACCGGGGTGGGGCCGCCGCTGTGCCATGCCCTCATCGAGCCCATTCCGTGGCGGACGAACCTGGAGAAGGCCATGATCGTTAACCTGCCCGACACCACCACCTCGAAGGTGTCCAAGAAACTCATGGCCCTGCGCGAGCAGGGCGGCGTGATCGCGCTGGGCCGGGTCCTGACCCTGGTGGTCGTGACCAAGTCCGGGATCGAGGAAGAAGCGATCGAGGCCGCGAACGACGCCAGCCGGGAACACCCCTGCCGGATCATCGTCCTCGCCGACGCCGGGAAGGACGCCGGGGACCGGCTCGACGCGCAGATCCGGGTGGGCGGGGACGCCGGCGCCTCGGAAGTGATCGTGCTGCGCGGCTATGGCCAACTGGCCCACGAGTCCGGGTCCCTGATGGCCGCGCTGCTGCTTCCGGACGCCCCGATCGTGGCCTGGTGGCCGCACGGCGCCCCCGCGAACGCGTGCGAGACCTCCATCGGCGCGATCGCGCACCGCCGGATCACCGACTCCGCGAACGAACCCGACCCCCAGGCCGCACTGGAACGGATCCACCGCACCTACAAGGCCGGCGACACCGACCTCGCCTGGACCCGACTGACCAACTGGCGGATCCAGCTCGCAGCAGCCCTGGACCAGGTCGACCCATCCTTGGTGCTTGCCGCCGAGGTGGAGGGCGCCCCGGATTCCCCCAGCCCGCTGCTGATGGCTGCCTGGCTCAACGACGCGCTGGACGTACCTGTGAACAAGGTTGCAGGACCGGCAGGATCAGGCCTTGGCCGAGTGAGCCTCACGCTGGCCGACGGTCGGATTCAGCTTCTCCGCCCCGGAGGCTTCGTCGCCGAACTCACCCAACCCGGCCAACCCGTCCAGCGGATCCCGCTCCCACGCCGCAGCCTCAGCGAATGCCTCGCCGAAGAACTCCGCCGCCTCCAGCCGGACCCTGTTTTCGGTGAGGTGCTGGCCACCGTGGGGCGTTTGTGCGCGGACAGGCAAGTGCAGCCGGTGCCTGAGGCCGGTTACCAGCTGCAGGGTTGCATGGTGGTGGCCTAGCCGCAGGGCCGTTAAAGGATTTGGCCCCGGCGCATGATGCGCCGGGGCCAAATTCGGGTGTTTACCTAACGTGTGGCTGCCTTCTCCAGATCCTGCCCGTTGCCCGGGCACCTCTGGCCATCGGCGCACTCTTCTGCGCACTCGTGCTTTGTCACAAGGTCGAACTGCGCGCCCCGGTGTTGCTCCACGCCCGCCCGGATAGCCCGTTCCACCACAGAGTCCGCCAGCCGGCGGCGCAGGGAAAGGGGGTCCCTGCGCAGGTCCTTGGTGATGGCGAAACAAAGCAACAGCATGACGATCACGAAGGGCAGGGCAGCGACGATGGTGATCCGCTGCAGGCCCGACAACGCTTCGGAGGGCTGGTCACCGCCGGCCAAAAGCATGACGGCGGCCACGGCGCCGGTGAGGGCGCCCCAGAAGATGACCAGGGCACGCTTGGGGTCGGAGCTGCCGTTGGAGCTCAGCGACGCCATGATCAGGGAGGCGGAATCAGCACCGGTAATGAAGAAGATTGCCACCAGGACCATGGCCAGGACAATTACGGCCGCAATCATCCACTCCGGCAGGGGGAGGTTCTTCACCAGGTTGAACAGGGCGCCGTCAAAATCGATGGTTGCCTTGCCGTCGGTGACGGTCATCAGGCCCGGCGTGCCGGCTTTGTCAGCTTCCTGCTGGATGTGGAAGGCCGTACCGCCGAAGATGCCAAACCAGATGACGCTGACAATGCTGGGGACCAGCAGTACGCCGGTGACGAACTGCCGGATGGTCCGGCCGCGGCTGATCCTGGCGATGAACATGCCCACGAAGGGCGTCCAGGAAATCCACCAGGCCCAATAGAAGATGGTCCAGCCGGACATCCAGGTCCGCAGCGCCTCGTCGCCAACGGCCTCGGTGCGGGAGGACATTTCGGCCAGGTCGCGCAGATAGTCGCCCACCGCCGAGGGGATGAGGTTGAGGATGAAAAGAGTGGGGCCCGCCACGAAGACGATGGCGGCGAGGACCACTGCAAGGACCATGTTGACGTTGGACAGCCACTGGATTCCACGGCTGATGCCGGACACGGCGGAGGCGATGAAGCACGCTGTCAGGATGGCCACGATGGCCACGAGCACGGGTGTTCCGATCTCGCCTGTCCAGCCGTTCGAGGTGAAGCCGCTGCCGATCTGCAGGGCGCCAAGACCCAGTGACGCGGCGGTACCGAAGAGGGTGGCGAAGATGGCCAGGATGTTGATGACCTTGCCCACCGGCCCCTCAACGGTCCTGATGCCGAACAACGAGGTGAAGGCGGCGGAGATCAGTTGCCTGCGTCCCAGCCGGTAGGTGCCATAGGCCATGGCAATGCCCACCACCGCATACATGGCCCAGGGGTGCAGGGTCCAGTGGAAAATCGAGGTGGCCATGGCAGTCTGGATGGCTGCCGGGGTGCGCCCGTCAACCGTTCCGGGCGGGGGAGAAACGAAGTGGTACAGCGGCTCGGCCACCCCATAGAACATCAGGCCGATGCCCATTCCGGCGGCGAACATCATGGCGATCCATGACACCGTGCGGAATTCGGGTTTTTCACCGTCCTTGCCCAGCGGAATGTTGCCGAACTTGCCCATGGCCAGCCACAGGACAAACACGACGAACAGGGACGCCAGGACCATGAAGAGCCAGCCGGTGTATTCCATGACCCAGTCCAGGGCGTCCTTGGAAGTGGTGGCCAGGCTGTCCTTGTCGGCAAATCCCCACACCACGAAGGCAAGGGCAATGGCGCCGGTGATGCCGAACGTGGCCTTGTCCAGCGTCAGCTTCCGGTCGCGGCGCTGGGAGACGGCCTGCTCCCTGTTACTCAGCCGCAGTTCGGCCAGAATCTGCTTGTGTTCGTTGACGGCGGGAAGGGCGGCTGTCGATTCCTCTTGGTCGGTGTCCAGAGGCTCGGGGGGAGCGCCATCTGAAGGCGGCACTTTTGGCTTGGCGGAGGTTAGATCACTATTAATGGCCATGAAAGCGGGTCCTTTGGCTAGTCCATGGGCTTGCGTTTAGTGCTGGGAATCGGGCAGAGCAATCCGGGGGTGAATTGCCGCGTGGCCGTTCGCCAGCGGTGGCAGGGCCTTGAGCCCCATGGGGGAGGTGTTCCGCAAAGATCAACAGAGTTCGCGCTAAGCAACAAGAGTGCTGTACGTCACTTTGAAAGTCAAGGATGCCAGGCAGCGTGAACCTCTTGGGGCGCATTGTGTCGCCGGACCGAGCTGTTGCATAGTGCGCTTGCTGTTGCGCTCTAGCGCCCGGGGGTTAGTGCACCGGCAGTGGCTCCCGCATAAGCGAAAGGGCAGGCCAACTGTTTGGGGACACAACAATGGCCCCGGGCACTGCCCGGGGCCATTGTTGTGTCATTTCCGCGTGTACCCCATATTGGCGCTGACCTGGAGCCCGGCTTCCTTGAGCGATTCGAGCAGGCCGGGAATCTTCTCGGGGTCGAACCGGAAGGCCGGGCCGGAGATGCTGAGGGCGCCAATCACGGTGCCCTGGTGGTTGTAGACCGGCACCGCCACGGCATTCAGGCCGATCTCGAACTCCTCGCGTACCACGGCGTACCCCTTGGCGGCTACCTCGAGCAGCTGTGCGTCCAGTTCCTTGCGGCTGGTGATGGTCCGGGCAGTCCGGGCAGCAAGGCCCGTCTCCTTGAGGATACGGTCCCGGTCGTCCGCCTCCAGGGCAGCCAGGAGGACTTTGCCGCTGGACGTGGCGTGCAGCGGGGTGAGGCTCCCCACCCAGTCGTAGGTGGCCAGGGTGGACGGGCCCATGGCCTGGTCCACATTCACCGCGTAGTTCGAGCGCAGGACCGCGAGGTTGACGGTTTCCTTGAATTCGTCGGCCAGGCTTTCCAGGACGGGCCGTGCCTCGCGGACCAGGCTGAGCCGCCCGGGGATGGAACTGGCCAGGCGCAGGATTCCAAAACCGAGCTGGTACTTGCCCCGCTCGCTGTTCTGGTGCACCATCTCGCGGGTCACCAGCGATCCCATCAGCCGGGAGACGGTGGACTTGTGGATCCCCATCTCCTCGGCTATTTCGCTCACGCCCGCGTGCCCTTCCCGGGCGAGGATCTCCAGGACGGTCAGGGCGCGCTCCACGGACTGCACGCCGCCGGACTGGCCGCCTTCGGCATCGGTATCGGATTCAGGGTCTCTATTCGAAGCCATACTTCCTGATCCTATGCCGGAAACTGTGACGGCGGTGACATTGGGTTAACGCGCTTGACACCCGGGCGCCCCCAGGCCGGCCTAGCTGCCGCGGTAGGTGGAGTACGCGAACGGGCTCAGGAGCAAAGGAACGTGGTAATGCTCCGGGCCGGTGACTTCGAAGACCAGGTCCACTTCAGGGAAGAACGTCGCGGTCTGCAGGCCGGCGTAGTACGTGCCCGTGGCGAAGTTCAACTTGTAGTGCCCGGGCTCCAGCTGTTCAGGCCCCAGGTCCTTCGCCCGGCCGTCGGCGTCCGTGCTGGAGGTGGCCAGCTCGCGCCAGGTACCGCCGTCGTTCTTCAAAAGGACGACGGCGACCCCCGCCGCCGGGCGCCCGGCGCCGGTGTCGAGGATGTGGGTGGTCACGTGGGAAACGCTCATTCGCTGATCAGTCCTTCAAGCCGCAGTACGGCGATTTCGCGCAGCTGCTGGGCCACGATGGTGTCTTCCTCCTGCGGGGAATTGCCGAGCCGCTGGTTCAGGGCCTGCAGGATTTCCGGAGCGGTGCGTCCGGCGGCCCGGATCAGGAAGACGCGGCCGAACTTCTCCTCGTACTCGCGGTTCCCCCGGGCCAGGGCTTCTGCTGCCGCAGCATCGGCCGGATCCACCCCGGCCTGCTCGGAACGGGACATGGACGCCTCGGTGCTGGCCGCCGTCGGACGTTCCCCGATCCTGGGGTGGTGGGCCATGGCGGCGTCAACCTCCGCAGGAGTGAAGGGGTTGGCTGCCTGGGCGGCGAACTCCAGCAGCTGTTCCCGGCTGGCGAACGGCCGGGCTGCTGCCACCGCCTCCACCCAGCGGCTGACGTCGATGCAGGGCCGGAGGGTGGCCTGGGCCGCGGCGGAGCTGGCGGCGTTGAATTCGGCAAGCTTCATGCTGGCGTATTCCTCGATGGTCATGCTGGCATCCATGGTGACGGCTATGCGGATGCCGGAGAACCCGGCGCCTGTTCGGGGATTTCCCCAAACAAGGCTTCCGCATCATGGAACTGTTATTTCAGCATACGTAATATTCAAGAACAGCCGCGTGGCCGTGTCAAGCGGCGGCGCGCAGCTCCAGCAGGGGCAGTCCTAATCCTGGGAGGACGTCCTGGAAAGGACCCAGGTGTTGGTGGCACCCTGGCGCTCGAAGGTCACCGTGGTGACCAGCGCCTCGATCAGCGCCAGGCCGCGGCCCGACTCGGCGTCGTCGCCGGGCGTGGCCGGCTCCATGGGGCCGTACGGTGGCTTGGCGTTGTAGGCACTCACCCGGGCCTGCAGCAGCGTGGGCTGCACGGTGGTCTCCACCCCCAGTTCCACCTCCCGGTCCCCGGCCGGCCTTGCGTGCTGGACGATGTTGGAGGCGGACTCGATGACTGCGGTGGTAAACGTCATCTGGTCCATGTCGTTGACGAACGGAACGTCCAGCCAGAGGCTGTCCAGGTCGTTGTGGACCGCTTCGATGGCGTCCTCGGCAGCAGGTCCCCGGAAGCTGCGCGAGGCCAGGACCTCAGTCATTGCCGAACGCCTCTTCGGCTGTGGCATACGCCGTAAGGACCTTGTCCATGCTGGTGAGCTTCAGGACCATGTTCACCTGGGGCTGCACCGCCGCGATCCGCAGGTCGCCGCCGGCCTGGCGGGCCGCCTTGAGGCAGCCGATCAGCGCGCCCAGCCCGGAGGAATCCATGAAGGCGGTGTTTTCCAGGTTCACCACGATCCGGTTGGACCCGCCGGCAATGACATCCGTGACGAACTCGCGCAGCTTGGGCGCGGAGACCATGTTGAGCCGCCCGTCCGCCTTGACTTCCGCGTACGAATCTTTGACCTCGTAACTGAACTCCATCAGGGTTCCTCTCTGTTTGCAGGTTCTGCGGCCGGTTCGTACCCCTTGTAGAGCACGGCGCGGACCAGGATGCTCATGACCACCAGGTCGAAAACCACCCAGACAACATTGACCAGGGTGCCCAGCGGTTCCGCCAGCCCGGCGGCAAGGCGGATGATTCCGACGACGGCGGCGACGGCAAGCAGGATGGACACCACGATCTGGGGCCGGATGAGGCTCCAGCTGGGTCCGCCGCTTTGGCGCGCCTTGGGGGTGACCGCGAACCCAAGGGGACGGCCGAACCACACGTTACGGGCCGCCGTCGTGCATGCCTTGATCCAGGTGGGGAACAGCGCCAGGCTGTACTGCTGCCCGCGCCAGGTGGGGATTCCGCGGCCGGCCACGGCGAACAGCAGCTGGTTGACCACCATGAACGGGATGAAGCGGATGAAGAAGTCCCAGCTCAGGCTGCTGACCGGCAGGATGCCCAGCAGCAGGTAGATGATGGGGGCCGCGAAGTAGATGACCGCGGCGAACCCGCTGAGGTAGGTCCACATGGTGGCGAAGTACATCAGGCGCTGGCCGAGCTTGAGGCCCTTCTGGACCAGCGGGTTTTCGCGGAGCAGCACCTGGATGGTGCCCTGCGCCCAGCGGAGGCGCTGGGTGAGCATGGTCTTCAGGTCCTCCGGCGCCAGGCCGTAGGCCAGGATCTCGTGGTGGTAGACGCTCTCCCAGCCCATGGCGTGCATGCGCATGGCGGTGGCCATGTCCTCGGTGACGGAGATGGTGGCCAGCGGCATTACCGGCTGGGCCTCGTCGCTGCGCTCCACGGTCAGCGCGTCCAGGACGGCCTGGACGGATTCCAGGGCGCCCAGCGGCGACCAGTCACGGGCGGACATGCGCTGGACGGCGTCGTCCGCCACCACCGGGACGCCGGACTCGCCCACGTGGGCCAGTTCCATGGCGGCGATCTCTTCGAGGTCGGCCTGCAGGGCGGCGACGTCGGCCTGGACCAGGGTCTGGACGGCGGCATCCACGCGGCGGCGGACGCGGTACGTGACCTCGCTGAGTGGCCTGCCGGCGTCCACTTCCTCCTGGGCCTCGCGGGTGGCTGCCTCCACTTCGTCGAGGACCTCGGCCACCAGGGGAGAGTCCACGTCCGCCGACTTGCGGGCCTGCTTGATGGCTGCCCGGGATGCGGCCAGGGCACGGCGGATACTCTTCTCGGTCTCCTTGACGTAGCCCACCAGGCCCAGCTGCATCAGGGCCTCGCGGCGAAGGATGGCGTTGGAGCCGCAGAAGAAGGCGGCATTCCAGCCGTCCTTGCCCTGCTGGATGGGACCGTAAAACAGGGGCGCCTGGCTGCCTAGCGGATCATCGGCCGGCACATTGCTGAAGTATTGGGGGGTTTGGACCAGGGCCACCCGGCGGTTGTTGAAGTAGCCCAGGGTCTTTTCCAGGATGTCCGGCTCCGGGATCTGGTCCGCGTCCAGGATCAGCAGGAACTCGCCGTGGGTCACCATGAGGGCGTTATTCAGGTTCCCGGCCTTGGCGTGGCGGGGGAGGTCCTTGGTCCAGTCCTCGCTGCGGGTGACGTAGCCCAGGCCATGCTGTTCGGCCAGGGCCTTGAGCTCGGGCCGGGCGCCGTCGTCCAGGATCCAGGTGCTGTGCGGGTGCCGGATCTTCTGGGCCGCCAGTGCGGTGGTGAGGACCATGTCCAGGTCTTCGTTGTAGGTGGTGATGAAGACGTCCACGGTTGCATCGTGCGGCGGCGCGGGAGCGCCCTTGCGGATTCTCAGTTTCCATACGGTCATGCCGAAGAGCATGACGTCGATGAGGCTGTAGGTTTCGGCCACCACCAACGGCAGGGCGATCCACCAGGCGTCCCAGTTGAGGGACGCCATCCAGCGCCACGCGATGTAGTTCAGGCCGGTCAGGACGGTCAGGACAACCACCACGCGGGTCCAGAAGCGGATCAAGCCGGCACCTCCACGGGCAGGCGGCGGACCACAACCACCGTGACGTCGTCTTCGGCGGTTTCTGCGGGGGCCAGGGCCAGGATGGAGTTACTGGCTTCCTGCGCCGTACCTGCGGACTGCGTTGCGTGCTGCACTGCCTCGGTGAAGTCCTCCACTGACCCGAACACATCCAACACTCCGTCGCTGACCACAACCAGCGAGTCGCCCGGGGCCAGCTCCAGGCCCGCCTGCGGCCACTGAGTCCCGGGCCAGGCGCCAACCGGTGGTCCGCCGGAGGGGAGGCGGTCCGCCGGTCCGGCCGGCTGGACATGCAGCGCAAGGCCGTGCCCGGCGTCTACATAGCTGACCTTGCCTGATGCCGCGTCCAGGCGGGCATGGAACAGGGTGACAAATGAGTTGGAGGAGTCCAGGTCGGCGGCGATCGCCTTGCTGGCGGCGCCGAACCCGGCGTCGAGGTCCTGCCGCAGGCCCGTGGAACGCATTACTGCGCGGACTGTTGCCGCGATCAGCGCCGCCCCCATGCCTTTGCCCATGGCATCGGCGAAAGTGAGGTGGAGCCCGTCCGGCGTCTGGTACCAATCGTAGAAGTCGCCGCCCACGCTTTGGGACGGGCGGAAGAGGCCCGCCACGTCGTAACCGTCAACCCGGATGTATTCCTTGGGCAGGAGGCTTTGCTGCACTTCGGTGGCGCGTTCCAGCTCGCCCCGGGCGGCGGACTCCGCCGCGGCTGAGGGCCGGCGCCGGAACAGTGCATTGATCCGGGACTGCAGTTCCCGGGGGCTGAACGGCTTGCTGATGTATTCGTCGGCGCCGTTGTCCAGGCCGGTCAGCTTGTCGAGTTCGTCCGCACGGGCGGTGAGCATCACGATGAACGCGTCCGAGAACTCGCGAAGGAGCTTGCAGACCTCCAGCCCGTCAAGGTCCGGCAGGTTCAGGTCCAGGGTTACCAGGTCCGGCCTGGTGCGGCGGACTTCCTCCACCCCCGGGAGCCCTGCCCCGGCCTGGGTGACGTCGAAACCCTGCTTCACCAGGACGCGGACCAGGAGCCCGCGGATGTCGGGGTCGTCTTCGATGACCACGGCACGGCGGGTTTCGGGGGGAGAGACCATAGCTCTACTTCTACAGTATTAAGGCGCACGGGGCATGTCTTAGGCTCCACAGTTTCCGGTGACTTCGCTGACAGAAACGTTGTGTGCGGCCCCCTCAGCAGATCTTGCGGAAATCTTGGCATCTGCTTGCCGGGACGTTGAGGAACGGACGTCACACTCGAAGGAACGCAGCAGCGTGCAGGCGGAAAAGCCCGACGACGGGCCACGCGGCGGGCTGCATGGTTTGCGGAGAGCGGGGAAGCAGCATGGAACAAGTCAAAAAGAGGGGAGCGGACAAGGCCAAGGCATTGCTTCGCCTCTATTTCCACTCACGAAAAGTGCGGGCAGCGGCCAGGGAACTGGAGAACGCGCTGGCCGAATCGCGGCAAGTTTCCAGCTGGCCCGGAGACCGGCTCCCCGTGGGGGAGGAGATGTCCCGGCACGTGGAGAAACTGACCCGCCGGCTCAAGCTCGAGACCGAGGCGCACCACAGGCTGGGAATCCTTTTCAAGACTGCGGGTGGAGGGCATTCCGTAGCGGCGCTCTAGGTGCCACACTTAGCAGCAATCGATTGGCTGGGGATAGTCAGGAGATTGCTGTGAGTTTGTTTGTCGGTTGGTCGTACCTGATGGCTGGACTCATGACCATGGACGCGATGCTGCTGGCGCTGTGGGCCATGGAAGTCGATTGGCGAAAGTACTGGCACCGGAAGTAGCGCAGTTATTCCAGTTGCAGCCGCATCAGCACCCGGGGAAAGCCGTTGAGCACCGAGGTGGTGTCCGCAGCCTTGGTGAAGCCAGTATCCTCGAACAGCTTCCGGGTGCCCACGTAGGCCATGGTGAGGTCCACCTTGCGGCCGTTGTTGTCCACCGGATAACCCTCGATGGCCGGGGCCCCATAGGAGCGGGCCATCTCCACGGCGCCTGCCAGCAGAACGTGCGAGATGCCTTTGCCGCGGTGGCCGGGACGGACGCGCAGGCACCACACCGACCACACGTCCTGGTTGTCCACATGCGGGATCTTCCTGTTGCGGGCAAAGGCCGTGTCCGCCCGCGGATGGACCGCTGCCCACCCAACGGGTTCGCCGCCGTCGTACGCCACAATGCCGGGCGGGGGATCCTGGGCCACCAACTGGCGGACCAGCTCCCCGCGTTCCCCGCCACGGAGGGAGACGTTCTGGCGGGACGGGATGCGGTAGCTCAGGCACCAGCAGACGGTGGCATCCGGCCGTTTGGGCCCCACCAGTGTCTTCACGTCCTCGAAAATTGTTGCCGGACGAACCTCGATCGCCATGGAACTATCCTCACACCCACGTGCGAAACAGGGGGGACCAAAAGGCGGGCGCCGTCACTACACTGGGACGCATGACCGAGCAGGAACCGGGCAGGGCGGCTGCGGATTCCGACTCCACCGGCACCTTCCTGCGGAGCCCGGCAGAGCGCTCCCGCACCTTCACCGGCATCCTGGTGAACACAGCCCTGGCCAACATCACCACCAGCTATTTGTGGTTCGCGCTGACTTTTTGGTTGTACCTGGAGACGCGGAACGTGATTGCCACCGGGGTGGTGGGCGGCGCGTACATGCTGCTGATTGCCCTCTCCAGCATCAGCTTCGGCACCTTCGTGGACCGCTGCCGCAAGCTGGCCGTGATGCGCTTCGCTGCCTGCTTCACGCTGGTCATGTTCGTGCTGTCCGGGGTGATGTTCCTGCTGGTGCCTGCCGCGTCACTGCTGGACCTGGGGCAGGCATGGTTCTGGATCTTCACTCTGGTCATCCTGGTCGGCGCCGTGGTGGAGAACCTGCGGAACATTGCCCTGTCCACCACCGTCACCATCCTGATCGAACCGGAGCGCCGTGCCAATGCCAACGGGCTGGTGGGGATGGTGCAGGGGCTGATGTTCATTGTCACCTCCCTGCTGTCCGGATTGTCCGTCGGTCTGCTGGGCATGGGCTGGACCATCGCCGTCGCGCTGGTGCTCACGGCGCTGGCCTTCGCCCACCTGCTGACCCTGCGGATGCCCGAGGAGGTGCGGCCCGCGGCAACAGACGCCCGCGGCGGGTTCGACCTGAGGGGCTCGCTCGCGGCAGTGCTGGCCATTTCGGGGCTGTTCGCGCTGATCCTGTTCTCCACGTTCAACAACTTCATCGGCGGCGTGTACATGGCGCTGATGGATCCGTACGGGCTGGAAATGTTCTCAGTGCAGATGTGGGGTGCTGTCTTTGCGGTCGGATCCACCGGGTTCATCATCGGCGGCGCCTTGATCGGCAAGTTCGGGCTCGGCGCCAACCCCCTGCGCACCCTGCTGGTTGCGGTGGCGGCCATGGGAGTGCTGGGTGCGGTCTTCACGCTGCGGGAGTGGGCGTGGCTCTACATCCTGGGGATCTGGCTGTACCTGGTGCTGGTCCCGTTCGTGGAGGCGGCCGAGCAGACCGTCATCCAACGGGTGGTGCCGTTGGAGCGGCAGGGGCGCGTTTTTGGCTTCGCCATGGCATTCGAGTCCGCTGCCGCACCGGTCACCGCGTTCGTCATCGCGCCCATTGCCCAGTTCTGGATCATCCCGTACGCACGGTCAGCGGAAGGTGCAGCCCGACTGGACCCGCTGCTTGGCGGGGGCACCTCCCGCGGAATCGCCCTGGTTTTCCTGGTGGCCGGCATCATCATGATCGCGGCCGCCCTGCTGGCCTTCCTGACTCCCGTTTACCGCCGGGTTTCGGCTTCGTATGCCCACGTGGCGGCGGAGGCGAAGGCAGGTGGTTAAACGCCCGGACGCTCCCGCAACACGTGCGGAAGCGTCCGGGAAAACCCGCAGCAGGTGATGGATCGTCCTAGACGCCCAGGGCCTCCTTGAGGCGGGCGACGTGGCCGTCGGCCTGCACCTGGTACTGGGCCAGGGTGACTTTGCCTTCGGGGTCCACCACAACGGTGGAGCGGACAATGCCTTCGTGGATTTCGCCCTTGACCAGCTTCTCGCCCCAGGCGCCATAGGCCAGGGCAACGGCATGGTCGGGGTCCGAGAGCAGGGGGAAGGTCAGGGAGAAGTCGCCGCTGAAGCCGGCCAGGGCTTCCTGGGCATCCGGGGAAACCCCGATGACTTCGTAGCCCTTGCCCTGGAGGGAGGCAAGGCTGTCGCGGAAGTCGCAGGCCTCGGTGGTGCAGCCGGGGGTGGCGGCCTTCGGGTAGAAGTAGACAATGACGTTCTTGCCACGGTAATCGGCCAAGGAGGTCTCCCGGCCCTGGGCGTCCCGGAGGGTGAATTCAGGAGCCGGGGTGCCGGGCTGAAGCTTGGTGGTCAGGGTGGGGCTCATGGCGTTCCTTTGTAAGACTCGGTCAGTGATGGCCAAACATCAAGTGAAGCGGGTTGCCGCTTACTGATACAAACCAGCGCGTCATATGCAGTATTCCGCCGGTCCACGAACTGCAGCGTGCGGACCCGGCACAAACTGGTACCCGCCGCCGCGGACAGTTGCCACGGCATGGCGGGCGTTGCCCAGTTTCTTGCGGATCCTGCCCACGTAAACGTCGATGGAGCGTGCCGTGGCGCCGGGGAAATCGAGGGACTCCAGGAACTCCTGCAGTTCCTCGCGGCCCACCGTCCGTGACAGGTGGGTCACCAGGTAGCGCAGCACTTTGTATTCGACGCCGGTCAGGGCCACGGGCCTGCCGTCCAGCAGGACGGTGTCGGCGGCGAGGTCCACGGCGACCCGGCTGACGGGGCCGGCCGACGGCGGCAGGCGGGTGCCGCCGTCGTCATCAGTTGCGCCGGGGTTCTCCGCCGCGGAGGGAGCCGGAGAGGAGTCGGCTGCGGCTCCTTCCGCGGCGGACGTGGGGGCTCCGGCGGCAGGCCAATGGACTTCCGCCTCCGGAGCAGTTTCGAGGGCCCTTGCCAGGACCATTTGGGCGGCGTGGCGCAGGAGTTCCGGGCTGGTTCCTTCGGCCGGAACCACCCACACCGCGAGACCGCGGGCGGCGGCCTTGCGTGAAGGAAATCCCGGCCGCGCCCCCGCCCCCGGATAGTGCGCTTCCACTGCCATGGCGTCTCCCTAGACGCCGCCGCGGCGGATCAGCCTGCCCGTGGGGGTCTGGCCGTCCACTACGGCGCCGCGGAGGAAGGTCTTGCGCACCACGCCGGACAGGGCTTTGCCGTCGTACGGGGTGATGGGGTTCTTGTGCTTGAGCTTGGACACGTCCACCACGAAGGCCTCGTCGGGCGCAAAGACGGCGAAGTCGGCGTCGTAGCCCAGCGCCAGCTGGCCCTTGTTGGTGAGGCGGGCCAGTCCGGCGGGCTTCTCCGCCATCCAGGACACCACCTGTTCCAGCCGGATGCCGCGGTGCCGAGCCTCGGTCCAGATCAGGGACAGGCCCAGCTGCAGCGAGGAGACGCCGCCCCAGGCCACGGCGAAGTCGCCGTTTTCCAGATCCTTCAGGTCCAGCGTGGAGGGGGAGTGGTCAGAGACGATGCAGTCGATGGTGCCGTCCAGGAGGCCCTGCCACAGCAGCTCCCGGTTGGAGGCCTCCCGGATGGGTGGGCAGCACTTGTAGGCGGTGGCACCGTCCGGGATCTCCTCCGCCATCAGGGTCAGGTAGTGCGGGCACGTCTCCACGGTGAGCTTGACGCCGTCGCGCTTTGCGCTGGCGATCATGGGCAGCGCGTCCGACGACGACAGGTGCAGGATGTGCGCACGCGCACCGGTCCAGCGGGCCCGTTCGATGACCTCGGCGATGGCCTTGTTCTCGGCGCCACGGGGGCGGGAGGCAAGGAACGTGGAGTAGTGGTCGCCGCCGGGGTGCGGGGCGCGGTCAATCGCGTGCGAGTCCTCGGCGTGGACGATCATGAGGGAGTCGAAGGACTTGAGCTCGGCCATGTCCTCCTCCATCTCGTCCGCGTCCAGGTGCGGGAACTCGTCCACGCCGGAGTGCAGGAGGAAGCACTTGAAGCCGAAGACGCCCTCATCATGCAGGGGGCGGAGGTCGGCCTTGTTGCCGGGGATGGCACCGCCCCAGAACCCGACGTCGATGAACGCCTGGTCTTCGGCCACCTCGCGCTTGAGCTTGAGGTTTTCCACCGTGGTGGTGGGCGGAACGGAGTTCAGGGGCATGTCGATGATGGTGGTCACGCCGCCCGCTGCCGCGGCCCGGGTGGCAGAGGCGAAGCCCTCCCACTCGGTGCGGCCGGGCTCGTTGACGTGGACGTGGGTGTCCACCAGGCCCGGGAGCAGCGTCTCGTCATCGGCGAGGTCGATGATCTCGGCGCCGGCCAGGCCGTTGCCGAGCGGTTCGAGGGCCACGATCTTGCCGTTGCGGACGCCCACCTCGCGTGGCGCGATGCCGGCGGTGGTCAGGATGCGCCGGCCCCGGATGACGAGGTCGAAACGTTCTTCAGACACGGAGGTCCTCCTTGGTACTTGCGGCGGCAGGCCTGTTGGCTGCCAGCCCCGCACTGATTTGGGTGCCCAGCTGTTCCAGCAGCGGCCCTGCCTCTGCTATGCACCTGTTTACATCGGTTTCGAGCGCCGTCAAAGCGTAAACATCCTCGAATCCTGCGGCCGCTGCCTGGCCCTGGTCCAGGGTGGTCCGGCCGCAGACGGCGATGACCGGAACGCCCTGCGCCGCAGCAGCCCGGGCAACACCCATGGGGGTCTTGCCCAGCAGGCTTTGCTCATCCAGGCTGCCTTCGCCGGTGATCACCAGATCGGCGCCGGCCAGCCGCTGCTCCAGTTCCGTGAATTCAAGGACGACGTCGATCCCCGGCCGCCGCGTGGCGGCCAGGACGGCGATGGCGGCGTAGCCCACGCCGCCGGCTGCCCCGGCTCCGGGAGCCTCGGCAGCCTTGACGGCGCGGAATCCGATTTCCCTGGCCAGGACTTCGACAAACCTGGCCAGGGCGGCGTCGAGCATGCCGACGTCCTGTTGTGTGGCTCCCTTTTGCGGGCCGAAAACCGCCGGGGCGCCCTGGGCGCCCAGCAGCGGGTTGTCGACGTCGGATGCCAGCACAAAGCGGGTGTCCACCAGCCGGGGCTCGAAATCGGTGAAGTCGATGCTGTGCAGGTTTGCCAGCGCAGCCCCGCCCGGTGGAAGTTCGTTGTTCCTGCTGTCCAGGAACCTGGCACCAAGCCCCTGCAGGAGCCCCGCGCCGCCGTCGGTGTTGGCGCTGCCGCCCACGCCCAGGATGATCCGCCGGCAGCCGGCGTCCAGGGCGGCCCTGATGAGCTGGCCCGTGCCCAGGCTGGTGGCTGTGGTGGCGTCAGCCGAGCCCGGCCTGCCGCCGTTCCGGACGCCCGGCATCAGCGCGAGCCCGGATGCCGTGGCCATCTCGATGACGGCTTCGTGCCCGCGGACGGCGAAGTCCGCATCCACGGGCTGCCCGCTGGGACCGGTGACCGTTGCGCTCCGGCGGGTGAAGCCGGAGCCGACGGCGGCGTCGAGGGTGCCCTCGCCGCCGTCGGCCACCGGAATCCGGACCACGTCAAGGTTCCCGCCGGCCCCGCGCTGCAGGCCCCGCTCCAGGTGGCTGCAGACCTCCGGCGCGGACAGCGAACCCTTGAACTTGTCCGGGGCGATAACCACGCGCATGGTTATGCCTGCAGGGCCAGGATGGCGGTGGGTGCGTCTGCGGCGGTCTCGGCCAGGGCCTCGAACTCGTTGACGGCGTTGATTTCCACGCCCATGGAGATGTTGGTGACCTTTTCCAGGATCACTTCCACCACCACGGGAACCTGGAACTCGCCCATGAGCGCCTTGGCCTTGTCGAACGCGGCGGCGAGGTCGTTGGGGTCCTCCACGCGGACGGCCTTGCAGCCCAGGCCCTCGGCCACCTTGAGGTGGTCAACGCCGTAGCCGCGGGTGTCCTCGGACAGGTGTGCGCTGTTGATGTTCTCGAACGCCAGGGACACGTTCTGCTCCATGTTGAACCCGCGCTGGGACTGGCGGATCAGGCCCAGGTAGGAGTTGTTCACCACCACGTGGATGTAGGGGAGGTTGAACTGGGCGCCCACGGCCAGTTCCTCGATCATGAACTGGAAGTCGTAGTCGCCGGATAGGGCCACCACGGTCTCATCCGGCTTGCCACGGACCACGCCAAGCGCTGCCGGGGCGGTCCAGCCCAGCGGGCCTGCCTGGCCGGCGTTGATCCATTTGCGGGGACCGAACACGTGGAGCATCTGGGCCCCGGCGATCTGGGACAGGCCGATGGTGGACACGTAGATGGTGTCGCGGCCGAAGGACTTGTTCATCTCCTCGTACACGCGCTGCGGCTTGATGGGGATGTTCTCGAAGTGCGTCTTGCGGTGCAGGGAGGCCTTGCGGTCCTGGCACTCGGCAACCCAGGCGGTGTAGTCCGGCAGGGACCCTGCCGCCTTGCGCTCTTTGGCGAGCTCAACCAGCCCTGCCAGCGCCGCGCCGGCGTCGGACGCGATGCCCAGGTCCGGGGAGAACACGCGGCCGATCTGGGTGGGCTCGATGTCGATGTGCACGAACTTGCGGCCGGCGGTGTAGGTGTCCAGGCCGCCCGTGTGGCGGTTGGCCCAGCGGTTGCCGATGCCGATCACGAAGTCGCTCTGCAAATAGTTCTCGTTGCCGTAGCGGTGGCTGGTCTGCAGGCCCACCATGCCGGCCATCAGGCGGTGGTCATCCGGGATGGTGCCCCAGCCCATCAGGGTGGGAATGACCGGAATGTTGAGGGTTTCGGCCAGTTCCACCAGCTGCGCGGAGGCGCCGGCGTTGATGATGCCGCCGCCGGCCACGATCAGCGGGTGCTTGGCCGCGGTCAGCATGTCCAGGGCCTTTTCCAGCTGCTTGCGGGAGGCCTTGGGCTTTTCGACGGGAAGGGGCTCGTAGGTATCGATGTCGAACTCGATCTCGGCCATTTGAACGTCGATGGGCAGGTCCAGGAGAACCGGGCCGGGGCGGCCGGAGCGCATCAGCTGGAAGGCCTTCTGGAAGGCGCCCGGAACCTGGCCCGGCTCCAGGATGGTCATGGCCATCTTGGTCACGGGCTTGGCGATGGACTCGATGTCCACGGCCTGGAAGTCTTCCTTGTGCAGCTTGGCAACCGGGGCCTGGCCGGTGATGCAGAGCATGGGGATGGAGTCTGCCCAGGCGGCGTAGAGGCCGGTGATCATGTCGGTGCCGGCAGGGCCGGAGGTGCCGATGCAGATGCCGATGTTGCCGTCCTTGGCGCGGCTGAAGCCGTCGGCCATGTGGCTGGCGCCTTCAACGTGGCGGGCCAGGGTGTGGCGGATGCCGCCGTGGGCGCGCATTGCGGAATAGAAGGGGTTGATCGCGGCGCCTGGCAGGCCGAACGCCTCGATGGCGCCTTCCTTTTCCAGGATGGCCACCGCTGCATCAACGGTACGCATCTTGCTCATGGGGTGCTCCTTGAAAGCTTGGGAAGTCTGTTTTTAGGTGTGCTGAAGGAAGCCCCGGCGGTCGCGGGGCACTTTGGGAGTGTCGGCGTCGTAAATTACGACGGCGGCCGGCGTGTCCGTGTCAATGTGCCCCGTTTTCGGGGCGGCCGGCTGGGCTGCGTGAGGGTTACTTGCGGCCGCTGAGCTGGAGGACCTGCTTGAAGAGTCCGGAGTGGTCCAATGCGCCGTCACCCTGGCTGACGGTGGCGGCGACGAGTTGGGCGACGACGGCGCCGAGCGGGATGGCCACGTTGGCTTCGCGGGCGGCGGAGGTGACGATGCCCAGGTCCTTGTGGTGCAGGGCCAGGCGGAAGCCGGGATCGAAGTTGCGGTCCAGCATCTTCTGGCCCTTCTGCTCCAGGACCTTGGAACCGGCCAGGCCGCCGCCGAGGACCTTGAGGGCGGCGTCGGTGTCCACGCCGTAGGCCTCGAGGAAGGCGATGGCTTCGCCGAGGACTTCGATGTTGACCGCAACGATCAGCTGGTTGGCTGCCTTGACGGTCTGGCCGGATCCGGAGGGGCCCACGTGGACAATGGTTTTGCCGACGGCATTCAGGACGTCCTGGGCGTCGTCAAAGTCAGCCTTGTCCCCGCCCACCATGATGGAAAGGACGGCGTCGATGGCGCCCTGTTCGCCGCCGGAAACCGGGGCGTCGAGGGGGCGGATGCCTGCTTCCCTGGCCTCCGCCGCGAGGCGGACGGCGACGTCGGGGCGAATGCTGGAGGCGTCGATCCAGAGGGCGCCCTGCTTGGCGTTGGCGAAGACACCATCCTTGCCGCTGACCACGCCCTCGACGTCGGGGGAGTCCGGCACCATGGTGATGACGACGTCGGCATCCTTGACGGCGTCCGCGATGCTGGTGGCGCCCTTGCCGCCTTCGGAGACCAGCTTGTCGATCTTGTCCTGGCTGCGGTTGAAGCCGGTGACGGTGTGGCCGGCCTTGACCAGGTTGATGGCCATTGGCAGGCCCATGATTCCGAGTCCGATGACTGCAACGTTGCTCATGATGGTTCTCTTTCCTGAAAAGTCTGTTCGTGGTTTCCCAACTGACTCGCATTTGTTGTCGTTTTGAACGCTCATAACGACAACTACTGCGAGTTAGTTGGGCGGGTGGGGACTACTTGTCGATGCGTTCGCGGATGGCCCAGCTGAAGGCCGTCTCCTGCGGTTCCTTGTACTCGAGGCCGATGTAGCCCTCGTAGCCGAGTTCGCGGCTGCGGGCGATCCATTCGCCGAGCGGGAGGGTGCCGGTGCCGGGGGCGCCGCGGCCGGGGTTGTCGGCGATCTGGATGTGGCCGAAGTCCTTGGCGTGGTTTTCGATCACGGCCGGGACGTCGTCGCCGTTGACGGCCAGGTGGTAGAAGTCGGCGAGGAGCTTGATGTTGCCGGCGCCGGCCTCGGCCTTGACGCGGGCAATGACCCTGAGTGCGTCGTCGGCGGTGAGGAGCGGGTACCTGGGTGCGCCGCTGACCGGCTCCAGGAGGACGGTGCCGCCGATGCGGGCAACCCCTTCTGCCGCTGCCGCCAGGTTCCTGACAGCCAGTTCGTCCTGTTCTTCAGGGGTGAATTCGTCCTGCCTGTTGCCGTAGAGGGCGTTGAAGGCCTTGCAGCCCAGGCGCCCGCCGATGCCGGCAACAACGTCCACGTTGTCCTTGAACTCCGAGCAGCGTCCCTTCCAGGAGACCAGGCCCCGGTCGCCGCCGGGCATGTTGCCGGCGTTGAAGTTCAGCCCGGTGAGCTGGACGCCGGCGTCCGTGATGGCGTTCTCGAACTTGGTGATCTCGCTGTCCGCCGGAACGGAGGTCTCGAAAGGCCACCAGAACTCGACGGCGTCAAAGCCGGCTGCCTTTGCCGCGGCAGGGCGCTCGAGCAGGGGAAGCTCCGTGAGGAGGATGGAGCAGTTCACTGTGTACGTCATCGTAGGTCCTTCCGAGGAGGGGCTTTGATCTATCTTCCCTTGCTTCCGGCTCCCTTGCGGTTTCCGCTTTGTGGAATTTAGATTCTGCTTTATGAAAAGTGTAGGGAAGGTGGGGTGGGGTAGTCAAGGGGAGCCGGGGGCAGGAGACTGGTATGAGGTAAGCCCGCTCAACAGGAATGGACTCGAGCGATGACCACCGGTGCCCGCCTGCGTCTCCTGGCCTGGCTCGTTGCCCTGGCCGGATTCCTTGCGGCCTGTGTTCCCGTGGCGGGCCTGCAGGAGACTGCCACGGCTCCCGCTCCGGCTTCGGCCTCCGCGGAGACTGGCCTGCCGGGGGGCGTTGCAGGTGGTGCGGCCCATACTGCCCCGCCTGTTTCCAGTGATCCGGCGGCTCCGGTCCAGGCTTCCCTCCCCACCTCGGAGCCTTCGCCGGCACCGGCACCCGTCCCTGCCCCGGTGCCGCAGCCGTTCGCCCTGAACCTCTACCGGGAGGGTGACTTCGTTCCGCAGTACACCTTTGACTGGTGCGTTGCCGCGAGCATCCAGATGGCGCACAACCTTATTGACGATACGGGCGGGGGCACCTGGGCTGACCGTGCGCAGCAGAATGAACTGTGGGAGATGGCGCGCGCCCGTTCCTCTGATTCGTTCAACGGTGCCAACCCCTTTGGCTGGGCCCAGGTGCTCACCGAATCGGGAATGGGACCGTACCGGGTGGTTAGCATTCCCGACTATCCGGAAGCGCTGAGGACGGCGGCCCGGGCCATTACCGACACGGGCCGGCCGGTGGGACTGGTCATGTGGAGCGGCAGGCACGCCTGGGTGATGAGCGGGTTCGAATCCCTCGGCGACCCCCGGCAATTCTCCGACTTCGCCGTGACCGGCATCCGCGTCCTGGATCCGCTGTACCCGTACGGCAGTGGACAGTGGGGCCCGTCGCCTGTTCCCAACAGCCTGCTGACCCCCGAGGAGCTGGCCACCCAGTTCGTGGTGCGGGAGCCGCGCCGCTGGAGCAGCGGGCTCCCCGCCGGCTATCTCCTGGTGCTGCCGGTCACTGCCTGAACCTGCAGGCGGCTTCCCGGGACTTCTTTCTTGGGACTTCTTTCCCTGGACGGTTCTTCCGCTGTGACACTTGACACCTTTCCCCGGTGAAACCTAAAGTAAATGCCAAGTCGTTTTGGCAAAACGATTTTTCACCCCGATAGTCTCTCCGTTTCCGTTCAAGAGAAAGTGAGTCGACAGCGATGTCCACTCGTAAAAACATCAACAGGCTCGCCACCATCGGCGGTATCTGCACCGTCGTCGCCCTGGCTGCCTCCGGGTGCGGCGCAGGGGGCCCGGCATCATCGTCCGGGAGCGCCGGCACCAGCACCGTAAACGTCCTGGTGGAAGCCGGCGGCCACGCCGAGCTGACGGGCGTCGCGGAACAATGCAAGAAGGAAACCGGCGTCGACGTCAACTTCGTCGAACTGCCCTACGACGGCATGTTCAACCGTCTCTCCAGCGAATTTTCCTCCGGCACCGTCTCCTTCGACGTCGCCGCCCTGGACTCCGTCTGGCTGCCCAGCTTCAAGGACGCCGTCCAGCCCATTGACGAACTCTTTACCGATGAGGCAAAGAAGGACATCTTCCCGGCGTTGGTCAAGGAAGCCAACGTGGACGGCCATTTCATCGGGATGCCCGCCTGGACCAACGCGGAAATCATCCTGTACCGCAAGGATCTGTTCGAGGACGCCAAGAACAAGGCTGACTTCCAGGCCAAGTACGGCTACGGGCTCGCCGCCCCTACAACATGGAAGCAGTACCAGGACATTTCCGCGTTCTTCACCAAGGACGGCATGTACGGAACCGACGTCAAGGGCGGTGTGGAAACCGAATGGCTTGCCCACGTCCTGCAGGCCGGCTCGCCCATGGTCCTGGATGCGAACAACAAGGTGGTCATCGACAACGCCGCCCACAAGGAAGCCCTGGACTTCTACACCAGCCTCGTCAAGGACGCGCCCTCGGGTGCCGCACAGGTTGACTGGGCTGCCGCGCAGAACCTGTTCAACCAGGGCAAGACGGCCATGACCCGTTTCTGGGCCCACGCTTACCGCCAGATCCCCAAGGACTCGGCAGTGGCCGGCAAGGTTGGTGCTGCACCCATGATCGCCGGTTCAGCCGGCGTCGGCGGCGTGCCAGGCCCCTGGTACCTGTCCGTACCGAAAGCCACCAAGAACGCGGACGCCGCCAAGAAGTTCGTCAAGTGCGCCTACGACTACAACGACAAGGGCATCGAGTCGAATCTTGGCCTGGCCGCACGCATCTCCGCCTTCGAGAAATACCAGGACAAGCCAGGCTATGAGAGCTTCAAGCCCCTGATCCAGACCCTCAACGGCAAGGCCACGGCCACGCGCCCCGCTACCGAAAAGTGGCAGCAGATCGTGGACACCGTGCTGGTGCCCATGCTCCAGAAGGCTGTCGCCGGCGGTGACTCCGCAACTCTCCTCGCCGATGCCAAAAAGCAGATCGAGGACCTCCTTAAGTAAGACCCCCGCGGCCGGCGCCTGACTCACCGGCGCCGGCCGCGGCCCCAACCAGCGGAAGAGAAAACCGTGCGTATCTCCGATCGCCGCTTCGCATTGTTCCTGATGACACCAGCGGCGCTGTTCCTGGCAGTTTTTGTGGCCTTTCCGCTGTTCCGCCTGGTGGCGGACAGCTTCTTCAAGATTTCCCCGATTGCCGGCGGCTCCCGCGAGTTCGTAGGCCTGGACAACTACGTCAGGGCCTTCGCCTCGGAGGCCTTCACCGGCGCAGGGTGGCGGACACTTGCCTACACCCTGGTGGTGGTCACGCTGGAATTCGCGCTGGGCCTGGGCATGGCGCTGCTGTTCACCATGCTGGGCAAGAGCTCCCAGATCTGGCGGACCGTCTTCATGTATCCGCTGATGATCGCCCCCATCGTGGCCGGCCTGCTGTGGAAATTCCTGATGATCGACAACTTCGGCCTGATCGGAACCCTCCTGCACCAGGCGGGGATCCTGTCCGACCCCAACCAGATCGGCTGGCTGTCGGACCCGGGCATCGTGCTCTACTCGGTGGCCGTCCCTGACATCTGGCTGACCACATCGTTCATGTGCCTGGTGCTCTTCGCAGGCCTGCAAAACATCCCCGGTGACCTGATCGAGGCAGCACGGCTGGACGGTGCACGCGCACCGGCACTGCTGTTCCGGATCATCCTGCCCCTGCTGCGGCCGGTCATCGCCGTCGCCCTGGTGGTCCGCGGCATCGACGCAGCCCGCGCCTTTGACACCATCCTCATCCAAACCAATGGCGGACCGCAGTCCGCCTCGGAAACCATGAGCCTGCTGATTTACCGGACCATGATCCGGTTCGGAGACCCCGGGCTGGCAAGCGCCATGGGCACCCTCTACCTGCTGGCCATGCTTGCCGTCGCCTTCGTGGCGGTATCGACCATTTGGCGGCCAGGGAAGGACAACTGATGAGAACCGCAGAAAGAGTCAGGCACGACGGCGGGGCCACGGCCATGGCGCCCGGGGCACCTTCGGCGCCGGTCGCCACAGGCAAGGAACGCAAGCGCCGCGGTGTGAACCGGGAAGGGCTGGAAGCAGGCCGGCGCGGCACCCGAACCCTGCTGTGGGTCCTCCTGGCGGCAGCGATGGTGCTGTACGGGTTCCCGTTCCTGTACCTGCTGTTCACGTCCTTTAAGACGCCGATCGACACCATCGCGGTGCCGCCCACCATCCTTCCCCGGGAGTGGACGCTGGAGAACTACGCCAATGCGCTGGGCCGCAGCGGCGTGCCGGCGTCGTTCATCAACAGCATCCAGACGGCCATCATCAGTACCGTGCTTTCGCTGGTGCTGGCGGTGCCGGCGGCATACGGCATCACCCGGTACAAGACCCTCAGCGGCCGGATCTTCATCATGGCCGCGCTGGTGACCCGGATGGTGCCGCCGGTGGCCATCGGAATCCCGCTGGCGTCCATGATGGCCTCAATGGGGTTGGCCGACACTCCCATTGCACTGTCCATCGCCCACACCACCATTTCCTTGCCGCTCTCGATCTGGCTCATGTCCAGCTTCTTCGAAGCGGTGCCGAAGGACCTGGAGGAAGCGGCCACCGTGGACGGGTGCAGCCGGCTGGGAGCCCTGTGGCGCGTGGTGATCCCGGTGGTGTCCGGCGGCATCGCGGTCACAGCCATCTTCGCCTTCCTGGCCTCCTGGAACGAGTTCCTGTTCGCGCTACTGATGACGGCCATCCGCTCCCAGACAACGCCCGTGGTGATCGCGAACTTCCAGACGCAGTTTGGCCTGGACTGGGGATCCATGACGGCCCTCGCCGCCGTGTATTCCATCCCCGTCATCCTCCTCACGCTGCTCCTGCAGCGCAGGATCGTGGCGGGCATGACCCTCGGCGCCGTCAAGGGCTAGATCACCAGCAACGAGTAGCCTACTGGTAGCCCCAGGGGCATCACTGACCATAAGGACGTGGGAGACAGATGAGCAACAAGAACATCGGCATCAAGGACGTGGCCGTGGCCGCCGGCGTGTCCGTCACCACCGTCTCCCATGTCCTCAATGACGTCTCATACGCCAGGGTGAGTCCGGAAACCCGGAACAAGGTGCGGTCCGCCGCCGAGCAGTTGGGGTACGGACCAAACCGCCTGGCCCAGGCGCTGCGCACGCAGAGGACCGGCATGCTGGGCCTGGTCAGCGAGGATATCGCCACCACGCCGCACGCCGGGCGGATCATCCTCGGCGCCGACGAGGCCGCCAAAGCACGCGGGTACAACCTGATGATCATCAACACCTCCGGCTCGGCCAGCCTGGAGTCCCGGGAGGCCGACGTCGAGGCCCTCCTGGACCGCCGGGTGGACGGCATCCTCTACGCCACCATGTACCACCGCAACGTGGAACTGCCACCCAACCTCGGCAGCGTGCCCTCCGTGCTGGTGGACTCCGTGGCCACCGGCGGAAACATCACCGCAGTGATCCCGGATGAGGAAGGTGGTGCCCGCGCGGCCGTGACCGCGCTCCTCGAAGCGGGCCACACCCGGGTGGGATTCATCAACAACACTGACGACGTCCCCGCGACCCGTCAGCGGCTCCGGGCCTTCCGGGCCACGCTGACGGAAGCAGGGCTCGACGGCGACGCGGCACCTGTCGAGTCCGAGGTTTCCGAGGTGCATGGCGGCTATGAAGCGGCCCGGCGCATCCTGGCAGGCGCCCACCGGCCGACGGGCCTGTTCTGCTACAACGACCGGATGGCCATGGGCGCCTATCGCGCCGCTGCCGAACTGGGCCTGTCCATCCCGGCCGACCTTTCGATTGTCGGCTTCGATGACCAGGAACTGATCGCCGCCAACCTTTATCCGGGCCTCACCACCGTGGCCCTGCCGCACTACGAGATGGGTGCCTGGGCCACCGAGCACCTGATCGACGCCGTCGAGGGGAAGACGGACCTTTCCCTCATGGCCCTTCACCCGACCATCCTGAGTTGCCCCCTGGTGCGCCGCGACTCCATCGCGGCGCCCCGCCAGTAGGCAGCCAGCTCCTTCCACTTCCCAAGGGGAACACCAGACATGTCCAGTTGCCTTGATGCCGCCCGCCCGGAAACAGCTCCGGCAGAAATCTCCAGGTTCCGGCCTGCCATCCACTTCACGGCAAGGGATACCTGGCTGAACGATCCCAACGGCCTGGTGTTCCACGACGGCCTGTACCACCTCTTCTACCAAAACAACCCCTATGGCAGCGTCTGGGGCAACATGTCCTGGGGCCACGCCACCTCCCGTGACCTGCTGCACTGGACGGAACACCCGGTGGCGATTGCGTGCGACGAGACAGAGGACATCTTCTCCGGCAGCGTGGTGGTGGACCGCGGCAACACGGCCGGCTTTGGCTCTGCGGAGCAACCCGCCCTCGTAGCCATCTACACCAGTGCCTTCAAAGCCGCGTCAGAACTGAACGGCACGCAGGCCCAGTCCCTCGCGTACAGCACCGACGGCGGCATGACGTGGCAGAAATACGACGGAAACCCTGTCCTCACCAGGAATTCGGCGAACTTCAGGGATCCCAAGGTGTTCCGCTACCAAGGGGAGCTGGGCGCGTACTGGGTCATGGTCGCGGTCGAAGCGCATCACCAGCAGGTGGTCTTCTACCGTTCGGATGACCTCAAGTCGTGGGATTTCCTGAGTGATTTCGGCCCGGCCAACGCCGACGCCGGTGACTGGGAGTGCCCCGATCTTTTTCCCCTCGCAGTGGACGGGGACCCGGCCAACACCAAATGGGTCCTGATCGTCAACGTCAACCCCGGCGCAGTGGCTGGGGGATCCGGCGGCCAGTACTTCGTGGGCCAGTTCGACGGCGCCCGGTTCGTTCCGGACGCAGGTTCCCTCGTGGCTCCGGCCGGGCTGCGTACCGTCCCGGACCCCTCGGAGGCTTCGGCCGCGCTGCGGCAGTGCCTGTGGCTTGACTGGGGACGCGACTGCTACGCCTCCGTTTCGTTCAGCAACGCCCCGGATAACCGGCGCATCATCATCGGCTGGATGAACAACTGGGACTACGCCAACGAACTGCCCACAGCCCCATGGCGCTCTTCCATGACCCTGGCCCGCGAACTGCGTCTCACCGCAGTCGATGGCTGCGCCCGCCTGGTCCAACAGCCGGTCCTGCCGGAACCCGGCACAGGGGGAGCACTGCCCGCCGCAGGGGAGCACCTGACCGTGGAAACGGTTGAGCTGCGGAACGAAGCCCTCCGCCTGCCGGACCCCGTACCCGGCAGTGCCCAGGTCATCGAGGCTGACATACTGCCCGGCACGGCGGACCGGATCGGGTTCCAATTCTTCGGAAACAGCGACGGCACCGCCGGCGCCATCCTCAGTTACGACCCAGCAACTGCCCAACTCATCCTTGACCGCGGGCAGTCGGGAAACACTGGCTTTCACGGGAAATTCGCTTCGGTTGAGTCCGCGCCGGTCCACCTTGAAAACGGTGTCCTGAAGCTGCTGATTGTCGTGGACCACTGCTCGGTCGAAGTCTTCGCCCAGGGCGGCAGGACGGTCCTGACCGATCTCATCTTCCCAGGCCCCGGCAACACGGAGAACCGGCTGACGATCGACGGAGGCCCGGCAACAATACTCAAGCTCGCCGTCAGTGAACTTGCTTAACGGTTCGCCCTCGCCCAACGAAAGGTCCAAAAAGATGCCAACAGTCCAGCAGACTGCCGACCCAAGGCAGGGCATCGACGTGGTTGTTGTCGGTGAAGCCCTCATGGACATCGTGGTCACGCCGCGGGGCACCGTGGAGCACCCCGGCGGGTCGCCGGCCAACGTGGCCTATGGGCTCGGGCGGCTGGGGGCAAGCACGGCATTGTTCACCTCGATCGGCGACGACCACCACGGCTCCGCCATCGAACAGCACCTCCAAAGCGCGGGAGTCCAACTCCTGCCGGGTTCCCGGGTCCGCGGCGCAACCTCTACGGCCACCGCGGTTCTGGCGTCCGACGGTTCCGCCCAGTACGACTTCAACATACGGTGGGACCTCCCACGGACCGCCCCGGCGGTCCTTCCCAAAATCCTGCACACCGGTTCGATCGCCTCCTTCCTGGCACCGGGAGCGCAAGGAGTCAGGGAGCTCCTTGAGCAGTCCCACGAGCGCTGCGTGGTCACCTACGATCCCAACATCCGCCCTGCCCTGCTCGGCAGCCACTTTGAGGCAAAGACCGTCTTCGAGGAACTTGTTCCGTTCACGGAGGTGGTGAAACTCAGCGATGAGGACGCCCGCTGGCTCTATCCGCGGCTGGCCGTGGATGACATCGCACAGCGAATCGTTGGGCTTGGGGCCGGTCTCGTCGCCGTCACCATGGGCGCGGAAGGATCCCTGCTCTCAACAGGTGGCGCACGGGTGGAAGTACCGTCCGTCAGGTCGGCGGTGGTGGACACCATCGGGGCCGGCGACTCGTACATGGCTGCCCTCATCTACGGACTGCTTATGCGCGGAGCAGACGGGCTGGCACCGTCGGTGCTGGAGTCCCTGGGCCGCATGGCATCCAAGGCAGCGGCCATCACGGTGCGCCGCCCAGGGGCCCACCCTCCAACACTGGAGGAACTGCGGGAGGACCTTCCCGAGCATCAGCCGGTGGCCCCATGAACACCACAACACAAAGGGAAGAAGCCATGTCCAGCAACAACTACTACGACGTGACGACGTGGCCTGCCGGAGACCCGTTCGAGGACGTCGGTGAAGTCATCAACAGCATCATCGATGACATCAAGCACCGGCAGGCCGCCACCGATGCGAACAGCGGAGGAAAACCCGGCGCGGTGATCTACATACCGCCGGGGGACTACCGGCTGCGTACCCAGGTGCTGATCGACATCAGCTTCCTCAAGATCCAGGGATCGGGGCACGGGTTTACGTCCTCCAGCATCCGGTTCAACGTTCCCGAAGACGAATGGCCCAACCTGCACGAGCTGTGGCCCGGCGGCAGCCGCATCCTGGTGGACATTCCCCTCAGCGGCGGCAGCGGGGAATCCCAAGGCGCCGCCTTCTACGTGGAGCGAACCGGGAGCCCGCGGATCAGCTCGGTGGAGTTCTCCAATTTCTGCATTGACGGGTTGCACTTCAGCCCGGACGGCTCGGGGATGCATCCGGAGAACACGTACGTCAACGGCAAGACCGGCATCCATGTGGCGAACGCGAATGACTCGTTCCGCGTCAACGGCATGGGATTCGTGTACCTCGAGAACGCCCTGACCATCTACAACGCTGATGCGCTTTCCATCCACGACAATTTCATCGCCGAATGCGGAAGCTGCATTGAACTGCGCGGGTGGGGGCAGGCGTCAAACATCACTGACAACCTGATCGGGGCAGGCTTCAAGGGCCACTCGATCTACGCGGAGAAGCATGGCGGCCTCCTGGTCACCGCAAACAACGTCTTCCCCCGGGGTGCCAGCAGCATCCGTTTCAACGGCGTCACGCGCTCAAGCGTCACCAACAACCGCCTGCATTCGTTCTACCCCGGCATGGTGGTGCTCGAAGCGAACAGTTCGGAAAACCTCGTGGCCACGAACCACTTCCTGCGCGACCATGAGCCATGGACCCCGTTCCAGGGAGTCGGGAACGGACTGGACGACCTCACAGGGCTTCTCTGCGTCAGCGGCAACAGCAACTCGGTGATCGGGAACCACTTTTCCGAGGTCATCGACGCGCACAGCGTCCGGCCGGCCGGCGCCACGCCGGTCATCATCCGGCTGATGGAGGGGGCGGGCAACTTCGTTTCCAACAACCATGTGGTGGCCCTTGACGTTAATGCCTCGTCGAGTGACTCCTGCTTCGAGGCCCAGGTGGGCGCCCTGCTGGCCACTGGCGCTGCCGACGGCCTCGCCGTGACGGCCGTCGTGGTCGATTCCGCGTCAACGCGGAACACCATCCTTGATTCCGGAACTGACGCCCAAATCAGCGCTGACAGGGCCGCGAATGCCGTCAGGGCCACCCCAACGGCCGGCTGACAACGACAAGCCGGCTGACAACGACAAGAGGTCCCCGGCGCCGGAATGCTCGCCGGGGACCTCTTGGCAGCGGGACGGTCAGTGCGTCAGGTCCTTGCCCTTGGTCTCAGGGATGGTGAACACAAATGCCGCGCTGACCACCAGCAGCAGCACTGCGTACGCATTGAACACCTGCGGCGCGCCAAGCGAGGAACCCAGCCACTGCTGCAGGTAAGGGGCGGTGCCACCGAACAGGGCCACGCAGATGGAGTAGGGGACGCCCACGCCTACGGTGCGGATGGACGTTGGGAACAGCTCGGCGTACACGGCGGGGACGATGGCTGCGCTCGCGGCGATGAACACCAGCATCACGGACATGGACACCGCCAGCTGCCAGGCCGAATCCTTCAGGAGCCAGGTCATGGGGAAGTGCAGCACTGCCGAGCCGATGGCGCCGGCCCAGAGGACTTTCTTGCGGCCGATGCGGTCGGACAGCTTGCCCCATACCGGCAGCGCGGCGATGAAGACGATATTCGCGATGACGCCGGCCCACAATGCCTCGCCGCGGTCGATCTTCAGGGCGGTGGTGGCGTAGCTCGGTGCCACGACGCCCCAGATGTAGTAAATCACCGTGAGGCCCACGGTCAGGCCGATGACCTGCAGCGCCTGCTTGCGGTAGCGGACAATCTGCGGCCAGATCCGCGCGCGCTTTTCGGTGACGGCTTCGCCCTGGAAGGCCTCGGTTTCGTGCAGCCGCGACCGCATGATCAGCGCGTACAGGCCCATGGCGGCACCGATGAGGAACGGCACTCGCCAGCCCCACGCGTTCATCGCCTCGGTGCTCAGGGCCATGTTCAGCACGGCTCCCAGCAGCGTGCCGAAGAGGATGCCCACCGTCCCCGACGTGTAGATCAGGGTGGCCCAGAAGCCGCGGTGCTCCTTGGGAGCCATCTCGGACAGATACGTTTGCGACGACGGCAGCTCACCGCCGTGCGCCAGGCCCTGCACCAGCCGGGCCACCAGCAGCATCAGGGAAGCGAACGCCCCGACGCTGGCAAAGGTGGGGGCGACGCCGATCATCAGGCTGCCCAGCGACGCGAGGCCGACGGCGAGCGTCATCGACGTCTTGCGGCCCACCCGGTCGCCGATCCAGCCGAAGAGGAAGCCGCCGAAGGGCCGGGCCACGAAGCCCACGGCGAAGATCGCCAGCGTGGACAGGACGGCCGATGCCGGGTCCGCTTTGCTGAACAGTTGGCTGGCAATGAACGGGGTAAACGTGGCGTAGATGGCCCAGTCGTACCACTCAACGGCGTTGCCGATGCCGGTGCCGACGACGGTCTTGGCGGTGGACATGCGTCCAGTCTGTGGCTTGGTTGCTGCAACGGACATGGTCTTCTTCCTGGTGGGTTGGGGCATGGTGGCGGTGCTGCCGGGCTAGGAGGCCTGCGAAAGGGCGGCCAGCCGGGAGATGGCGAGTTCCGCATAGAGGGCGGCCCCGTCAGCCAGCACGCCGTCGTGGAACGTTGCGTAGGGTGAATGGTTGAACGGCGAGGTTGCCGGATCGCCGCCCGGGGCCACGGCGCTGAGCCCCACAAAGGTGCCCGGTACCTCTTCGAGGACCCGGGAGAAGTCCTCCGAGCCGCTGAGGGGGGTGGCCCAGCGCGAGAGGCGGCGCTCGCCGAAGAGCTCGGTGATCACCTTTTCGGCGGTGTGGGTTTCGTCCTCGCTGGTGATGGTGAGGGGATACTCCTGCAGGTAGTCGACGGCGACCTCCACCCCGTGCGCGGCGGCGATTCCCTTGAGCAGGCGCGGCACGGCGTCCATCATCTTCAGGCGCGATGCTTCGGAGAACGTCCGGATGGTGGCCTCGATGCGGGCCGATTCGGGGATGACGTTCCGTTTGGTGCCGGCATGGAGCACGCCCACGGACAGGACCACGGGATCGAACATGTTGAACTGCCGGGTGACCATGACCTGCAGGGCAGTCACCATCTCTGCCGCCACGGTCACCGGATCCTTCGCCGAGTGCGGGGCCGAGCCGTGGCCGCCGGCGCCCAGCACCGTGACTTCAAGCCCGTCGGAGGCGCTGAGCATGACGCCGGGCTTGGTGCAGAAAGTGCCATGCGGTTCCAGTGAGGAGAACACGTGCATGCCGTAGGCCGCCTGGACGCGCGTGCCCGCGGCGTCCAGGACACCTTCCCGGAGCATGTAGCTGGCGCCGTCGAACCCTTCCTCACCCGGCTGGAACATGAGGACGACGTCGCCACGGAGTTGGTGCCTCTTCTCGGCCAAAAGGGTGGCGGCACCGGCGAGCATGGAGGTGTGCAGGTCGTGGCCACACGCGTGCATGGCACCGTCAGCCTGGGAGGTGAAGTCCACGCCGGTCTTCTCCTGGACAGGCAACCCGTCCATGTCGGCGCGAAGCAGGACGGCGGGGCGGACCGCGCTGTCCCCGGCATGGCTGTCCCCGGCACTGCTGCCGCCGTTCCCCTGCTCCCCGCCCGGGTGCCCGCCGCGCAGGACCGCGGTGACCGACGTCGTGTCCTTGCCCAGCGTGATCTCGTAGGGAAGTCCGTCCAGCGCCTGAAGGACCCGCTCCTGGGTGCGGGGGAGGTGCAGGCCAATTTCCGGCTGCCGGTGCAGGTCGTGGCGGAGCCGGATGAGGTCTTCCTGCAGGTCCTTGGCGTCGTCGGTTATGGGCACGTGTCACTCCTTGGAAATAGGCATCAGGGCTTGTGGACTATTCTGAAGTGGCGTGGTTCACATCAGACGAAAGCGCTGGAATTATTCGTGGAATGCCGTTTGCGGGCGGAATTCGCGCATCAAAGAAAGGTGGTCCGATGGAGCTCAGTGAGGATGACCTTGCCCTGATCCAGGTCCTGCAGGCCGCGCCGCGCCTGGGGTGGACGGACGCTGCCAAGGTACTGGACGAGCATGCCACCACGCTGGCGGCCCGCTGGGAGCGCCTTACGGAAAGCGGGGCGGCGTGGGTGACGGCGCACCTGGCGGGTGACCCGAAGCAGATGCTCCTGGCCTACGTGGCGGTGGACTGCGAGATGAACCGCCGGGACAGTGTCACGGCGGAACTGGCTGCTGTTCCCGAGATCGTGACGGTGGAGGAGGCGGCCAGCAACCGCGACCTGATGCTGACCGTCATCACACGTTCACTGGAGGAGTTCAGCGACAAGATCATTACCCGCCTCAAAGCGGTTGAGGGGCTCACAAAATACCAGGTGGCCCTGTGCACCCGGCTGCACAGCAGTGGCGACGACTGGCGGTTGAATGTCCTGAGCCGTTCACAGTTGGCCACGCTGCGCACGCTTGGCTCCCCGGCTGTTCCGGATTCCGCTCGGCCCGGCCACCTTCCGCAGAGCCACCTCGACCTGCTGCCGTTCCTTGCCAGGGACGGCCGCGCGACGGCGGCTGGGATGGCCCGCTCCCTCGGACGGCACCCGGCAACCGTGCAGCGTCAGTTGAACCGCGTGCTGGCAAGCGGCATCCTGTCGTTCCGCTGCGAGATCGCCCAGCGGTATTCGTCGTTTCCGGTGACCTGCCAGTGGTTTGTCAACGTACCAGCAGGCCAGCATGAGGCGGCTGCCGCCGGGATCCGCACCATCAGCAATGTCCGGTTGAGTGCCTCCACCACCGGGCCCACCAACTTTGTCATCATCATGTGGCTCCACACGCTGGCGGATGTCATGTCCGCCGAACTGGCGCTGCAGCAGAAGGTGCCGGGCATCGAGATCGTGGAAAGTGCGGTGATGCTGCGCACCGTCAAGCGGGTGGGCTGGATGCTGAAGGAAGACACGACGGCGAGTGGCGCCGTCGTGCATGCCGGAAGCCTGGGTGCCGCGGAGTGAGCGGGCATTGCGCCGCAACAGCGCACACGTCCCCTGGATAGCACGCTTCATCTTTAATTGTTCCGCATTACGGATTTATCTTTCCGGAAACATCCGTTTCCTACCGTTGGGGTGATCCTGCGGCGTCCGATGGCGCCGCCGTCCGAAGCAGGCGTCCTCCTGGATGGCGTCCTCCCTAACGAACAGGCACCCCGCATGAAGACCACCGCGCCCGCACCGCAGCCGCAAGTTCCGGCATCCGCGCCACGCACGAAACCGCTGTACAGGTCCCTCTTCGTCCAGATCCTCGCGGCGGTGGTGGCGGGTATCCTGGTGGGCCACTTCTGGCCGGACCTCGGCGCAGGGCTCCGTCCGCTGGGCGACGGCTTCATCCAGCTGATCAAGATGATCATCGCGCCGCTGATTTTCCTGGTCATCGTCACCGGCATCGCCGCGGTCAGCGACGTGAAGGCCGTGGGCCGGGTGGGTATCAAGGCCCTGGCCTACTTCACGGGTGCCACCCTGTTCGCGCTGGTCTTCGGGCTGGTGGTGGGGAACCTGGTGCAGCCGGGAGCCGGGCTCAACATCGACCCCGCAACCCTGTCCCAGGATGCCCTCAATGCCAAAACCGCCACCGCCCCGCCCAAGGATGCCGGAGCCTTCCTGCTGGGCATCATCCCCACCAGCGTCATTGGCGCCTTCGCCGGCAACAACCTCCTGCAGGTCCTGTGCTTCTCCGTGTTCTTCGGGGCGGCGATCGTCGTCGTCGGACGTGAACGCTGCCTGCCGGTGATCACCCTGATGGAAACGGTGCTGGAACTGTTCTTCAAGATCATGGCCTGGGTGATGCGGGCAGCGCCGGTGGGTGCCTTCGGTGCCATGGCCTTCATCATCGGCCAGTACGGCCTCGATTCCCTGGGGACGTACGCTGTGCTGATTGCGGCCTGCTACGGCGCCGCGGTGGCATTCATCGGGCTGCTGTTCATGGTGGCGTGGGCCTACCCGCGGGTGCCGCTGTGGCAGTTCATGAAATATACGCGCGAGGAGTTCCTCCTGGCGCTGGGGACGGCGTCCACGGAGTCCGTACTGCCCCGGATCATGACCAAGCTGACCAACGCCGGCTGCTCGCGTGCCACCACCGGGCTGGTGGTTCCCACCGGCTACTCCTTCAACCTTGACGGGGCCGCCCTGTACCTCTCCATCTCGCTGCTTTTCCTGGCGCAGGCATTTGGCTACAACCTGGACCTGGGCCAGCAGTTGGCGGCCCTGGGAGTCCTGATGCTGACATCCAAGGGCATGGCGGGCGTTCCCGGTTCCGCCTTCCTGGCCCTGTCCGCCACTGCCGGGGCGCTGGGCATCTTCCCGGTGGCCGGCGTCGCGCTGCTGCTGGGCGCCGACCGGCTGATGGACTCCATGCGCGTCGTGGTGAACCTGCTGGGAAACTGCGTGGCCACCTTTGTCGTGGCCAAGTGGGAAGGGCAGTTCGACCGCGCCGCCATGTTGCGTGCATTTGCCGGTGAAGGTACGACGGCGGAAGCGGCCGGGCAGCCAGCCCCCACCAAGGTGCCGCAAGAGGAAGCGCCGCGCTCCGCCGTCGGGCCTGCCCACCAAAGCGCCGTGTCAGGCGGCGTCCCTGCGGAGCCCGCCGCGCCGGCGGTGGTCCCGTAGGTTCACCACCTCCTTCAGCCCCATGCTGCACAATGTCCCCATGACGTTTGCCAATGTGGGACTTCTTGGAACCAAGCCAGGCCAGCGCGACGCCCTCGTGGCCATCCTGCTCCGGCCTAAGCCCGGGATGAAGGAAGCCGGCTGCCTTCTCTATGAGGTGGGCATCAACGATGACCTGCCGGACACCGTCTTTGTTTCCGAACTCTGGGAATCCGCGGAAGCGCACCAGGCGTCGCTGGAACTGGCCAGCACGCGCGCCGCAATCGCCGAGGCGATGCCGCTGCTCTCAGGGGAGATGGGAGGCCACCGGTTTGCCGTTGTGGGGTCACCCCTGCGCTGACGGCGCCGGAGGCAGCCTGCCCAATAAACGGGTCTCCTGGACAGGGTGTTCTGTGATGAGTGGATTGCGGCGATTGGGGTAAGGGAGGACACATGAAACCGTTGCCCGCACTTGAGCTTGTCACCCGTTTCGAAGATGCCGAATGGCTTGACCCGTTGGCCAGGACTGTCCGGAAAGCCGTCAAGAAAGTCATCAAGCCCCAGTGGGCCCGGGACATCCTGCACGGCGTCCCCATCGGCCACCCGGTCCACCCCCTCGCTGTCCAGGTGCCGATTGGCGCCTGGGTCTCGGCGGGCGTGCTCGATGCCGTTCCCGGTGGCGAAAAAGCTGCCAGGTTGTTGATCGGTGTGGGCACCGCAAGCGTGCTTCCGTCCGCGCTGGCCGGGCTCATGGACTGGTCGCAGCTGCACCCGCAGCAGCAGCGGGTGGGCCTGGTGCACGCGGCGGCCAACGTCACGGCAACCGGCCTCTACATTGCATCACTCGTCCAGCGGGCCAGGGGCGGCCAGGGCGGCGGCAAGGTGCTTGCGTACCTGGGGCTCGCCACCGTGGGCGCCGGCGGGTTCCTTGGCGGGCACCTGACCTACCGCCAAGCCGCAGGGGTCAACCACAGCGAGGAGATTCCGCACCGTTTTCCGTCCGGCTGGCATCCGCTGTCCCCGCTGGCTGAACTGCCGGAGGGCGGCCTCCATAAGCGCGTCGCGGCCGGTATTCCGCTGCTGGTCCACCGCGAGGGCACCACCATCAATGTGCTGTCCGATGTCTGCAGCCACCTTTCCGGACCGCTTCACGAAGGCAAGATCAAGGACGTCGGCGGGGACGCATGCGTGGTCTGCCCCTGGCACCGGAGCACGTTCGCACTGCGCACGGGTGAAGTGAAGGCCGGTCCCGCCACGTCCAGGCAGCCGGTCTTCGAAACGCGCGTCACCGGGGACACCGTAGAAGTGTGCCTGCCCGGGGCCGACGGGTAGTGCGGGCGGACGGGTAGTAAGGACATTCGGCCCTACTGGCTGCTGTCACGCCGGGGAAAACTGGCTCCATGGGTTGGCTGCGTGTACGGTGAGTGACCTCCGGCAGGACATTGCGTCTCTCTACAAAACCCGCAAAGGAACTGTCGACTTCGTGGACGTTCCTCCGCTGCTCTTTGCTGTCGTCCAGGGTCAAGGGGACCCTGATGGGCCAGCATTCGCCGGGGCGGTGCAGGCGTTGTTTACCGTTAGCTACGCGGCACACTTTGGTCTTAAGAAGCAGTCCGGTGAGGTGACAAAAGTGATGCCCCTCGAAGCCTTGTGGTGGTTCGAGGACCCGGACCACACGGAGCCGACGGAAGCCGTGAGCGCAGGCTTCACGGGACTCGGGGGCTTTGCCCGGGAGTCATGGCGCTGGCAGGCCATGATGGTGCAGCCTGAACCGATCGATGAAGCCCTTCTTGAGCGGGCCGTGGAAGAATCCCGTCCCAAAGGGCTTCCCGGTTTGGAGTTGGTCCGCTTCGAGCGTTGGGAAGAGGGCCGCTGCGCGCAGGCGCTCCATATCGGTCCCTACGCGGATGAAGGCCAGACCATCGCCCTTCTGGACGCGGCCATCACGGCCGCCGGATTGAAGGTCCGGGGGCGGCACCATGAGATCTACCTCGGCGATCCGCGACGCAGCGCACCGGAAAAGCTGCGCACTTTGCTTCGCCACCCAGTGGTGTGATTCATGATGGTGCGGATTTCAGAACCACGGGAGATTGCCTCCGGAGTGGTCCTCATGACCACCGGTTCAGGGCCCATGGCCTCAAATCTCTACCTTGTGAGGTCAGGTTCCGCGTGGGTGATGGTTGACTGCGGATGGGCGGCCAGTGCGGAGCCGGTCCGCAAGGCTGTGGAAGACATGCTCGGATCCGGGACTGCGCCCGCAGCCATCTTCCTGACGCACATCCATCCCGACCACTCGGGCGCTGCCGGGGCCCTGGCACGGCGGTGGGACATCCCGGTGTTCGTCCACCAGGCTGAATTGCCCATGGCTGCCGGGCGGTACATCCCTGAGTTCTCCATGCCGTTGGACCGGTGGCTCATCGCCCCGTTCCTGTGGTCCCTGCCGGCCCGTGCACGCCGGCGGGTTGAAGCCGCAGGCGACATCACCGACGTGGTGCAGAGCCTGCCCCGGGACGGAAAAATGCCAGGTCTACCCGAGTGGGTCGCCGTCCCAACGCCCGGCCACACCGCCGGACACGTGGCCTACTGGCGATCCCGCGACGGTGTCCTGATCACTGGTGATGCTGTTGTGACGGTCAACTTGAACTCGATTCGCGGGCTCCTGCCGGGAAGACAGGATCTGTCCGGGCCTCCCTGGTACACCACGTGGAACTGGAAGCTGGCCATGGAATCAGCCAGGCGCCTGGCGGAGCTGGGCCCACGGTTGCTGGCACCCGGGCACGGACCGCCCCTGGCCATGGGGGTGGTGCCCCGGCTCCGGGCCCTGGCCGCCAGGGAGCGTGCCTTGCGGATTCCACTTCGTCGCCGCCTTGGGGGAGCGCCCGAGGCTGCATAGCCACATGGGCGTCGGCAGTAAACCAGGCATGCGTAACCGCTGCTCCGCCGCAGCCTGACGGTCAGTCTCAACCTACGTGGCCAGTCTTAGACGGCGAGGCGCTCCAGGAGCGCTTCCTCTAGGAGGCTTCGTTGCCCCGGGAGGGTGCCTGGCGGCCAGTGGGTTGGTTGGGGGTCTTGGTGTTCGGGGTTGTAGTGGCGGCCTGTGGGTGAGGTCCAGCCGGGTGGTCCGTGTTCCGTCGCGGGATCCGGGTTCCAGGCGCGGGCGTGCTTCAAACGGTGATGTTTGGGGCAAAGCTGCGCCAGGTTCCGGACGTCTGTTCTGCCGCCGTGGTCCCAGGCTGTGCCATGGTCGGTGTGGTTGTCGGGGGTGTGGTTGCTGCAGCCGGGGAAGGTGCATTTTCCGTCCCGCATGCGGATCCATTGTTTGATGGTTTCGGGGAGCCGGTAGCGGGTGCGTCCGATCTCCAGGGGTGCCCCGTCGCGGGGGTCGACCAGGACGCGGTAGAACGACTCCGCCCCGTCCGCGACAAGCCTCCGCGCCATCGACGCCGGGATCGGGCCAAGGCCGTCCAGCACCGCCGGCTCATCGGTGAGTCCGAGCAGGGCGAAGACCGGGACGGTGACCAGGACATCGGCCCGCGGGGTGGGGACCTTGCCAACACCACCAGTGCTCCCTATGCCGGAAACGCTGCCTGCGCCCGTTCCCGCAGCATCACCAGTAGCCCGTGCAGCCCCACCCACAGCAGCCTCACCGGTGGCCGTGGCGTTTCCGGTGCCGAGGAGGAGTGCTGCTGCGATGTCGGGGCGGAGTTGGGTGAGGGTGCGGGGCTCGTCAGGGCCCTGCAGGCCGCGGGCGGTGGCGGTGGTGCGGTTCCAGATGGCGCAGGCGGTGTCACCGGGGAGGTAGAGCGAGAGCCAGGCCATGCCGTCGCGGTCCGGGGTGTATTCCATCCGCCGGTCCGCGACGCCTTTGGCGTGGCGTTTTTCGAGGGTTTCGGGGTGGTGGCGTTCCCGCCAGGCGCGGACCTTGGCGCGGAACCGGGCGGGGACGAGTTCACCGGGCGCGGCGCCGCGGGCGGGGTTGGGGGCGTCGGGGTCGAAGAAGTGCGCCACCAAGGCAGCAGCCCCGTCAGGGGTGAGCCCTTCGGTTTCGTCGGCGACAATCCTGGCATGCTGCCACGACAGGTCACCGGCTGACAGGGCGCCCAGGAGCGGCGGCAGGGAACACACCCGGCGGGATTGTTCCACCAACCCGCCTGCGGCCGCGGAACTGACGGTCAGGACACCGGCGATCTCCTCCACCGCGGACATCTCGGCGTAGGTGCGGTCCTGGGCGGGGGCGTCGGGGGCAAGGAGTGCCTGCTGGAAACCGACGCACTCCACGGCATCACGAGCTTTGACCGCCGCGAGCTGAGCCTCCAACCGCCACACGGCCGCCAACCGCTCCAGACACAACTCGTACCGCCGCTGCAACACATCAACAGCGGCACCTGCGACGGCCCCCAAACCAGCTGAATCGAGGGAAGCGTCTTCCAGAACCAGTACATCCAACGCAGCAACGGAGGCACGAACGCCCTCCATCACCGCCGCCAGGTCAGTACTGATTTCCATAAAAACATCGTCCTACGAGGCACTGACAATAATAGGTCGTGGGTAGGCCACGGCAGCAGACGCCCATCGCCGCAATGCAGCTCAGCCGGGTGCGGTGACCCATTCGCCGCTTCGCAGCACTGCCTTCAGGTTCAGGTCCTGGTCAAGAACGACGACGTCGGCCTGCATTCCGGCGCGCAGGTCGCCCGCATACGCCGAGAGACCCAGCAACGATGCCGGGACTGCCGACGCGGAGGTGACGGCATCCCGCAACGGAACTCCGGCAGCAACGCAGGAGCGGATGACGTCCAGCAACGTGCTGGTGCCGCCGGCAATGGCGCCAGTGGCGTCAACCCGGGCTACGCCGCCGGCAACTGTGACGGAGAGGGACCCCAGCCTGTACTGTCCGTCCTCCAGCCCGGTGGCGGCCATCGAATCGGTCACCAGCGTGATGTTGTGCGGCCCCACAAGGTCAAACACCAACTTCACGGTTTCCGGTGCCAGATGCACGCCATCGGCAATCAGCTCCACCACAGCCTGCCCGGCCTTGGCTGCGCTGAGGCTCGCCGATACTGGCCCGGGGGAGCGGTGGTGAAGCGGAGGCATGGCATTGAACAGGTGGGTTACCGTTGGGCGGTTCCTGCCGGTGGAATTGCCGGCCGAGTCCAAAGCCGCGGCCGCGCGCGCCAGGAAGGCTGCCGCCGTCGCATGGTCCGCGGCGGTGTGGCCCAGGGATGGGATGATGCCGCGGGCCGCAAGCTGGGCGGCGAGTTCGGAGGCGCCGGGCAGCTCGGCCGCCAAGGTCATGGAGGCCAGGGTTGGCCCTGCCGCGGCCAGCATGCGGGCCACCACCTCAGGATCCGGTTCCAGGAGCAGGACGGGATCGTGCGCGCCACACTGCTGGCCTGAGAGGAACGGACCTTCCAGGTGCGATCCGGCAATCAGCCCCAGGCCTGCCAGCTCCCGCAGTATCTCCAGGTTCCGGACCAGGTCCCCGGGCTCTCCGGTAACCAGGCTGGCCAGCAGCGTGGTGGTCCCGCGGCTGTGCAGGTAGCGTGCCGCCCGCTCGGCGCCGTCGGGATCGCCCTCCGAGAAATCCGAACCGTAGGCGCCATGGCAGTGCACGTCCACCAGTCCGGGCACCAGGATGCGTCCGCCGGGTGCGTCCGGCGGAAGTACCCCGGGGAAGTCCTGCGCCGGGCCCGCGAAAGTGACCAGGCCGCCGTCGGCCGCCACCACCCCGTCCGCAATATCCAGCGAGGCGGTGACGATGCGGCCGCGAAGAAACAGTTCCTTGCCCATCGTTTACCGTCCTTCGTTCGTCGGTTGGGGCAGCGGCACGGCCGCCACGGCGGCAGCCATGCGGGCGGCCAGTCCGTGGTCCGCGGCGCCGGCGCGGTCCCCGCCCGCCCCGCCCCCTTGCCGGGGCCGCGCCGACGTGTGCACGGCATGGACTCCCGCTTCAAGGAGCGACGGTACCAGCGCCAGGGTGACACCCCCACCGGCCATGATCTGGACCGAGGGAGCACTCCGGCGTCCCTGCCGCACAATCCTGCGCAGCATCTCCAGCCCCGCGGCGCAGTCGGGGGCCCCACCACTGGTGAGGACCCGGTCCACCCCTGCGTGCTCCAGCCGGGAGAGCGCCCCGGCAGGGTCCAGGCCGGCGGCCAGGGCTGCGTCGAACGCGCGGTGGAACGTGACTTCGGCATCCGGCCTCACGGCCCGCGCTGCTGCCACAATGTGCCGGATTGCCTGGACATCCGGGCCGCCGTCGGATGCCAGGACACCAACCACCACGCCCGCGGCTCCGGCACCCAAAGCCGCAGCGGCATCGCGCTCAATGACATCGAGCTCGCCGGGCGAATAGGTGAAGTTGCCCGGCCGCGGACGCACCAGGACATGGACGGGAAGGCCCAGGCCGCACGCCTGCCCGATGGTGCCGATGCTTGGCGTGACGCCCTCTGTCTCCGCCAGGGCGGCGCACAGTTCAACCCGGGCCGCGCCCACGGCGGCGGCCAGCCGGACGCCGTCGGCATTCTCCACGGCCAGCTCAAACTGCGGCGCGGTGCCTTCCACGGACACAAGCCTGCCGCTCAGAGTCCCTGCCATGCCGGCTTCCGGCCGAAGGTGTCGTGGTAATACTCGCGGTGGGCGAGCCGGGAGGCTGCGGCCTCGTCCACCAGTACCGAGACGTGCGGGTGCAGCTGGAGGGCCGACGCCGGGCAGATGGCCGCTACGGGACCTTCGACGGCGGCAGCCACAGCCTCTGCCTTGGCCTCCCCCGTGGCCAGCAGCAGCAGGTGCCGGGCCTCACGGATGGTTCCCAGGCCCTGGGTCAGCACATGGTCCGGCACCTCCTCCGGTGCATCAAAGAAGCGGGCGTTGTCCAGGCGCGTCTGCCGGGTGAGCGTCTTGATCCGCGTACGGGAGGCCAGCGAGGACATGGGTTCATTGAAGCCCACATGGCCATCCGTCCCGATGCCCAGAATCTGGATATCCACGCCGCCCGCGGCGGCGATCCGGGCCTCGTAAGCGGCGGCCTCCGCCTGCGGATCCCGGGCCATGCCGTCCAGTCCGCGGACCGCGCCGTCGCCGAAGTCCACGCTGGTCGTGAATTCCTCCCGGATGACCGAGTGGTATGACTGCGGATGCCCGGCAGGCAGTCCCACGTACTCGTCCAGCAGGAACGCCTGGGCCTGCGCGAAGCTCAGGCCGCCGCTGCGGTGCCGTTCGATAAGTTCCTGGTAGGTGCCCAGCGGGGTGGACCCGGTGGCCAGTCCCAGGACGGACGGGCCGCGGCGGACCTGGTCCTCGATGGCATCAGCGGCCGTGCGGGCCACGTCGTCAGGGGTGGGAAGGATGATGATTTCCATGCGCTCTGGGTGCTTCCGGTTGCAGTTGCGGGAGATGGGGATGAAAACGGGGTGGCGCTACTTGGCGGCGTCGGTCTCCACGGTGACTTCGTCGTCCTCGCGGCCGGGGGTGCGCAGATTCCAGCGCTTGATGACGAAGGAGAAGAGGAAGTAGTAGATCGCCGCGTAGCCAAGTCCTATGGGGATGAGCAGCCAGCCGTTCTGTGATTTGCCGAAGTTGAGGACAAAGTCGATCAGGCCTGCAGAGAATGTGAACCCGTGATGGATTCCCAGCGCGTTGACCAGGGCCATGGACGTTCCGGTCAGGACGGCGTGGACGATGTAGAGCGGGAAGGCCACGAACATGAAGGAGTACTCAAGCGGTTCGGTGATGCCGGTGAAGAAGGCGGTCAGTGCGGTGGAGAGCATGATGCCGCCGACGATCTTCTTCTGCGAGGGCTTGGCGTGGCGCCAGATGGCAAGCGCTGCTGCAGGCAGGCCGAACATCATGATGGGGAAGAAGCCGGTCATGAAGATGCCCGCGCTGGGGTCTCCGGCGAAGAAGCGGTTGAGGTCACCGCGGACCAGGTGGCCCGAGGCGTCGGTGTAGTCGCCGATGAGGAACCAGACGCCGGAGTTCAGGATGTGGTGCAGTCCCGCGGGGATCAACATGCGGTTGGCGAAGCCGTAGATCCCGCCGCCGGCAACAGCATTGCTGGCCACGGCCTGGCCCACCGCGGAAAGGCCGGCGTTGAAGAGCGGGTAGGCCAAGGCAAGGACGACGCCGGCTACCAGGCTGGAAACGGAGGTCAGGATGGGCACCAGGCGGCGGCCGCTGAAGAATCCAAGGAAGTCCGGCAGTTTTGTGCGGTAGAAGCGCTGCCACAGTGATGCGGAAAGCAGGCCCACCACAATGCCGGCCAAGACGCCGTAATTGATCATCGCCTGCTTGCCGGCCGGGTCAACCTGTCCTGCCAGGACCAGCGGGGACATGGCCTTGAAGACGCAGTCGATCACCATGTAGCCAACGACGGCGGCCAAAGCAGTGGAACCATCAGCCTTCTTGGCCCAGCCGATGGCAATGCCCACCGCAAAAATGAGCGGCAGCCAGGTGAAGACCGCATTGCCGGCTGCGGAGATGACGGCGGCGCCGCCTTCGAATCCAGGAATGGCGCCAAGCAGGTCGGCCTGGCCAATGCGCAGCAGGATGCCTGCGGCGGGAAGAACGGCGATGGGCAGCATCAGGGTGCGGCCCAGGCGCTGCAGTGTGGCAAACGCCTTGTTTGGCTTCTTTTCGGGAGCCAAGGCGGCGGTCTCGGATGTTGACATGGTTGCACCTCTGCGGGTTCGGGTGGGGCTTGTAAAGGAGGGGTTCCAGCCGGTACTGTCTGGTTATGACCAGTTCAGTGTGATTCATCCCACGAGTACCTGTCAAGGCAATGGGAAATCCCGCCGGGCCATTCAAAAGGCCGGTGGTGGAAGCCATAATTGGTCGCACTTGGGCCGCCGGCCCCGGTGAGGAAGCAGTGCTCCCAGCGGGCACCATCAGAAAGGGCAACCATGTCCAAAGCAGAAAAGATCATTGAAGGACTGGGCGGCGCCGGCAACATCGTGGAGATTGAAGCCTGCATTACCCGCCTTCGCACGGAGGTTAAAGATGGTTCCCTCGTGAACGAGGCCTCCTTGAAGGCCGCCGGAGCCCACGGCGTGCTGACCTCCGGCACGGCTGTCCAGGTCATTGTTGGCCCGGAGGCCGACAACCTGGCCGAAGACATCGAGGACCTCCTCTAGTGGGTCAGTCCCTGGTGGTGCTGGCACCCATCGCGGGTACCGTAATTCGCCTTGCCGAAGTCCCGGACCCTGTGTTCGCCGGCCAGATGGTGGGTTCCGGGGCCGCAGTGGAACCGCCGGCGGGCGAGATGTTCGACGTCGTGTCCCCCGTAGCGGGAAAGGTGGTCAAGCTGCTGCCGCACGCCTTTGTTGTGGTTGAGTCCTCGGGGCGCGGCGTCCTCACCCATGTGGGCATCGATACGGTCAAGCTCAAAGGCGAAGGCTTTAAGCTTCTGATTGCCCAAGGCGACACTGTCGACGCCGGCGCTGCCGTCATGCGTGTCGATCCCACCGCCGCCCTTGCGGCAGGTTACTCGATGGTGAGTCCCGTCGTCGTCCTCGATACCAAGCCGGACGTGGCAACGCTTACTGGAGCCGGCACGGTCACCGCCGGCCAGGAGCTGTTCTCGCTGGACTAGGGGTTGGCTTCTAGAGCCGGACTTCCATGTTCAGCGAGTAGCGGTCGGAGCGGTACCACGAACGTGAATGTTCGATGGCAAGGGGGCCTGAATAGGACACCCGGTCGAAGGCCAGCACCGGCGCCCCCGTGCCGGTTCCGAGGAGCGCCCCCACATCCGCGGGGGCGCCCTCGGACCGCACGCTCTGCCGTGCCCTGTCGATCTGGTGCCCGAACTGCGCGGCGAGGGCTTTGTAAACCGAGCCGGTCAGGTCGATGTCCAGAAGGCCGCGGGCATGTTCGGGGTTGTACCAGGCGTCATCCACGCTGACCGGCCGGCCGTCTGCCAGGCGGAGGCGCTTCAAGTGGATGGCCTCGGAGCCCGGCGGCAGGCTGAGCGCCTCTGCCGTATCCGCGGGGGCAGCGCCCGCTTCGGCCACCAGCACCACCGTACTGGGCACGTGTCCCATCGCCTCCATTTCCTGCGTGAACGAGGCCAGGTGGAGTGTTGACTGCACTGGGGAATCCGCCACGAAAGTACCCTTCGCCGGAACCCGGACCAGGTGCCCCTCGTTGACCAGGCGGCCGATGGCGGCGCGGACTGTAATGCGGCTGACACCGTAGGAGTCCATGAGCGTCCGCTCGCTGGGAAGCCGGGCGCCGGGCTCCAGTTCCTCTTTGGCGAGCTTGAGTATGATCAACCGCAGCTGCTCGTGCTTGGGGACCTGGGTGTTATTGATGGCCGTGGCCGCCGCTCCGGCGGTGCTCCTTGATGTGGCGGACAATTGAGGCCCCTCCTGCTGCTGGATAAGTCCGGTCCGGACCACCTGCTTGGATTATTCCACAGGCGCGGGCCGCGGGGGGCCGCCCGGCCACCTTTGTTGCCGGGCCGGGCCGGGCGTTAGCGCACCAGTTCCGCATCGCGGGGCGCGGCAGGCTGCCGCACTGCCCTGGTGCGCAGTGCGAGCATGAGCACCGCACCCAGCAGGGCGGGCGCCGCGAAGGCAATGGCGGCTACGGGGACGCCGCCGCCTAAGCCCACCAGCAGTGCGCCGTAGGTTGGGCCTGCGATGGCTCCGATGCGTCCCACAGCAAGTGCCCAGCCAAGGCCGGTGGCGCGGGTGGCGGCAGGGTAGAACTGGGCGATGTAGTCGTTGATCATGTTCTGCGTGCCCAGGCCGCCGAAACCTGCGACGGCGGCGAGCACCGTCATGAGCGCGGCCGGCGGGTTGGCGGACATCAGGAGCAGGGCTGCCGCTGCACTGGCGAACCCCACCACCACCAGCGGCCCGGGCCCGAACTTCTGGCTGGCCACAGATGCCAGGACGGTGCCGACCACGGCACCCACCGAGTAGGCCAGCAGGAATGACACAGAGGATCCGACGCCGAACCCGGCAGTGCGCATGATCTGCGGCAGCCACGTGCTGACGCCAAAGATGGTCAGCAGGCTCAGGAGAGTGATGCCCCACAGCAGGACTGTGGTCTTGCCGGTGCCGTTGGCGAAGAGGGCGCGCGTGGGAGAGACCCGCACGGCTGTGGCCGGGACTTCCGTGGTGCGGGGCAGCCCGTAGGCGGCCTCGATGCTGTCGGCCTCTGCGGTGCGGGACCGGGTCCGCAGGAACGACGGTGACTCCGGCAGCAGGAACCAGGCGAAGGGAACGATCAGCAGCCCTGCGGCACCGATCGCGTACACCGGGCGGAAACCACTGGACTCCAGGACAGCGAGGGACGTCAGCGAAGCGGCAACAGTACCCGTTGCCGGCCCGGTCAGCACCGCACCGAGGACCAGTGACTTTTTCCCCCGCGGCGCGAATTCATTGGTGAGGGCTACCGCAGTCGGCAGCAGGCCGCCCACGCCGAAGCAGGCGATGAAGCGGAACGCTGCGAAGAGCTCCCAGCTGGGTGCCATGGCGCAGGCGAGCATGGCCAGCGAGAACAACGCCAGGGCGGACACAAAGATCCGGCGGCGGCCAAGCCGGTCCGTGAGCGTACCCACGATGAGTGAACCGAGCAGCATCCCCACCAGCGCCAACGAGCCCACCGCGCCTGCCGCGGCGGGCGTGACATTGAAGGGCGGCTGCCCGATCAGGGCGGGGAGGGTGGCGCCGTAGACGTAGAGGTCGTAGCCGTCGGCGAGCAGGCCAAGCCAGCACAGCACGAAGATACTGGCCAGGGATTTGCTGGGGGCATTGGAGTTCATCATTGATTCCAATCGGGTCAAGGGACGCTGGCTGTATGCCTGCGGGACGTCCATCAGCTTGGCCTGCTGCAGCAGCCCTGCGAACGGTCTTTTCACTGGGTGAAAAGCCTCTTTGTGGCGGGGCCCACACCGCCCAGGCTTGAAGGATGCAACGGATGGAGGCGGAGATGGCGGGAGCGGGCAGGACGGCAGCCGCCGCGCCCACAGAGGCCGCCACCGGTCTTCCGGGCACGCCCGTACTGGTGCGGGCTCTGAGCCTGCTTGCCCAGTTTACGGAACAGCGCCGTGCCCTGAATCTGTCCGAACTGTCCCGCCAGGCCGGACTTGCCCCTGCCACGGCCCTGCGGCTGGTGCGGCACCTGACGGAGTGGGGCGCGCTGGAACGCCTCGAGGACGGCCGCTACGTGGTGGGTGTGCGCCTCTGGGAAATTGCCTCGCTCTCGCCGCGGGGCCACGGGGTGCGGCAAATCGCCCTGCCTTACCTTGAGGATCTGTACGAGGTCACCCGGCATCACGTGCTGCTTGCCGTCCGCGAAGGCACGGACGCGGTCCTGATCGATCGGCTCTCTTCCCGGACCGCGACGGAGGTGGCCTACCGGGTTGGCGGACGCATGCCGCTGGGGACCACCGCCGTCGGGCAGGTCCTGCTGGCCCACGCCGCTCCGGAGCTGCTGCAGGAACTGCTTTCGCAGCCGGCGCCCCCAGGGGTGCCGGGCAGTGTTTCGGATGCCGGGAGTCTCCCGGCGGCCCGGCTTCGCGGTGTCCTGGCAAACGTAAGGCAATCCGGCGTCGCAGTGGTTCGGCGGGACCATCCCTCCCGCACTGTCTCCGTCGCCGCACCCATTCATGGGGCTGCCGGCGATGTAGTGGCTGCATTGTCCATTGTGGTCCCGGATGCCCAGACGCCGGCGCATGATCTGGTGCCGCTGGTCAGGGCCGCCGCGCGGGCCATCTCGCGAAGCCTCGGCCACCAGGCGAAGGCCAGCGGAGCATGGCGGCACCCGCAGCTCCAGGAGCCGGGCCACCCACCGGCCTGACACTTGGCGTCCTCCCGGCGCTCGTCAATCCCGCCGGTTTTGAGACCGTTCCGTTATTTGCGTCCCGCCTTTCACCCTTTACGCTTGAAACTACTAAGCATGCTGTCTATTTCGGAGGTTAACCCTGATGCGAAAAGTTTCTGCGCTTGGAGTGGTAACTGCGGCGATGCTGGCCTTGGCCGGCTGTTCGGGAGGAGGCGGCGGAACTGCCAGCCCGTCAGGCACGGCAACAACGTCGGCATTCGCCTCTGCCAGCCAAACCGCCAACGCCAAGGTGTACTCGGAGGACGAGCTCCGCGACCTCATTTCGGGCATGAAGGACGCTGACGGCAACGAACTCAAGCTGTACTCCAAGGAGCAGGTTGACCAGGGCGGAAACATTGCCAACCTGCTCATGAGCACGGCAACCATTGACCCCAAGGACTGCAAGGACATCGCCACCGCCGGCTTGCTGGACAAGGTGGAAAGCGGCGACGTAGCCGTGGCGCTTTCCGAGGGCAACCAGCCGCGCACGCTGTCAGCACAGTCCGGCAGCCAGGGCCCCGACGCCGTCAAGACACTGAGTGACATCAGCGGCAAGATGAACCAGTGCGCCAAATTCTCGGTCTCCGCCCTTGGCCAGAAGTACGACGTTTCCAGCCAGGAGCTGAAGGCGGACACTGACGCTGATGAGACCTTCGCAACCGTCAGCACCCGCAGCGGCGACAACCAGCAGAAGCTGATGCAGGTTTCCGCTGCCCAGGGGCGCCTGTTGGTGGTTGCCACCAAGGGCGGCACCGATCTGGGCGACAAGGACCAGAAGGAGCTTGAGGAGCTCATTAACGACGTGTTGAAGAAGGCCGAAGGCGGCGCAATGTCCAGCCCCACCTCCACCAGCTCGTCCGGTTCTTCCGGCACGTCATCGCCGGGCAGCTCGGCGTCGTCCACTGCCTCGTCCACCTCGTCGGCGACGATGACCTCGGGCAGCGGTTCCTCGTCGTCGGCCTCCCCAACGGCGTCGCGGTAGCGGCACCAACTCCGCAATATTGAAACGGGGCGGGCCAGGACAATGATTGTCCTGGCCCGCCCCGTTCTCTCGTTGCCCGGCGCCCTACTTGGCTTTGCCGCTCAAGCCGACGCTGGCGCTTGTGTTTTCCGGCAACTCGGAGACGACCTCCCGTGTTGGTGCGCCCCGGAACTTCGGTGATGGGTCCTGTCCCGCTGTAAGCCGCTGCAGCTCCTGCCCCTCAAAATCCTCTTCCTTGCCCAGCAGGATCGCGGAGTCGTGGTTGGTGATCTCACCCTTGAAGGCGCGCAGCATGACGCTGCGGTCAAACTGGCCTTCCCACTTCGAGACAACGAAGGTGGCAACACAGTTGCCCAGCAGGTTGACTACGACGCGCATTGAGTCCATGAGCCGGTCTGCGCCAAGGAGCAGTGCCACGCCGGCCACCGGGAAGATACCCAGTGCTGCAGCAGTGGCGGAAAGCGCGAGGAATGAGGAGCCGGGAACCCCCGCCATGCCCTTGGATGTCAGCAGCAGTACGCCAAGGGCGGCCAGCTGTTGGCCAAGGTCAAGGTGGTGGCCGAAGGCCTGGGCCAGGAACAGCAGGGAGATCGAAAGGTAGATCGCGGCGCCATCGAGGTTGAAGGAGTAACCGGTGGGCACCACAAGGCCGGTGGTGGCACGGGAACAGCCCGCGTTGGTCAGTTTGGTCATGATCCTGGGCATCACCGCTTCGGTTGATGCGGTGCCCAGGGCCAGGAGGAACTCCTCCCGCGTGTACTTCAGGAACTGCCAGAGCGGCACCCGGGCAAACCCCCAGGCCACGACGAACAGCAGGCCGATGAAGACCAAAGCGGCGCCGTAGCAGGCTGCGATCAGGACCGCGTAGGTGCTCAGGGTATCCAGCCCGTACTGGCCGATGATGAATGCCATGGCGCCGAAGGCGCCCAGTGGGGCGACCTTCATGATCCATGCCATGATCTTGAAGATCAGTTCCAGGATGGTTTCCATGACGTTGATGACCGGCAGGCACTTTTCACGCCCGATCACTACGATGGCAGCACCAAAAAACACTGAGAAGAAGAGCACTTGCAGGAGGCTGTTGCTGGCAAATGCGCCGATGACGCTGGCCGGGATGATGTCCAGAATGAAGGACGCTGCATCCTTGGGTGCCGCGGACCCGGTCTTTGCGTCCAGGTCTGCCTGGGAGAGCGTCGACGGGTCGATGTTCAGGCCGGCTCCGGGCTGGACGATGTTTCCCACAATGAGTCCGAAGACCAGGGCGAACAGGGTTGCTCCCGTGAAGTAGAGCAGGGCCTTTACCCCAACCCTTCCGACCGCCTTGACGTCGCCTACGGCTGAAATTCCGGTAACGATCACCAGGAAGATCAGCGGCGCGATGATCATTTTGATGAGTTTGATGAAGCCATCTCCGAGCGGCCTCAGTTGTGATCCAAGGTCCGGCCAGAAATGCCCGATGAGGACACCTGCCACGACGGCGATCAGAATCTGGAAGAAGAGCGACTTGTACAGCGGCTTCCTCTTCGCGGGCACCGAACTCGCCTTCAGTGCCTCAGGGTTTGGGATCTTCATTGACCTTTGCCTATCAATCGGGAACAGCCCGTTTTCGGGGCCGTTTCCAACGTAATCCTCGTCACACTAATTCCGCAAGAGGAAAACCAAATTCCGCTATGTGGAATGTTAAATAGTGTTTGTGACTGCGACCCCGTCCAGTCGTGAGCGCAACTCGGCTATCAACTGCTGTGCTGGGACGGAGGCGTCCAGCTTCACGAAGCGCGCGTACTCCGGCAGGTCCCGGTATCCCGACTGGAATGCGGCGAGGTCATCAAGGCTCTCTGAGTCAGTGCCCCGGACAATGATGCGGTGGTGCGCCTCGACGGGGTCGATGTCCAGATGGAAGATGGCGTCCGGTTCCGGCAGGCGGGCCAGCAGCCACGGAAGGAACCGGCCGCGTGGCAATCCGTTGGCAGTCCGCAGTGCCAGCTGGCAGTGGAGGTGCCGGTCCATGATTACCAGGCCGTCGAACCGGCTGGCGCGCAGGTGCGATACCAGTACGTTGCCCACCCGGAGGGCGGTTTCGACGGCGTCGGCCAGTTTGGCGGGCAGGCGCACTCCCAGCCTGGCGGACAGCACGGACATGACCCGCCGGCCCGCGTGGTTGCTCAGGAGCAGCGCACGGCCGCCCTCCGCCCGCACCGACGACGCCAAGGCGCGGGCCGCCGTCGACTTCCCTGATCCGTCGATACCCGTCAGCACAATGATCATCCGGCCTCCTCCCGCCGCCTTGTTCAACGCCGGGGGAGGGCGCAACGTCCCGGGTGAGCTGCAATTCACAGCTGGGGGACAGAGTCCGGGGCGGCAGGTCAAGGAAGTGAACAGCAAAGCGGGCCGCTAGATGCTGACGGGCCGCCTGATGGTGGAAAAGGACCTACATGATGCCGGTGGGTACCAGCAGGGCCCACGCCAGTGCCGGTGCCACCAGCACCACGCCGCCTGCGTAGAACATCAGCTGCTTGTAGACGCGCTGCCGGTCGTCGTCGCGGGCGTTGGCCACTACGAGTGCTCCGTCCGTGGAGAAGGGGGATACGTCGACGACGGTGGCTGCGATGGCCAGCGCGGCCACGGTTCCGGAGGCGCTGAGCGAGCTGGTGGCCAGGAGTGGGCCGGCCAGCGGGATGAAAGCGGTCAGCAGGGCGGTGGAGGACGCGAAGGCCGAGCCGACACCGATCACGTAGCAGAGGACCAGGGCGATCAGCAGCGGAGCCCCCAGGGCCAGGGCGTGCTCGGCAAGCGTGTCGATGACGCCCACGTGCTCCAGCAGGGATACGTACGTGATCATGCCTGCCACCAGCAGGACGGTGGACCAGGAGATGCCGCCGATGAAGGTCTTGTGTTCCTTGATGTTGATGAACGCGAGCAGGAGGCCGGCGGAGAGGGCCACGAAGCCGATGGGCATGTGGAAGCCGAGGGTGCACACCAGCATTGCCGCGATCAGCGCCAGCGTCAGAATCTGCTGGCCGTGCGGGCGTCCGGCGGAGGAAGTGTCGATGTCCACGTGCAGCCCGCTGGCACCGTCGCGCAGTTTGCCGATCAGGGCGAACAGGACGATGGTCAGCACCGAGAGGATGAGGTTCAGGGCGAAGCTGGCAATGAACAGGCCGCCCTGGGAAATCGGGAAGTCGTTCTTCAGTGCGATGTTGTGGACCAGCACGCCGGCCACTGACAGCGGGGAGAATCCGCCGGCGTGTGCGCCGTTGATGATGAAGGCGCCCATGACCACGGGGTGGATGCGCGATTCGTAAGCGAACCCGATCGCGGCCGGTGCCAGCAGCGCGATGGCGGCCGGGGAGAACGTTCCGAGCGAGGTCAGCGCGGCGGCGACCAGGAAGAACACCCACGGCAGCAGCATCGTCTTGCCGCGGACAATCCGCACACATCCCTTGACGATGATCTCGATGGTGCCGTTGCGCTGGGCCATGCTGAAGAAGTAGGTGACGCCGATGATGGTGAGGACGATGGTGGCCGGGAACTCCTCGAGGATCTGCTTGTCAGACATCCCGAGCATGAAATAGCCGACGCCGAATGACGCGACGAGTCCCATCACCCCGATGTTCAGCGGCCATTTGGTGGCGACGACGAACATCACCACGAGGATCACCAGCGGGATGATCTGGACAGCGGTCATGGTCGGCTCCGGGTCCGTGGCGGCCGCCTGGTTGAACATGCCGCCGGCAACGAGGGCAATCACACCCAGGATGGCCAGGCCGGCCACCACCCACAGCAGGATACGACGGCGGAGGTTGCCTTCCACTCAACACTGCTGGAAATCGCGCGGGAACGGGCCGGCGACTACCTCCAGACCGTAGGCTGGAAGCCGGTCGGGGGTTCCCCGGCCGGTACAGCAGTTCCCAGGTGAAAGGCAGGACCATGACCGTTTCCAGCGACGATCCCCAGAACACCGCAGACCTCCGCGGGCCGGGCGACCCGGACGGGGCCAAGGACGAAACCAAGGACGACGTCACCAAGGCCCCGCAGTCCGGCCAGCACCTGGAACAGCCGGGAGCATCCAACATCCGCGAGGAACAGCAGGGCCATGCTGCCGGAACGGTCCCGGCATCGTATGTGGGCGGCGAAGAGGCCGACCCGGAACAGAAGCCCGAAGAGGCGCTGGCGGAGCCGGGCGCCTGGGATGACGAAGTCTGACAATGATCACCCGCGCTGACATCGACCAGGCCGCGCAGCGGACAGCGGGCCTTGTCCGCAGGACGCCCGTCCTGCAGGCGGATGCGGGCACCGCCGCCGGCCCGGTTTGGTTCAAATGCGAATTCATGCAGCACACGGGCACGTTCAAGGCCCGGGGCGCGCTGAACCGGATCCTGGCCAGCAAGGAACGGGGTGAACTGCAGGCGGACGTGGGGGTGGTTGTTGCATCCGGCGGGAACGCGGGCCTGGCCAACGCCTATGCGGCGGCCCAGCTCGGGGTGCCTGCAACGGTCTTCGTTCCTGAAGCGGCACCGGCCGTCAAAGTCGGCAAGCTCAGGGCCATCGGTGCCACCGTGGTCCAGGGCGGTTCAGAGTACGCGGCCGCCTACCAGGCCGCCATTGCGCACGCAGAGAAGACCGGCGCCATCTACTGCCATGCCTACGACCAGCCGGAAATTGCCGCCGGCGCCGGGACGGTGGGCTCCGAATTGCTGGAACAGGTGCCGGACGTGGACACCGTCCTGGTGGCCGTGGGCGGTGGCGGCCTGATGGCGGGAGTAGCCGCCGCCGTCGAAGGCTTGGCCAAAGTGGTGGCTGTGGAACCGGAAACTGCGCCCACCCTCCACGCCGCCCTGGCGGCAGGGGAACCGGTGGACGTCCCGGTATCGGGCGTCGCCGCGGACTCCCTGGGTGCCCGCCGCATAGGCGACATCGGCTTCTCCGTCGCGGTCCGCTGCGGCGTCGGGAGCGTCCTGGTCTCCGATGAACAGATCATCGCCGCCCGCTCCGCGCTGTGGAACGACTACCGGATCGTGGTGGAGCACGGTGCCGCAGCCGCCTACGCCGCGCTCGCCTCCGGCGCCTACGTGCCCGGAAAGGACGAACGCGTTGCCGTCATCCTTTGCGGCGCCAACACGGATCCGGCCACGCTCTAGGCCGGAGACAGAGATAGGCCGGAGAAAGAGAAAGGACCGGCCGCCTGTCCCGCAGGCGGCCGGTCCCTTCAGAAGATTGTCTAGCCGCCGGCCTGGCCGCAGAACTTGCTGTAGGTGCTGCCGGCTTCCTGGTAGCCCGACTGTAGATCGGCCAGCTTGTCCTTGTCCGGGTTTTCCTTGGCCTGCTCGTCCGTGTACGCCAGGATCGAGGCCAGGGCGGGCTTGAGATCGTCCGAGGCAACGGCGTGGATGGGTCGGATCTGGTTGGCGAGGTTGTTCATCCCCGTCTTGCCGGCGTTGTTGGCGGGGTTCGACACAACGGCCTGGATCCGCTCGCAGGTTTCAGCGGTGGACAGTTGGTGCGTGGCGGAGCAGGCCGTGGCGGAGGCAACGAGGCCGGCGGCAAACAGGGCTGTGGCGAATTTCTTCATGGGTCCCTCAGTAGTGGTCAGAGGTTTCGATTGTAAGCAGATTGGGTAGGCCGATGCCTTCGCAAGCCCAATACATGCGCTTAAACTGGCAGCACCAATCGTGCGGAGCTTCCGCAGATGGGCCCCGCGCGCATCGACCCAGACTAAGGAACAAGCATGCGCCATCCAGTACGCCACGGTGCCGCCGCAGGGCTCGTGGCCTCTTTTTCATTGCTTCTTCCCACTGCCCTTCCGGCGTCGGCTGCTCCACCGTCCGGGGAGATAGTGCTCGACGGCGCCACCTCCGCCGAAGGCATCGCGGCAGGGGAGGGCAGGACTTTCTATGCAGGGGAACTCACCACGGGCGATATTTTCCGCGGCGACATCCGCAAGGGCACGGCAACCCGCTTCATCGATGCACCGGCAGGCCGCGCCGCCGCCGGGATGAAGGCCGATACCTGCCACCACCTGCTGTTTGTGGCGGGCGCCAACACCGGCAAGGCATTCGTCTACAACACCGACACGGGCAAGCCGGTTGCCGATATCCGCCTGGCCCAGGGGTTCATCAACGACGTCACCCTCACCAGTGACGGGGCCTGGTTCACCAACTCAGCCGCCGCGGAGCTCTACTTCCTGCCGGTCGGCGGGGACGGGGAACTGGGCAAAGTGAAGACCCTCAAGCTCAGTGGCCCGGCGGCGGACGTCAAACAGGGGTTCAACCTCAACGGCATTGCGGCCGTGCGGGACGGCAAAATGCTCATCGTGGCCCACTCCCTCAACGGAGCCCTCTACACGGTGGACCCCAGGACCGGGGAGAGCGCTGCGATCAAGGGCGTCAAGGTTCCTTATGTTGACGGCATCCTGGTACGCGGCGACAACCTTTGGGCCGTCCAGAACCAGCTGAACCAGATAGCGCGCATCGACCTCTCCGGCGACCTGGCTTCCGGTGAGGTACGGGACACGATCAAGAGCAGCGACTTCAATGTGCCTACAACGGTCGCCTTGTTCGGGAATACGCTCGCCGCGGTCAACGCCCAGTTCAACCAGCCGCCCAGCCCGTTCGAAGTGGTGCTGGTACCGGCCTGGAACCGTTAAACGTTAAACACAGAACTGGCTGGCAGTAGGCACTGCCAGCCAGTTGTCGAACGGGACGAATCAGACAGTCCGCGCAGCCTTTTCCAGGTTGTCCTTCAGCTCAACGGCGTTCTGCCTCTTCACGTAGGCAGGACGGTCCCGCTCCACGCGCCAGCTCTCGGACAGCGGCCCCACGTTAACCGTGTCGAAACCGAATTCGTCGTACAGCCGGGTCACCAGGTCCGCGGCTTCCTGGTAGTCGCTGGCGGTGGCCAGGGCGCGCCGGTTTTCCGTGCCGTCCGGAGTTCCGTCCGTGGTGATGTCCTTTGCCATGATGTGGTTGAAGCCCTTGGCCACCTTTGACTGCGGGAGGTGCTCCTGCAGCAGACCGGAGGTGGTGGCTTCGCCGTTGTCCAGGGCGGGGATCCTGCCGTCCCGCTCCCAGTAGTAGTTGTTGGTATCGATCACAATCTTGCCGGCCAGCGGCTCCACCGGGATGTCCTTGTAGTTCTTCAGCGGCACCGTGACCACGGCGAAGTCGCCGGCCGCTGCTGCTTCAGCCGGCGTGGCGGCCCGCGCCCTGGGGCCAAGTTCCGAAACCAGCTCCTGGAGGGTTTCGGGCCCACGGGAGTTGCTGATGACTACGTCGTAGCCCAGCTCCACGGCCTTCCGTGCAACCTGGCTGCCAATATGTCCTGCACCGATGATTCCGATTGTTGTCATATGGGCGGCAACGCAGGTCCCCGCGCAGATATTTCAGCGGCCTGCAGGGAATAAAAAGCCGGTGAGCCGCCTACTTTCCCAGGTACCGGCCCGGCCGGTGGTTCAGGGCGAGGACCAGGTTCAGGAGGGTGGCGCCGGCCGCGGACAGCAGCACCATCAGGGGCGGAACGAGTGCCAGGGCCGCCAGGACGATGGCCACGTCCAGCACCATCTGCACGTACCCTGCGCGCCATTTCAGCTTTTCCTGCAGCAGCAGGGCCAGGATGTTGAAGCCGCCCAGGCTTGACTGGTGCCGGAACAGGATCAGGAGGCCGACGCCGGCGAGCAGGTTTCCGCCCAGCACGCCATACACGGGGTCAATGTGCAGGGACCCCAGGGCCGCCGGGTGCAGGCTGGCCATCACGGACACCAGGGAGATCGCGGCGCCGGTGCGGAGGGCGAAGTTCCAGCCCTTCTTCCACACCGCCAGGGCGAAGAACGGCAGGTTCACTGCGAAGAAGATGACGCCAAACGGCAGTGCGACCGAATAGCTGAGCAGCAGTGCGAGGCCGGCGGTGCCGCCCGTCACGGCCCCGCTCGACTTGAGCAGGAACAGCCCCAGCGACGCCGCGAAGGTGCCGGTCAGGATGCCCAGGACGTCCTCAACCACGGAATGACGGACGGCCGACGGCGGCGCTGAAGGTGCCGCCGTCGGCCCTTCCATGTGCCGGGCTGGGGCAGGGGTTGCGGCAGCCGGTGTTTCTGTTGTGGTGCTCACTGGGCCGCGGCCGCCTCACGCAGGAACCGCCCGCGGTTGGCCAGGACAGCAAGGACCCTGTCGTTGGTGGCCCGGTCCGCCAGCGTGATGCGGACCCCGTCCACGGCGTAGCCGCGCACCAGGATGTCGGCGTCGGCCAACGCGTCCAGGAGCTGCACACGCAAATCATCGTCGGCACGCAGCCAGTAGAAGTTGGCCTGACTGTCCGGCACATCCCAGCCATAGTCCCGTAGCGCACCGATGACCCGGGTGCGTTCCTGGGCCACCGCCTCGGTCCGCTCAAGAATTTCGTCCCCGGCGGCCAGCGAAGCAACCGCGGCCGCCTGCGCCATCCTGTTCACGCCGAAGGGGACGGCCGTCCGGCGGAGGCCATCAGCAATTTCCGGCCGGGCAATGGCGTATCCGATCCGCAGGCCCGCCAGCCCGTATGCCTTGGAGAAGGTGCGCAGAATGCACAGGTTGGGGTGGCGGCGGTAGAAATCGAGCGAGTCGACGCCTGGTCCGCGCTGGAATTCGACGTAGGCCTCGTCCAGTACCACCAGCACCCGCGGCGGAACAGAGCGGAGGAACTCCTCAAGGTCCGCGGGGCTGATGGACACACCCGTGGGGTTGTTGGGCGAGCACAGGATGACCAGGCGAGTGCGGTCCGTGATCGCCGCGGCCATGGAGTGGAGATCGTGCTGCTCGGTGGCCAGCAGCGGCACGGGGACCGAAACGGCGCCCGCCACTGCCACCAGGATGGGGTAGGCCTCGAAGGAGCGCCACGCGTACACCACCTCGTCGCCGTGGCCGCAGACTGCGGAAATGATCTGCTGCAGGACGCCGGAGCTCCCCGGTCCGGCGGCGACTTCCCCGGCGCTGACGCCGAACTGCCGGGCAATGGCGTCCCGCGCCTCCACCGCACCCATGCTTGGGTAACGGTGGATCCTGCCCGCCTCGGCCGACATTGCCTCAATGACGGACGGCAGGGGAGCAAAGTGGCTTTCATTCGAGGCGAGGGCGGCGGTCAGGTCAGACTGCGCGCTCTTGCCGGCCACGTAGGCGGGAAGTTGGGCGACGGCGGTACGGACCTCGGGTGCCTGGGTTTCGGGAAGGGTGCTGGTCATGGAGAGCATGCTCCCGGAGCGCAGGACGTTTGCGCAACACAACTGTGTGCAGGAGGACAGATCCGGTGCGCAGGGACTGCAGGGGTGGCAAAATGCTCAGTATGCACCGCATTGATGCCCTTGACGCTGAGATCCTCCTCACACTTGACCGGGATCCGCAGGCCACGGTCCTGTCCCTCTCCAGGACGCTGGGCGTTGCCCGCAATACGGTGCACGCCCGGCTCCGCCGGCTGGTCAACGACGGCAGCCTGGCGCCCTTCAGCCAGCGGGTGCGAACGGAAGCGCTGGGCCTGCCGCTGATTGCCTTCATCTCGATCTCCATCAGCCAGTCCGCCAGCGACATTGCCGTGGCAGCGCTGCAGACCATTCCGGAAATCATCGAGATGCATGCCACCACCGGGGACGCGGACCTGCTCGCCAAGGTGGCCGCAAGGGACCCCGCCGACCTGCACAGGATCACCAACGCGATGCTGGCGATTGACGGCGTCGTCCGCACCAGCACGGCCATGTCCCTGGTGGAAGTCATGCCCACCCGCACCCTGCCGCTGCTGCAGGCGGCGACGGGGAAGCAGTGAATCCAACGAGGTGGGAAACAAACGCAATGGAACAAAATCTCCCAATTACTTCCGTCACACTATTGACCATATTTGTCATGCGCTGATAAACCTAAAGGGCAGAAAGCGTTTCCCCGCAGCTTCCATCCCTCCTCCACATCACTCGGGAGTGAGATCCTTGCCGCGAATGAAACGTTCCAAACTGACGTGCGGCAGACTCAGCTGCCGCCGCATCAAAGGAGATGTTCTTTTGGCACAACCCTCAATGTGTTCCCCGCAATCCCCAGCGGGCAGGGCCTGGAAGGCCGCGCCGGCCGCAGCGGCGGCAACGCTCGCCGCAGCACTGGCTTTCACTGGCGTCCCGCTTGCTGCTGCTGATCCCGGCCAGGCCGGGCCGGCCGCCCAGGCCAGCCCCGCCGCCCCGGCACCGTCCGGGCCCACACGCCAGGTGGAAACCCTGGACCGTGCCCCCGTGGCTGTGCTCACGGACCGGGGCGTCACCCTGGGTTGGCGGATGCTCGGCCTGGACAAGGACAGCGTGGGCTTCCACGTCATCCGTGACGGCGTCCAGATCACCGACGAGCCCATCCGCAGCACCACCACCTATGTGGATCCTGCGGGAACGGCGGCCTCGAAGTACGTCATCAAGACGGTTGGGAACGGCAACGGGCAGGGCAAGCTCAGTGCCGAATTCAGTCCGCTGGCGCAGAACTACCTGCCCATCAAACTGGACAAGCCCGCCGACGGCGTCAGCAAGGACGGCAAGCCGTACACCTATACGGCCAACGATTCGAGTGTGGCGGATCTGGACGGCGATGGCGGCTACGAAATCATCCAGCTCTGGAACCCGTCCAACGCCCAGGACAACTCCAAGTCCGGCTACACCGGCAATGTGTACGTGGACGCCTACAAGATGGACGGCACCAAGCTTTGGCGAATCGACCTTGGCCGCAACATCCGTGCCGGCGCCCATTACACCCAGATGCTGGCCTACGACTTCGACGGCGACGGCACAGGCGAAGTGGCCTTCAAAACTGCGGACGGCACCACCGATGCGGCAGGGACCGTCATTGGCGATGCTGCGGCTGACTACCGCAACAGCGCCGGCTACGTCCTGTCAGGGCCGGAATTCCTCACTGTGTTCAACGGTGCCAGCGGCACCATTATGGATACGGTTCCCTATGATCCGCCGCGCGGGAGCGTAGCCGCCTGGGGTGATGGTTACGGCAACCGCGTGGACCGTTTCCTTGCCGGAGTGGCGTACCTCGATGGTGAGCACCCGTCCATGATGTTCAGCCGCGGCTACTACACCCGCACGGTCCTGGTCACCTACGACCTGGTCAACGGCAAACTGGTCAAGCGGTGGAAGTTCGATTCCGACGTGGCCGGGGCCGAATACAAGGGCCAGGGCAATCACAACCTGTCTGTGGCGGACGTGGACCAGGATGGCAAGGATGAGTTCGTCTTCGGCTCCATGACGGTCGACGACGACGGCACGCCGCTGTACAACACCAAGCTGGGCCACGGCGACGCCATCCACACCGGCGACCTTGACCCCTCGCGGCCGGGCTTTGAGACGTTCGCCGTACACGAGAGCATGTCCGCGAGCGGCAATCGCGGTGCCACCTTCCGCGACTCCGCCACCGGTGAAGTGCTCTGGAGCATTCCCGCTGTCAAGGACACCGGCCGAGGCGCCACCGGCGACATCGACCCCCGGTTCCCAGGCTCGGAAAGCTGGGCCGTGGGCGGTGACGCTGCCTGGAACTCACCGGCGGGGTTCCTGATGTCGGCCAAGGGCGAGCGGATTTCGGACAAGATCCCGGCGGCCAACTTCATGGCCTGGTGGGACGGCGACCTGCTGCGGGAAATCGTTGACCACGACTTCAATGCCGAGGCAGGCGTGGGCGTACCCACCATCTCCAAGTGGAACTGGGAAACCGAAACCAGCGACCGGCTCCTGACAGCCACCGGCGCTAGGACCAACAACGGCACCAAGGGCAACCCGTCACTGCAGGCCGACTTGCTGGGTGACTGGCGCGAGGAACTGGTGTTCCCCTCCGCCGACAGCACCGAGCTGCGGATCTACACCACCACCTCGCCCACCGAGGTCCGGCTCCGCACCCTGATGCACGACCCCATGTACCGGACCGGCGTGGCCCGCGAGACGGTCGGCTACAACCAGCCTCCGCACCCCAGCTTCTTCATCGGTGAGGGCATGCAGACGCCGGCCTCACCGGCTGTCTTCTACGCAGGCAAGGCCAGGTAAGCCGCCGGACTCCGGCGAAGTCATCATGCAGATGCAGCCTGATTAAGGGCTATATGGAGGATCGGGAAGGGCGCGCTCAGCTACTCGGGGCGCGCCTTTTTCATGTCGTCGATCGGGAGGCCAGAGCCCAAAGATTTGGCGCTGCCACAGGTGCGGAGGGGTGCTGTGGGACCACGACGGGCCCCCGTTCCGACGCAGTGCGCTGGAACGCGGCGCGTGCTTAAGCGTCTGCCCGTCTGGCGGCGGTGGGCGCAGTTGTTCCCGGCTCGCGGCAAGGCGGCCACGGCGGGGCACCAAAAGCCGCCGGAATGCTTCACGCTAGTGAGGATTCTTCATCTCGTCGACAAACTCCTGCGCTATCTTCGACATCAGGGTCAGCGCCTCTTCCTCAGTTATCGCCGCACCTGTGTTGGCACCCATGTCCAGAGACACCGTTCCGGCAAGGACGCGGAGCCCGACCCCAACAGCGTTGCCGTCGAAGGATTCCTTGGTCAGGTACGCCTTCTCACCAATGTCCGGACCAGGGAGGAAGTTGAATGGTGAACCTCTGGGGTCCATTGGCTGAGGAAAGTGTCTGGTCAAACATGGCGCAGCGAGCCATCAGCTCCGGGCTGTAGTCAAAGTCCGCTTTGGCGAGCGTCTCCCGAGGCGCGCTCCGCACATCAAAGAGAACCATGCCCATGCCTCGATTGCCGGCGTTGAAGATCTCGGCCAGCGCGAAGCCCATGGAGGGATCCAATTGCGCCTCGTGCTGCCACGACCTGTGGAAGACGTTGCATTCACCTGGCTCGGTCGGACCGAGGATCGGCGGAGTCGATCCAGACGCCGGTGGTTGGGTGATCAAGGCATAGGACTTGCGGACCATGGCTGTGTCTTCGGCCCTTCCGCCGTAAGGCTCCAGCACTTTGCTGCTGGCTTCTGGATGCATCGGGGTCCTCCTCCTGTTGGTTTCCGTCCCAGAGCTTGTTGGGGCGGGCAGGGGCTGTCTCAGAAGTCGATCCCCTTGACCAAGGTGACGAACTGTTCCTTAACCTGCTCTTCGGTGGGTCCAGCTGGTGAGATCAGGATCTCTGCGACGAATATGGCCATGTTCTGGCCGCGGGCCACCATCAGTGACATGTAGGTAACCGGTACATCACTTGGCGGCCGGAGAGCCTTGGGTCCGCCCGGGTCTGATCGGATTAGCAGGATTGCTTTGTCTCCAACGCCTTCGATGCTTTGGCCATCAGGCGGCATAGGCCCCGAGAGCGCGGACGCACCGCCTTGATGGAGCTCGATGGCGAATTTGAGCGAGTCCGCCCCGGGCGTACCCAGAGCACCAAATTGGTACCGACAGTTACCCTCACCCGGGAGAACCTGCGCCTGCGTTGTGGTGCCAAAGGCCTGCTTGAGCGCGTCTACGCTTACCAAGGCACATACGGGATTGTTCGTCTCAGTCTGGGGACCGACGGGCGGGGCGGGCGGTACACGGAGTTCAGCCCCGTTGCCCCACCCGCCCTCGACAAGGGCCTGGGCAAGTGCGCGCGCCGCGGCGTCGCCGTCCGGTCCCGGGGTGTCCGGTGACATTGGCGGCATGGCCACGATCCGCAGGTCGAGCGACTCGTTGCCGCGGACAGCCTTGAGCACCGTGTTTGCCGACGCCCCGCCGGACTCGCCGCGGAACCAGCCCGACCACTGCATGCATGCGAAATCACCGATGCCCTCAATGACCGAGCAGTCCGGTGTCTTTTTCGTTTCGGCGATCTCCGCCGCCGACGCGGGTGAGGTCAGTGAAACGGTGAGCGCAAGGACCTTCTCCGCCTTGCTCATGTAACTGCACACATACCCCTGGCTCCCCGCCGGTTTGCCCCCTGGGCCCATTTGGGCCAAACCAGGATCGATCTTTACGGCGATCTCGGGTGTGATCAGGTCACAGGCCGGACTGCCCGACTTGGCTGAAGCTGACCGCGTTGGTCCGGACAAGGGGGACTGCATTGGTTCGGATGAGGGCGACGCTGTTGGTGACGGAGGCGCACCGCCTTGCGCGCACCCTCCGAGGAGAAGGGCCTGTGCCGCGACAAGCGCAAGACCTTTCCACGGGGAAAGTTTCCGGTCAGCGCTCATTGCTTCCCCCTCCACCTCCAAAAAGCTGCCAAGCATCCGGCTGTTCTAATGCGCTGATGCTATGGGTGTGAAGGGCGGGTCGAAAGAGGCTAAGGACCCGCTGAAAAGAGAAGACGTGAACCGCTGAACATCACCGTGAGTTGTTCCGATGAAGCCGCGCGCACATCAGTACCGATACACCGGCCACCCACCTGAACGACTACCTCTGCCGGTCCTATCATTGGGCAGCTTATGAACTGGGCCGCGGGTGCATGATCCGCATCTGGTCCCAGGTGCGTTCCGAAGCCGCGATACTCCGCGTCGACCGATCGCGATCCAAGGAAGCGAGCTCAACAGCCACAGCCTGCACCGCCGCCACTGCGCCCGTCAGGGAGGGGAAGAAGCCCGCACTTTCGGCAGGCACCACAATCCGGTCCGTTGCATGTTCCGCAACCGGTGAGCTGGCGGTGTCCGTGATGGTAACGATCCTGGTGCCGAGACTGTGTGCGATGTCCACGGCCCGGACGGTGCTGTCATAGACGCGCCAAAGGCTGATGGCAATGACCAGATCGTCCGGCGTCAGGCGAGCCACAGCATTGGTCAGTGCCGCCACGTCGGCGTCGAACAGCCTGACGTCGTACCCGGCAATGATGGCGTTGTGTTCCAGCGCCTTACCCGGAATGGCATAACTGCCGGCAGCAATAATGAGGGTTTGCCGCGCACCTGCGATGGCCTCGGCAACCGCATGGACCACGCCCGGATCCACGGTCCGCTCCAGGTGCGCCAGGTTGGACCGATCGGTGGTCAGCGAGGCCTGCGCCGGGCTGCTGACGTGGCCGTTGTGTTCGGCGGCGATTTCGACTGCGCTCAGCGATGCGAGGAACCGGGAGCGGAGCTCGAATTGAAACTCAGCCCACCCCTTGAAACCAAGCGTTTGGGCGGTGCGGGTCACGGTCGACGCGTTCGACGATGCCGCGGCCGCTATGTCGCTGACTGAACCGTAGGAGGCCAGCCGGGGCTGGGATCGAAGGACACCCAGTACCTGCAGCTGCCGGGCTGCAAGCTTGCGTCCCTGGGCCTGGCCGTCGAGCCATTCGGTCAAGGTGGCGCTGTTAACTTCTTGTTTCACCTATTGACCTCCGCAAGTGATCCACGTAACTTCAATCTACATGCACGGATCTGTGCAAATTCTAAAAACTGTACAACTTGGCCCACTTCGGCAGGATTCCCATGTCTCTAACAGCTCGCCTGGACCGGCTCCCACTCAGTCGTCCACACTACAAGCTTCTCCTTATCGGAGGGCTTGGATACTCCTTTGACGGCATGGACGGCGCGGTCGTGGCTTTCCTGCTGCCCCGCATCCAGGAACTCTGGGGCCTCAGCACGGCGTCCCTGGGCCTGGTTGGCTCCGCTGCGCCGCTGGGCTTCTTCTTTGGCGCTATTCTTTCCGGCTGGATGGGGGACCGGTTCGGGCGCAAGAAGGTCATGCTGTGGGCCCTTGCCTTCTACTGCGCCATGTCCGTGGTTGCTGCCATGGCGCCCAATTTTGAAGTCTTCCTTGTTGCACGTGTCCTTGCAGGGCTCGGCGCTGGAGCGGAAAGCGTCATCATCGCCCCGTTCCTCTCAGAGTTCATCCCGCCCAAGCGGCGTGGCTGGTTCATCGGGACGCTGGCCGGGTTCTTCTCCTTCGGCTTCGTTGCCGCCGCATTCATCGGACGGTTCGTCGTCCCCGTGGGCGACGACGGATGGCGGTGGGCGCAGGTCATCACGGCAGTTCCCATCCTGCTGCTCCTCTGGTGGCGCCGCAGCCTGCCTGAATCACCCCGCTTCCTCATGAGTCAAGGCCGTGCGGCGGAAGCCCAACGCGTGGTTGAAGGCTTCGAGCAGAAGGTCCTCCGCGCAACAGGCAAGGAGTTGCCGGCAGCGGAGGAAGGCGTCGAGGATATTGCCAAGCATGGGCAAAAAATCAGCATTTGGAACGCCCTGAAGGTCATGTGGTCGCCTGCCCTCCGTCGCAGGACCGCCGTGATCTGGCTGATTTGGTTCGTCATCACCTTCTCCTACTACGGATTCTTCTCCTGGATCCCCACCCTTCTTGTGGGGCGCGGAATCACGGTCACCAAGAGCTTCGAATACTCCATCATCATTTACCTGGCCCAAATCCCCGGCTACTTCTCCGCCGCCTGGCTCTGCGACCGCATCGACCGCAAGAACACCATCGCCCTGTACCTGGCGGGCTCGGCCCTCAGCGCGTTCTGGCTCAGCCAATCCAGCGATGCCGGGATGATCCTGGTGGCGGCAGCAACGCTTTCCTTCTTCCTCAACGGCACCTACGCCGGCGTTTACGCATACACGCCGGAACTTTTCCCCACGTGGATGCGGGCTACCGGCGTAGGGCTGGCAAGTGCCGTTGGCAGGGTGGGAAGCATCCTGGCCCCGTCCATCATCGGTGTGTTCGCCGCAACCCTGGGCTTCGGCGGTGTCTTCACCATGACCACGGTGGTCCTGGCAGTCGGCGTTCTGGGTGTGGTCATCTTTGGAACGTCGACAGCGGGCAAGTCCTTGGAAGATATCAACGCCCGCACTGAACCGGAGCGCCCGGCCGCAGTGGGAGGCGGCAAATGAACGGATCGAAAGTCGACGCAGCACTCCAGGCCGTCTACGGAGAATTGCGCCAGGATCCTGGAGTCATCCTGTTCACCGCACTCCGTTGGCTGCAGGCAGACTCCGTATTGCGGCGTGTGTTCACCAGCCATCCAGAGGAGTACCCGCTGGGTGCTGAAAAGTCCGTGGAAATCTCTGCAGGCTGGCTGGAAACCGTCATAGCTAAGCAGCAGCCATTCCTGGCACCCGATCTGGAGTCGCTGGCCGAAGTGTTTACTGATGTTGCCCTGATTCAGTCCCTCGGATGCGGTGCGGTCATCAATATTCCCGTGGTCTCCGGCGGTGCGGTGGTGGGTGTGTTGGCACTGCTTGATGCCGAAGGAAAGTACACCGATCGGAGCCTCAGCACCGCATCAGCAGTTGTGTCCGCTGCGACCGAAGAGATCGCATCGGCCTTTATCAATTCAGACCAAACCGTCTTTACCGGAAAGGAAGCAGTCCGCCCGTGACTCAATCCACCCAACCACTTGTCATTAGGAACGCCAGTGTCCTGGACGTTCACGGCGGCACCTTCTCGGTCGCCGACGTAGTCACAGCAGGCGGAAAAATCAGGAGCGTAGAGAAGGGTGCGGATGCTCCGGAAGAAGCGCAGATCATTGACGGAACGGGCAAATATGTCATCCCGGGCCTCATTGACGCCCACGTGCACGTCGTGGCCTCGAGCGCGGACTTCCGTTCGCTGACCTGGACTCCGCCCTCCTATGTGTATGCGCAGACCGCCCGAATCATGCAGGGTATGCTGCGGCGGGGCTTCACCACCGTCCGTGACCTTTCAGGTGCAGATTTCGGCCTGGCGAAGGCGCAGGCCGAAGGGCTTCTTGAGGGTCCCAAGCTTCACTTCTGCGGGCGGGCCCTCAGCCAGACGGGTGGCCACGGCGATATGCGCCTTCCCGGCGAGGACCATGAGCCCAACCGCAAAGGCTGCTGCGGGATCGGCCGGGTTGCCGATGGTGTGGACGCCGTGCGCGCCGCGGCCCGTGACGAGCTCCGCAAGGGAGCCCACCACATCAAAATCATGGCCTCAGGAGGGGTATCGTCCCCCACCGATCGCATCGACTCCACCCAGTACTCGCGCGATGAAATGCGGGCCGCCGTGGAGGAAGCGGAGGCGGCCAACCGGTACGTCGCCGCGCACGCCTACACTGCCCGCGCCATCAACCGGGCCCTGGAGGCAGGAGTCAGGTCGATCGAACACGGCAACCTTCTTGATGACGAGAGCCTTCGTCTCTTCCTGGAAAAGGACGCCTTCCTGGTGCCCACCCTGGTGACATATTGGGCCCTGAAGGAAGAAGGCCGGGAGTCCGGGCTGACGGAGGAGATGTGGGCCAAAGTGGATTCTGTCCTAAACAGTGGACTTGAAGCCATTGCCCAGGCCCACGAAGCAGGCGTGAAGCTGGTCTACGGTTCAGACCTGCTGGGCGGCATGCATCGTCACCAGAACGAACAGTTCAGGCTGCTGGGAAAGGTCCAGCCGGCCATCGACGCTATCCGTGCCGCGACCACCACGGCCGCCGAGTTACTGGGAAGGCCCGGTGAAATTGGAATTATCGCGCCCGGAGCGGACGCCGACATGCTCGTCCTGACGGCTGATCCGGTACAGGACATTGCTGTGCTTGCCGACATGGCTGACCATCTTGAGTTCGTCATCCAGGACGGCGCCGTCATCCCGGGGGCCGCAAACTAAGCAGTGACGGCAAAGCGCCGCCCGCCTTTGGGGGAAAGGCGGGCGGCGCTGGTTCTTGGGTTGGGACGGGTCAGTGGCCGCCGAGGTTGCCACCCACAGGCGGAAGGCCGCCGTCGGCGTTGCTGTCGTCCTCGCGCCGTTCGCCGGCGCTCAGGTTTTCGCCGGCAACCGTGTCATCGGACTCGCCGGTGGTGTCCACGAGGCCGTTGGTCTGGTCAAAAGCGTGGCCGATCCTGTCATCGCCCAGGTCGGCGACCGAGCCGGTGGAGCCGGCCCCCGACGTCGTGCCTGGGGTTGTGGTATCAGTTGTCCCCGTGCCCGGGTAGGCGCTGCCGGTGGTGGCGCCGGTGGTGAGGGGCTCCGCGGGCACAACCGGTTCTGCCGGGACCGCGGGAGTGGTCTGCGTAACCGTCACGTCACGCGTTTCGGTGTCTTCCTTGTTGCCGCTGGCAGCCATGGCCGCTGCTGCGCCCGCAGCCGCTGCGATGCCGACGCCGGCCGCAACCTTGCCGGAGACGCCGGCCTTGCCGGAATCGCCGCGGGAGCCCCCTGCATGTTCAACACCGGGCGTGCCCACAGCTGAGCCGGCATTGACGGATCCGCGCCAGGCGCCGCTGGCGTAGCCTTCGTCCTCAATAAATTCCTTGAACTTCTGCAGGTCCGATTCCGCCTGCCGGTCCACGACGTTGAGCTTGTCGCCCACCTTCTCGATCAGGCCTTCGGGCTCGTATTCGAGGCTCAGCCGGATGGAGGTCTGGCCGCCTCCCACGTCCTCGAACTCCACAGCGCCGGCGTTCGTGGCACCTTCGGTCGCGGCCCACGCAACTTTGCGGTCCGGGACCTGCTCCAAAATCTTGGCTTCCCATTGCCTGCGGACGCCGCCGATCTCGGCCACCCATTCCAGCCGGTCGTCACTGAGCTGGGTCACGCTCTTGACGCCGCCCATGAAGTGCGGGAATTCCTCGAACTGGGTCCACTGGTTATAAGCGGTGCTCACCGGTACGTTCACCAGAATGCGTTTTTCCACCTTCGTGCTCATAACGTCTCCTTCGCTTTGCTACCGGAAACCAATGACTCGGGAAGAATCATCAGCATGCTTACTAACATACCTTTTGATCTTGGATGTTTCCAGAGTCCAACTTGGTCATGGGGGAAAACGTACGACGGCGGCACCCGGCCAGGTGCCGCCGTCGCGGTTTTGTGCCACGCAGGAGTGTCAGTCCAGGTACCGGCCCACGAGCGCCAGGTTCTGGATGACTGCCAGCCCGAACTGGGCGGTGTCATTGGTGGACACCGTCGGCGCCTCGTCCACGGGCGCCAGCACGTGGGGCGGCTCGATTTTCCGCAGGGTGAAGGCCGATTCGTGGTTCAGGTGCTCCCCGCCTTCGGCAAAGCTTTCCCATGCCCGGGCTGCCAGTTCTGGGTCCTGCAACCTTGCCGCCGCGTAGGCCGTCAGCCTGCTGTGGGCCTGGGTGAGATGGATGCCGTCGAGCGGCTGGCCCACGGCTTCCACCTGTTCCTCCTTCGATGCCAGAAAGAGCCGGCAGTACTGCAGCCAGGACCGCTCGAACTCCGGGTCCGGCACCAGGTCCACCAGCTCGCTGCAGATTTCCACCAAGCCGAACACCGCGCTGAGGTGTGACACCTGGATCTGCTCGCGGCCGGAGTCGAACCGGCCCTTGTCCAGGTCATACAGCGCTTCACCGGTGAGGAAGCCGTACTTGAGCGCCCCGATGTCCGCCATGGTGCCCAGCAGCCGGTCGCGGGAACGCGGGTTGCCGGTGCGTTCCCAGTCCGTCAGCCAGGTTGCGGCGAGGGAACCCCAGTCCGTCCCCAGCCCCACGCCAAGTGCGCCGCGGTTGGGGCGGTAGGTGTCGGCATCCGGGCGGACCTTGCGCACGGGGTCAAGACCCAGGAAGTTCTGGTCGCTGTCCACCAGTTCGGTCAGCAGGTCCCCGGTGCGCTCGTCCGCCGTCAGGTAGTAGTAGAAACGCCGGTAGGCCGGCGTGCTGATCCGCAGCTGCTTGGCGCTGCAGCCCCAGTGCTGGACGTTGTGCCGTGAGCCGAGCCCCTTCCAGGGACCCAGGTGGTAAACGTCCACTTCTCCCGTGTGCCGGGTCATGGCCTCGGCAAAGCGGAAGACTTCCGCCCGGCCGGAGCGCAGGTAGGAGTACCAGAGCCACAGGTCGGGGGACAGTTCCGAATTGTCCCAGGCGTAGCCGCCCACGTCGTACCGCCACACGTGCCGGTCAAAGTCGTAGGTGTGCATCACGTCGCCGTAGTTCCAGAAGCCGTACCAGCGCCGCTGTTCCACCTGGCCGGCGTAGAAATCGAACAGGAAGTCCAACCGGTCTTCAAGCACGGCCCGCGCGGGAGTGCTCCGGTCCACCGGATCCCAGTCGCCAAAGACGCCCGCCGAGTGCAGATACTCCGGTGTGGCCTGCAGCAGGGCCGGGGTGGCGGCGGAGGCGGCGTCGGCCGCGAGGGTTTCGGTGGGCGGGGTGGCATCGTAGGCGAACAGGGTCAACTCGTGGGTGCGGGCAATTCCCGTGGGGTTGCCGAAGCCCGGCTCATAGTCCTCATACGTGATTTCCAGGCCGTCGAGCTGTTCCTCGAACGTTTCCTGGCCCAGGCCGTCGTGGTAGAAACGCAGGTCCATGGGCTGGGCCTCGGGGGAGAACAGCCACGCCGTGAGCGAGGCCTCGCCGGTGGCGGCGCCGCGGATGTCCAGCTGGCCCGGGTGGGACTGCCAGAAGTCCTTGATGCCCACCCCGAGTCCGCCGTGGGTATCGCTCAGGGAGCAGAAGCCGCCGGCGCGGGTGCCGCCGGTGATTCCCACCCAGCCGTGGCCGGCGGCGGTGCGCTTGCGCAGCTCGAATCCGTCGGCGCTGAGCTGGCTGAGGGTGTAGTCGCCCCACGTGGGAACCAGGTGGAGGCGGGTCGAGACGTCAGGATTCCAGGTATCCGGCGGGGGAGTGGGGCGGCCGTTAATCTGCGCCTCCCGTACGTCCCCGCCCGGGTCGCGGCGGAGTCCGGTGAGGCCGCGGACTGCCTCGGCGAGGAACCCGCCGTCGGCTCCGGCGATGCGGATGTGCCGGTTGTGCAGCTCCGCCGCCAGTGGCACCGTGAACCGCACGCCCAGTCCTGCCAGGAAGTCCTGGTCCGCGTCTCCGTCCCAAATGAAAGAGTGCACCATCCGCACGCTGCGGGCGTTGGCATGGAAGTAGAAGCGGACCACAAACGGCAGCCAGTCCCGCTTTCCGCTTTGTGGAGTGTCCGGACGGTGGTTGCCTTCCAGCCGCACCACCGCCCGCACGGGGCCGCTTTGTTCCAGGACGACGGCGGTGACCCCGCCGGTGAAGGCGTCCCGGCCAACCGTTCCCGCGCCCTCGGGGACGCTGTCCTGCAGCAGGCTGACCAGCCGGGCGTCCCGGGCAACTTCCCGCCCGTTCCGGGAAAGGGTGCTGAACAGGGTGGAACCGCCGCGGTTGATCACCATCTGCAGGACGCCGGTGTCCACGGTGAGGGTGTCCGCACTTTCGGTGACCGTGACGGACGCGCCGGCCGACGACGGCTGGCTGGGTTCGGCGGCCGTGCCGCCGTCGGCCCTCACCTGATAGGTGTCCGAGGGCGTGTCCGTTGCCGGCAGCGCAATGCCCGCCCACTTCAGGGACCCGTCCGGCCAGGTGGCCAGGGGCCAGGCCTGGTTGGGGACCGGCGTGCCGCTGCCGTCCGCAACTGACAACGCCTCCACACCTTGCGCGGTGCCGCGCGGGAACGGCATCCCCCACGTGGTTCCGCCGCTGATTTCTGCGGGTGCCTGCCCGTCGATCCACCTGATGAGGGTGTTGTCCGTCATGTCATCCAATTCCACTGGTGATTGCTGCGCGCGGAAGTCCCGATAGTGGGAAAGCGCTTTCTCGATGACCTACAACGTAGTAGACAGGTGGCGTGCGTGCAAGGGGATTTTGCCAGGCGGGACGGTTGGCTGCTGGGCCGGGGGCTGGCGTCCGGGCGGCTATTTCCTGGCGGGGTCCCCGTCGTCGTCTGCTCCCTCGGCGGGGTCCTGGGAGTGGACGCGGATGTCGGCAGGGTCTGCGTCCGGATCGCCTTCGGCGGGCGATTCAGCGTGGACCCGGTCGTCGTCGTCGTTCCGTGAGCGATCTTCAGTCATGGCTGCTCCTCGTGGCGCTGATTCGCGGTACCCCTCATTCAGCGCTCCGCTCCATGACGTGTCAAGGACCTCCCACGCACTCTGGCCGCAGCAGGGCTTGTGTGCTGGACTGGTGAAGCAGTGAGCACCAACCGCCGTTTCTTCGCCCCTCCGGGCTGCTGGGACGGCGCCATTTCCAACCCAAACCGACCCAGCCGGCGCGGCCCGGCTGTTGGAAAGGACCACTCATGGCAACGTACAAGATCGGATATTTCGTGGGCAGCCTGGCCAGCGGTTCCATCAACCGGGTTCTGGCCAAGGCCCTGATCAAACTCGCGCCCGGGGAACTGGAATTCACGGAGATCCCCATCAAGGACCTCCCGCTGTACAGCTACGACTATGACGCCGACTTCCCGCCGGAGGGCCGGGCCCTCAAGGAAGCCATCGAGGCCGCGGACGGGATCCTCTTCGTGTCCCCGGAATACAATCGCTCCATCCCGGGAGCCCTCAAGAACGCCATCGACTGGGGATCCCGGCCCTGGGGCACCAACTCCTTTGCCCGCAAGCCCACCGGCATCATCGGCGCCTCACCTGGCAGCATCGGGACGGCCGTGATGCAGTCCTCCATGCGGGCCGTCCTGAGCTTCCTTGACGCACCGCAGCTGAATGCGCCGGAGGCCTACGTCAAGTACGATCCCAAGGTTTTCGGCGACGACGGCGAGGTCAAGGACGGGTCCACCGCCAAGTTCCTCAGCCACTACATGGAAGAGTATGCGGCCTTCGTGGCACGGGTCCTGGCCGCCAACGCGCCCGGTCACATCGGTGACCTGGAACCGGACGCCGCCAAGCTTTCCCGCTGATTCCCTGGCGGGTCTTCATAAGGCATACGGATGCCCGCCGTCCCAGCAACGGCGGGCATCCGAGTCTTTATGCCGGCATCGCGAGCCGGCGGGTCAGTCCAGCGGCAGCGTCACCGTCACGCTGGTGCCCTGGCCGGGGCTGGAACTGATCTCCACTGCGCCGCCCGCTTCCTGCACGGCGACCGCCATGAGCCGCAGGCCGTAGCCGTGGTGCCGCCCGCTCTTGGCGAGGATGCTGTCGAAGCCCGTGCCGTCGTCGGCCACTACCAAGCGGATGCCGTGGTCAACAGCCGCCAGCTGGATGCTGAGCGTGGACGCGGACGAGAATTTGAACGCGTTGCTGAGCGCCTCCCGGGCCGACTGGTACAGGAGGGACGCGCAGTCCGCCGGGATCTCGACGCCCCAGTGTGGAGTATCCCAGTGGACCGAGGTCCCGCGCTGCCTCAGGGGGGCGGTAAGCCGGTCAATGCACCCGGCCAGTCCCAACGTGTGGAAATCCAGCGGCTGCTTGTCCGTCAGCACGCCTCCCACGGTTGTGACCTCGTTGTCCAACGCTGTTCTGCTTCCCATGACTTCCTGCTCCCCACAAGCTGGTTTGGTCCTATGGCTAAAGCGTGGACCTGCAATGTCTAGGGATGGCAAGGTTTGCCTCAAGATCCCATCAATTCTGCCCGTGGAGGGTGACCGGGTGCACTGCTGCCCCTTGTTTCATTGCCGCCGCGCTGGGGACGGAAGAGGTATGCCTACCTGGTTGATGTCACTTGTATGGGGCACCGGTGCCGGTGCTGCCCTGGTCCTGGGAGCTGCCGTGTCCTGGCGGTGGTCCATCCCCTCCAAAATCGTCTCGACGGTCATGGCTTTCGGCGCAGGTGTGCTGATCTCGGCCCTTGCCTTTGAACTGGTGGACGAGGCGGTCAAGGGCGGTGGCCTTTGGCCCACGGTGGCGGGCTTCCTGGCGGGGGCAGTGGTGTACGTGGGCGCCAACGTGCTCCTGGCCAGGGCCGGCGCCAAGCACCGCAAGCGGTCCGGGGACCAGCAGCCCTCCGAAAAGGACAATCCGGGCAGCGGCACCGCCATCGCCGTCGGTGCACTGCTGGACGGCGTCCCGGAATCGGTGGTCCTGGGCGTCGGCCTGCTGGCCGGCGGAGCGGTGAGTCCTGCCATGCTGGCAGCCGTCTTCATCTCCAACGTGCCGGAGGGCCTGTCCGGCACCGCCGGCATGAAGAAGGCGGGCCGGAGCAGGGGGTACGTGTTCGGGCTCTGGGGCGGCATTGCGCTCCTGAGCGGAGTGGCAGCGCTGCTGGGATATGTGGCGCTGGAGGACGCCCCGGATGAGCTGGTCGCATTCATCACCTCCGTTGCCGCTGGCGGCATCCTGGCCATGCTGGCGGACACGATGATTCCCGAGGCCTTCGAGGAGCACCACAACCTGACCGGACTCACCGCGGCCGTGGGGTTCCTGACGGCGTTTACGGTGCACTACCTGGGGTGAGGACAGGGGCCCCTACGCCCCCGTCAGCACCGGCGCCGTCAGCCTGCCGTCCCGCATGGTGGCCACCACGTCCGTCAGCGGCACGAACTCGGTGTCATGGGTGACCATCACGGTGGCCACCCCGAACCCGGTGGTCACCTGGCGGAGGAGCCCGATGATCGAGGCGCTGCGTTCATGGTCCAGAGCGGCGGTTGGCTCGTCCACCAGCAGCACCTTGGGGCTGCCCATGAGTGCCCGGGCGATGTTCACCCGCTGGCGCTGGCCGCCGGAGAGCTGGTGCGGCAGTTTCCTGGCGCTCGCGGAGAGGCCAACGACGTCCAGCAGTTCCGCGGCCTTCGTCCGAGCCGCCTTGGCAGGCTTTCCGCGCAGGTGGTCGCTGATGATGAGCTGTTCGACGGCGGTGAGCGAGGGCAGCAGGTTGGGCTGCTGGAAGATGATGCCCACCTTGTGCCGGCGCAGCGCGGTGAGCTCCTTGTCCCTGAGGCCACCGGTATCGGTGCCGTCAATCATGACCTGCCCGTGGGAGGGGCGGACCAGGGTGGCGGCGACGGCCAGGAGGCTTGATTTGCCGGAGCCCGAAGGGCCCACGAGCGCAACCAGCTGGCCGGCCGGGGCCGTGAGGCTGACCCGGTCCAGGGCGGTGGTGGTTCCGCCGCCGTCCGGATATTCGAGGGTGACGTTGACCAGGCTCAGGGGAGCGGGGGTGGGGGAGGGCATGATGGCGTTCCTTTCGTAAGGGTGGATTAGTTGCCGCCGAGCGCCAGGAGCGCGTCGACCTTGGTCACGCGGCGGACCGCCAGTGCGGCGCCGGCCAGGCCCAGGGCAACAATCCCGACGACGGGAAGCACCGTGGTGCCCGCGTTCAGCAGGAACGGGGCAGCCTGGGCGGCAAGGGAACCGGCCGCGACGCCCACGGCTCCACCGACGGCGGCACCGGCGGTGAGGACGATCGCGGCCTGGGTCAGGGCGTCCCGGAGGATGTAGGCACCGGGCGCACCCATGGCTTTCAGCACGGCAATGTCCCGGGTCCGCTGGATGGTCCATACGGTCAGGAATGCCACGATCACCAGTGACGAGATCCCGTACAGGAACGCCTGCATCAGGGTCAGGGACCCGTTCTCGCTCTTGAAGGAGCCCAGCGCCTGGAAGGACCCGGCGCGTGAGGCGCTGACTGTATGCACGGCTGCGTCGACGGCGGCGCCGTCCACCGTGGCCCCCGGGGCGTAGGTGACGGCGACGACGGTCGCCAGCTGTCCGCCGTCGGACACGTGCGCTGCCCTGGCCCACGCCGGCAGGGCCGTCCACACCACGCTGGTATGTGCGTACCACTGATCCGGCACCACCGCGGCGACGGAAAGCTCCACGCCGCCCAGGGAGACTTTGTCGCCTTGGCCGGCCGACAGAGCCTCCGCAACCGAGGTACCCAGCACCGCGGTGCCGGCGGACACCTCAACGGGTGCCAGCGGGCTTCCCGGGGAAACGCCGAAAACCGCCACGTTGGCCGTGCCCGACCCCTTGACGGTCTGGGCCCGGGTCTGGGTAATGCCCAGCGGCTCTGCGGACCTGACGCCGGGCTGGTTCTTCCAGCGCTCCACCTGGGCGGCCGTCACGGAGCTTTCCGTGTAGGACGCCTTGGGGGTGGCGGAACCGGGAGCGCCGAAGACGATGGTATCCACCGGCCTGGTGCCGGCCGCGCCCAGCTTGTCGATGGCCGACGTCGACTGCTCGGCCAGGCCCGCTGTCAGGCCTGACAGCATGACCAGCAGGAGGGTGATCAGGGCTACGACGCCGCCCATCATGGCGAACCGGCCTTTGGCGAAGCGGATATCGCGGATTGCCAGGAACACGTTGTTTCTTCTCTCAGCAGGGGTGGATTCTTGTGTCCTTCCACTCTCCCGGGGGCTGCCCCCGGCGGCATCGCGGGGACGGTTGATCCTCCGGGATGGAAGGGTTGAGCCGGGAGTCAACCGTTCGGTTGATCCCCTGCAGGCGGTCCCGGCATAAGCTGGGGAAATGCCCGCCATGCCCCCGCCGCAACCACCGGAAAAGGCCGGCGGCATCCCCGCGACGGGGCCGTTGAATGCGCTGGAAAATGCATCGTCGGCGGCAATCCTTCGGGTCCTGCGGGTCACCCTGCACACGGGGTTCGCGGTGCTGCTGGCCGTGGCCCTGGTCCGGATACTGATGTCCGGTGGTTCCCTGCGCTGGCTGTGGGCGGGCGCCGCCGTGGTCCTCGCTGCTGTGTACCTGGCCGGAACGGTCCTCGAAAAGCGCCACGCGGAAGCCCGGATCGGCTTCAACCCCCGCCGTTACGGCCTGCTCTGGCTGGCCCTGGTCACGGGCTTGTGGGCGTTGCTGCTTGCCGGGAGTGCGGACTTTGCGTGGCTGGCGTTCCCCATCTTCTTCCTGCACCTGCACCTGCTGCCCCGGCGGGCTGCGCTGCCGACCATCGCGCTGATGACGGTGGCGGTAGTTGCCTCCCAGTGGGCTGCCAGCGGCGCCCCGGTGCCGCATGCCGCGGCCGTGGTGGGACCTGTGCTGGGTGCGGTCTTCTCGGTAATCACCGGGCTGGCGTACGCGGCCCTGTACCGCGAGGCCGAAAACCAGCGGCGTGCGGCCGACGAACTGCGCCGGACGCGGCAGGAGCTGGCCAGGTCCCAGCACGACGCCGGGATGCTGGCGGAGCGGGAGCGGCTGGCCCGGGAAATCCACGACACCCTGGCCCAGGGCCTGTCCAGCATCGTGCTCCTGGGACGGGCGGCGGAGCAGTCCCTCGCCGACGGTGATGCCGCGACCGCATCCTCACGGCTGGCGCTGGTGCAGCAGACCGCCGCCGACAACCTGGCGGAGGCGCGCAGCTTCGTCCGCGGCCTGTCCTCGCCACAGCTGGAGGGGACCACTTTGGTGGAGGCCCTGCGCCGGTTGTGCGGCAAGACGGAGGCAGGCGCCGCGGCCGCTGGGGTGGCGTTGCGGTGCCGGCTGGAGGTGGACGGTGAGCCGCAGGATCTGCCCCAGCCGGTCCGCGTGACCCTGCTGCGGGCGGCTCAGGCGAGCCTAGCGAATGTCCGCGAACACTCCCGGGCAGCGAACGCCGTCGTCACCCTTGCCTTCCTGGGCACCGAGGTGACCATGGACATTTACGACGACGGCACGGGCTTTGATCCCGCCGCTGCGGCCGGTGCCGCGGACCCAGCGGACGGCAGCGGGTTCGGGCTGCGCTCGCTGCGGGAGCGGGTCGCCGGATTGAACGGGACGCTGGCACTGGAGGCCGCGCCCGGCGAGGGCACCGTGGTGGCCATCCGGCTGCCGCTGGACGGCGGTCCCCGTGGGTGAGGTGCACGTCCTGCTGGTGGACGACCACCCCGTGGTCCGTGCCGGGCTGCGTGCCATGCTCACCGGAATCGAGGGCATCTCCATCGCCGCCGAGGCCGCTGACGGGGCCGCTGCGCTGAAGGAACTGGCCCGGCTGACGGCGCTGGGCGAGGCGCCGGATGTGGTCCTCATGGACCTGCAAATGGGCGAGGGGATGGACGGTGTCACGGCCACTGCCGAGATCCGCAAACTTCACGCCGCTCCGCCGGTACTCATCCTCACCACGTACGACACCGACGCGGACATCCTGGCGGCCGTCGAGGCGGGAGCCAGCGGGTACATGCTGAAGGACGCGCCGCCGGACCAGCTCCGGCAGGCGGTTTTGCAGGCGGCTGCTGGCGGGACGGCCCTGGCGCCGCGGGCGGCTGCGCTGCTGATGGACCGGATCAGCAACCCCGGCACTTCGCTGACCCCCCGGGAGGTGCAGCTGTTGGAGCTGCTGGCCACGGGCCTGTCCAACCGCGCCATCGCCAGGCAGGTCTTCATTTCCGAGGCGACGGTGAAGACCCACCTGGTGCACATCTACGGCAAGCTCGGCGTGGACAACCGCACTGCCGCCATCGCGGCCGCTGCCCAGCGGCGCATCATCAGGCCGCCGGGCGCCAGGGGCTGACCTGCAGTACGTTTATTCCACTGCGTTACAGAGGCCGCTGTTTCCAGGTGCCGCTGTTCCAGGTCACATTGTTCAAAGGAGAATGAATGTCCCGTCCGGTCCCAGCCGTTGATGCCCTTCTTTCCACCTACGGTGCGGCCGACGCCTGCGCGGCCGAACTCCTGTGTGACAGCCACGATCCCAACGCCGTTGCCTTTACGGTGGTTGCTGCCGACCTCTCCGCCGAGGACATCACCTACGGCGAGCTCCGGGAACGCTCGGAACGGGGAGCCGCCGCCTTGGCGGAGTTGGGAATAGGTCCGGGAGATGCGGTGGCCACCCTGATGGGAAAGTCGGCGGACCTGGTGGTCATGCTCCTGGCTATTTGGCGCCGCGGCGCCGTCCACGTGCCGCTGTTCACCGCCTTCGCGTGGCCGGCCATCGAGCTTCGCCTCACAGCCTCCGGCGCAAAGGCTGTGATAACCGACGCCGACCAGCGGGCGAAGATCCACGAAACCGATGCCGCCGTCGTGGTTGCCGGCGCAGAAGCATCCCTGCCGGACCTGGCGCTCACGCCGCTCCTTGCCAGGACGCAACCGGGGATCGCGGCCGAAGCTGTGGGAGGTGACGGTGATTTGGTGCTGATCTTCACGTCCGGAACCACCGGTGCACCCAAGGGCGTACCGGTGCCCGTCCGGGCGTTGGCCGCGTTCCGCCAGTACGTCGAGCTGGGCCTGGACGTCAGTGACGAGGATGTTTTTTGGAATGCCGCAGATCCCGGCTGGGCCTACGGCCTGTACTACGGGATCCTCGGTCCCATGGCGGCAGGGCGGCGGAACCTCCTGCTGCGCCCGGGTTTCTCGCCGGAACTCAGCTTCAAAGTGCTGGAGGCGTTTTCCGTCACCAACTTCGCGGCTGCCCCCACCGTGTACCGCACCATGCGCGCGAAAGCCGGCGCCGGAATCAGTCCTTTCCACCTTCGGCGCGCCTCGTCCGCCGGCGAACCGCTGACCCCGGAGGTGATCAGCTGGGCCCGGGAGGTGCTGGGGGTTCCGGTACGGGACCATTACGGACAGACCGAACACGGGATGATGATCATCAATGCCTGGCATGACGACGTGCGGACGGAACTCAGGCCGGGTTCCATGGGCCGGCCCCTGCCGGGGTGGAGCTGTGCGGTCCTCAAGGACAACGCCGACGAGCCGGCCGCGCCGGGTGAACTGGGCCGGGTTGCCGTCAATGTGGCAGACAGCCCCATGATGTGGTTCAAGGGGTACCAGGACGCACCGGAAAAGACGGCGGAAAGATTCAGCGCGGACGCCAAGTGGTACCTGACCGGCGACGCGGGCACGGTGGACGCGGACGGCTACTATTTCTTCTCCTCCCGTGATGACGACGTGATCATCATGGCCGGCTACCGGATTGGCCCTTTCGATGTGGAGAGCGTCCTGGCCACCCATCCGGCGGTCCTGGAAACTGCCGTGGTGGGCGCTCCCGACGAACTGCGCGGAGAAGTCCTGGAGGCTTATATAGTCCTGGCGGAAGGGACCACCGGCAGTGATGCCCTGGTGGCCGAACTGCAGACCATGGTCAAGACGCAGTTCGCCGCACACGCCTACCCGCGCCGCATCCACTTCGTTGAGGACCTGCCAAAGACGCCGTCGGGCAAGCTGCAGCGCTACATCCTGAGGCAGCAGCGGGCCGCGGAACTGGGCAGCTGACTTCAGGAGATGGCCGCCTTCCGGCGCCTTTTGGGTCGGGGGCTGTTAGCGTGGAGGCCCAGCCACAGAAGGAGGATCGATGTCCATCAATTCACCTGATTCACTGCCCGGGGATGAGCCGCAGGAAGGCTCGGCGGCCGGCAAAGGCAATGCCGACGGCGGGATCCCCGGTGGTAAGGACGGCGTCGGGATTTCCGACGGCGCCGAGCCCAACACCTTTGAACCGGAAGAGGATCCGGATGCCGCGGCGGGGCCAACGGACTGAGTTCCGATGAGATCGCGCAGTGAGCTCCGCTCAAGGTTGGCTCAAGATTGGCCGAAGGTGCCGGTTTTGGACATGTAGGCAGGCTACCGACCGGTAATTTCTTAACTGCTTCCACGTCAGTTCCCCGGCAGGAAGCATTGGAGGCCCCTGCGCTGGAGCTAGACTCGCGCGGGGGCTTCCCCCCATGGGCTAGGCGTTCTCTATCCAATAGCGGCGCTTGCCGTTGCGCGTGTCTTCGTACTGCCCGCCATTCTTTTCAATGGTGGCCCTCGAGCCGGCATTGGCCTCGTCGCAGGTCAGGAGCACCCGTTCGATCCCCAGCGCCCGCGCCACGGGAAGCGCGTCTGCCAACGCTTTCGCTGCATGGCCGCGCCGCCTCGCGGAGGGCCTGACGCTGTAGCCGATGTGCCCGCCTTCGTTGAGGAGGTAGTCGTTCAAGCTGTGCCTGATGGCCAGCGAGCCGAGGAACGTGCCGCCGTCGACAATCCACAGGTAGGTGCAGGGCACGTAGCCGGGCTTCCGCACCGTTTCCGGCCTGGCGTCTTTGATGAGGACGTCAACGAACCGGCTGAACGCCTGTGCACCGATGAGATCGTCCGGGGACCAGCTGTCTGCGCCCGCACCGTCCTGCCGGGCACCGGCAAACTCTGCCGCTGCCTCAAGCCAGGATGAGTGGAGGCTGATGTCTGGTGCGATGAGCTGGGCCATGAGAAGATCCTATGCTGCGGATGTGCCTGCGTTCCGGCCGTGCACGGTGAGCGCGTTCCCGGGAAATCGCTGCTGGCCTGTACTATCGGCCCCGGACCCAAATTTGCGGTCTGAAAGGGGACAATTCATGGCGCGCACTCAGACGGTAACTGCAGCTCCCGCGGATCCGGCCGGGCGGGACGAACTGCTGCAGGAATACGGGTTCGCCTTTGCCGCTGACGAAGGATCCACGCACGCCCCTGACGAGCTGTCTACGGAACCCCTGAAGAACCTGGTTCAGTTGGCCGCCAAACTTTGCGGCGTCCCCTTCGGCGTGATCAATGTTGTCACCTCCGATCAGCAACAGCAGGTGGCGGCCGTCGGCTTTGAGGCCGCCGTCTGCGCCCGCGAAGATTCCATGTGTTCACAAGTCTTCCTTTCGGGGAAGCCGACCGTTGTCCCCGACGCATCCCTGGACCCCCGCCTCGCATCGAATCCGTTTGTGACAGGGGAGATCGCCTCCGTGCGGTACTACGCGTCGGTGCCCCTGGAGACCGCGTCCGGGTTCGTGCTGGGCTCCCTCTGCGTCTTCGCCAATACCCCGGGCACCCCTGGGAAGGACCACCTGGGCATGCTGGAGATCCTGGCCCGCCAGGCCGTCCAGCTCCTGGAACTCCAGCGGCGAACCCTCCAGCTGAACAGCGCCCTCAGCGAGGTGCGCGAAAGCAATGCCAAACTGGCGGAGTTCGCGGGACGTGTCAGCCACGACCTGCGCGGACCCCTCACCACCATGCTGGGCTACGTGGAGATGGCCGGGGACGAGGTGGACGGCGACCACCCTGCGGCCGAGTACCTGCAGATCATCGATGCCAGCGGGCACCGGATGCTCGCCATGCTTGAAGACGTCCTGACCTACTCCCGGATGGGCGGTGCCCTCCAGCGGCAACGGGTCTCCCTCCAGACGGTGGCAGCAGAGGTCGCCAAGGATCTGGGCCTGTCCTTCGGCAGTGGCGCCGTCCTGGACGCCGAGGCTATGAAGCTCCATGTGGATCCCGGCCAGCTGCGCACGCTCCTGCAGAACCTGGTGGCCAACGCAGTGAATTACCGGAGCCCGGACCGGGACCTCAAGGTCCGCATCAGCGGTATTTCCAACTACCACGGAACCACGGTGTTTGTGGCGGACAACGGCAAGGGGATCGCCCCGGAGGACCGGCAGCGCGTCCTGGAACCCCTCGTCCGGCTCCACAGGGACGGTGACGGACACGGCTCGGGTCTGGGCCTGGCAATCGCCCGGCGCGTTGTGGAAGCCCACGGTGGAGAGCTGAGCCTGAAAGAGACGCCGGGCGGCGGCACCACCGCGGTGATCAGCTTTCCCGCCGGACCCTGACAATCGCTTCAAAGGAGTCAGGGCCGGCTGCGGTATGCAGCCGGCCCTGACTTAGGGGTCTAGTTCAGGTCGAAGCGGTCCAGCTCCATGACCTTGGTCCAGGCGGCCACGAAGTCGTTGACGAACTTCTCCCGGGCGTCGTCGCTGGCGTAGACCTCGGTGAGGGCGCGCAGTTGCGAGTTGGAGCCGAAGACCAGGTCCACGGGGGTGGCCGTCCACTTCAGCTCACCGGTGGCGGCATCGGTAATTTCGTAGACATTTTCCTCCGACTCGGACGCCTTCCATTTGGTGCCTGGTGAGAGAAGGTTGACGAAGAAATCGTTCGTCAGGACCTGCGGCCTGTCCGTAAGCACGCCGTGGCCGGCGCCGCCCACGTTGGTGCCCAGGGCACGCATGCCGCCCACCAGCGCCGTCATTTCCGGCGCGGAGAGGTCCAGCATGTAGGCCTTGTCCAGCAGGAGGGTCTCTGGCTGGAGCTTCAGGCCGGCCCGCAGGTAGTTGCGGAACCCGTCAGCCCGCGGCTGCAGGTACTGGAATGATTCGACGTCGGTCTGCTCCTGGGTGGCGTCCGTGCGGCCGGGCCGGAACGGCACAGTCACGGGGAACCCTGCGTCGGCAGCGGCCTTTTCCACCGCAGCCGCGCCGCCCAGGACGATCAGGTCGGCGAGGGACACCTTCTTGCCGCCTGCCTGGGCTGAATTGAACTCATCCTGGACACGCTCAAGGGCCTGGAGCACGGTGGACAGCTGCTCCGGTTCGGAGACGTCCCAGCTGCGCTGCGGCTCCAGCCGGATCCGGGCACCGTTGGCGCCGCCACGGCGGTCCGTCTTGCGGTAGGTGGCAGCCGAGGCCCAGGCCGTGCCGGCCAGTTGCGGGATGGTCAGGCCGGAATCCAGCAGCTTGGCCTTCAGGGAGGCGACGTCCTGGTCGTCAATCAGTTCATGGTCGACGGCGGGAACAGGGTCCTGCCACAGTTGCGGCTCCGGGACCCACGGGCCCAGCATGTGGGGCCCCACCGGGCCCATGTCGCGGTGCAGCAGCTTGTACCAGGCCTTGGCGAACGCCAGGGCGAACTCGTCCGGGTTCTTGAGGAAGCGCCGTCCGATCGCCTCATAGACGGGGTCGAAGCGCAGCGACAGGTCCGTTGTCAGCATGGTGGGCCGGTGCTTCTTAGCGGGATCGTGGGCGTCCGGGATGATCTCGGGGGCGTCCTTGGCCACCCACTGGTGGGCGCCACCCGGGCTCTTGACCAGTTCCCACTCGTACTCGAACAGGATCTCCAGGAAGCGGTTGCTCCATTGCGTAGGCCTGTCCGTCCAGGTGACCTCAAGGCCCGAGGTGATGGTGTCGCCACCCTTGCCGCTGCCGTAGGTGCTGAGCCAGCCCAGGCCCTGTGCCTCAAGGTTGGCGGCTTCCGGTTCGGGACCCACATGAGCATCGGCGGGGCCGGCGCCATGGGTCTTGCCGAAGGTGTGGCCGCCGGCGATCAGCGCGAAGGTTTCTTCGTCGTTCATTGCCATCCGCTTGAAGGTCTCGCGGATGAACGCGGCAGCGGCCACCGGGTCCGGGTTGCCCTTGGGGCCTTCGGGGTTGACGTAAATCAGGCCCATTTCGGTGGAGCCGACCTCTTCGGACATCTGCCCTTCGCCGACGTAGCGCTCGTCGCCGAGCCAGGCATCCTCCGGGCCCCAGAAGATCTGCTCGGGCTCCCACACGTCCTCCCGGCCAAAGGCAAAGCCGAAGGTCTTGAAGCCCATCGATTCCAGGGCAACGTTTCCGGCCAGGACCAGCAGGTCGGCCCAGGAGAGCTTCTGGCCGTACTTCTGCTTGACCGGCCACAGCAGGCGCCGGGCCTTGTCCAGGTTGGCGTTGTCCGGCCAGCTGTTCAGCGGGGCAAACCGCTGGCTGCCGTCACCTGCTCCGCCGCGGCCGTCCTGGACGCGGTAGGTGCCTGCGGCGTGCCAGCTCAGCCGAATCATGAGGCCGCCGTAGTGGCCGAAGTCCGCCGGCCACCAATCCTGCGAGGTGGTCAGGACCTCGGTGATGTCACGCCTGAGTGCCTCCACGTCCAGCTTCTGGAATTCCTCGCGGTAGCTGAATGACGGGCCCAGCGGGTTGCTCGCCTGGCTGTGCGCATGAAGCACGGAAAGGTCCAGCTGGTTGGGCCACCAGTCCTGGTTGGTCCGTGGCCGGTGCCCCTTGGGCTGCGGCGTGTCAATCGCCGGGTTTTCACTTTCGCTGCCCTGGGCCGTGGCGCTGCCATGGGCTACGGGGCACCCACCCTCAACCTTCTGGTCCAGGCCCTGTGCGCTCCCGGGCGTGGGGACCGGGGGATGGTCTTGGGGTTCGGTCATGTGCTTCTTCCTTCCGTTGGGCCGAGGCCGCGGTTGGACTCGGGCAGCCGGTGCAACCCTCCTATTGGAACATAGACGCGGGGGAGGGAAACCCCTCTTTTCCAGGAGGGATCCGTTCTCCAAGTGAGGGAACGTAACAGTTGGTCAACCGGTTGGGAGGCTGCCGCTGCCCCCAGCCATAATCAAAGTGCGGGTCCTCTCTCAGTCAGTCCGCACTCTCCATTTCTTCCCACCCTTTTGCGTGGGACTTTCGAAATTTCAGGAAACAACTTCATGGACGGTTCAAGCCTTGTAGCCCTCTTCCTTGCGAGGAGCGACGACACTGCCACCAGCGCGCTGCCGCGTGCGCCGAAGAGGGTTCGGGTAAAGAAGCCCGGCCTGTCACCCTGGTCAATCCTGCGGGGCCGGACGGCAAGTGTGCTGCACCGCCTTGCGTGGGCGATTGAGCCTGACACGGAGGGCACCTTCTAGCCCCCTCCGCCTCCACCTCGACATAGCGGCGGAATATCTGCCTGACGCTGGGGCTTGTCGCAAGGGGGCGTCGTCGGACAACCCTGCAGCAGAAGGAGCACTATGACCATCGGTTCAGGAACAGCAGCGGGTTCAGGATCAGCAGCGGGCAACGGGCGGACTGCCCTGGTGGTGGGTGCCACCGGCATCGCGGGGTCCGCGCTGGTGGATACTTTGGTTGGCGAAGGCTGGGCGGTCCTTGCCTTGTCCCGCAGGCCCGGAGCTGAGCGCCCTGGCGTCCGGTGGCTCTCGGCGGACCTGACCTCAGCTTCCTCCCTGGCGGCTGTGCTTGGTCCGGAGAACCCCTCCCATGTCTACTTCACCGCGTGGTCGCGCCGGGCCACCGAGGAAGAGAACATCGCCGTCAATGCCGGCATGGTGCGTGATCTCCTCGGAGCACTGCAGGGCAAGGACGTGTCCCACGTCGCCCTGATGACAGGCCTTAAGCACTACCTGGGACCGTTCGAGGCGTACGCGGCCGGGGAGATGCCGGACACGCCCTTCCATGAGGAGGAGCCGCGCCTTCCAGTACCCAACTTCTACTACGCCCAGGGAGGATGAACTCTGGGCGGCAGCGGCTGGGCAGGGCTTTACCTGGTCCGTGCACCGCGCACACACCGTGATTGGCCACGCGGTGGGCAACGCGATGAACATGGGCCTTACGCTTGCTGCGCAGGCCACCCTGTGCCGGGACAGCGGGGAGCCGTTCGTGTTCCCGGGATCCGAGACGCAATGGAACGGCCTCACTGACATGACGGATGCTGGCCTGCTGGCCGAGCACATGCTCTGGGCCTCCACCACCCCGGAAGCCGCGAACCAGGCTTTCAATATCGTCAACGGTGACGTGTTCCGCTGGCGGTGGATGTGGCCGAAACTCGCCGCCTACTTCGGCGTGGAGTGGGAGGGGTATCAGGGAGAGCCCCGTCCCCTGGAGCAGTCCATGGCGGGGCGCGGGGACCAGTGGCGGCAGCTCGCCGCCCACCACAACCTCAGCGAGCCGGAGCTGGACCGGGTGGCATCCTGGTGGCACACGGACGGCGACCTGGGACGCGGCATCGAGGTGGTGACGGACATGGGCAAGAGCCGGGACGCCGGCTTCATGGGATACCGGCGGACGCTGGATTCCTTCACGGCCCTGTTCGACCGCTACCGCGCCGATAGCCTGATTCCCTGATCAAGGAGGCCAAAAGAGCTGATCGGAGGGCCCGCGTACGCCGTCAGTGAACCCTGAAAGTTCTGGCTCAAACCCCCGGTTAAGTCCCAGCCTCCGGACGTACACTGACCTTCGCACCACGTTTGTGGACACTCCGTCAGGTGAGGGCTTGTACGTATGCTCTGGAAGTTGCTTGTCGAATACCTGCGGCCGCACCGGCCGCTGCTGGTCGCCGTCGTGGTTTTCCAGCTGGCGCAGTCCATCGCGTCGCTGTACCTGCCAACGCTGAACGCGGACATCATTGACCAGGGTGTGGCCCGCGGCGACACCGCCTACATCATGTCCACGGGCAGCGTCATGCTGCTCATCACCCTCGCGCAGATCGCCTGCGCCGTGGTGGCCGTGTACTTCGGTGCCAAGGCCGCGATGGGCCTGGGCCGGGACCTGCGCGGCGCCATCTTTGACCGCGTGAGCGAGTTTTCCGAGCAGGAGGTCACCCGCTTCGGCGCCCCGAGCCTGATCACCAGGTCCACCAATGACGTCCAGCAGGTCCAGCAGCTGGTGCTGATGTCCGCCACGCTTATGGTGGCCGCGCCCATGCTCAGCATCGGCGGCGTGATCATGGCCATCCGGCAGGACGCCCAGCTGTCCTGGCTCATTGCCGTGTGTGTCCCGGTGCTGCTGATCGCCGTCGGGCTCATTGTCACGCGGATGGTGCCGCTGTTCCGCAAGATGCAGGCCCGGATCGACACCGTGAACCGCGTGCTGCGCGAACAGCTCGCGGGCATCCGCGTGGTGCGGGCATTCGTGCGGGAGGACATGGAAACGGCGCGGTTCGCCCAGGCCAACACGGACGTCACGGACGTTGCCCTCCGCGCCGGACGCCTGATGGCGCTGATGTTCCCCACCGTCATGCTGATCCTGAACGTATCCAGCGTGGCGGTTATCTGGTTCGGCGCCTTCCGGATCGAGGACCAGTCCATGCAGGTGGGCACCCTGATCGCGTTCTTGAGCTACCTGATGCAGATCCTCATGTCCGTCATGATGGCTACCTTCATGGCGGTGATGATCCCGCGCGCGTCGGTGTCCGCGGACCGTATCGGCGAGGTGCTGGGCACCAGCTCCAGCGTCCTGCCGCCGGAGAACCCGGTCACCAGCGCGGCGTTCGCCGGCAGGCAGCGGCGCGGCGAGCTGGAGATGCGCGACGTCGGATTCGCCTACCCGGGTGCCGACCAGCCGGTTCTGTCAGGCATCAGCTTCACTGCCCGCGCTGGGCAGACGACCGCGATCATCGGCAGCACCGGCTCCGGCAAGACCACGCTGGTGAACCTGATGCCACGGCTCTTCGACGTCACCTCCGGCGCGGTGCTGATGGACGGAGTGGACGTCAGGGACCTGGACCCGGACCTGCTCTGGGGGCACATCGGCCTGGTGCCACAGCGGCCCTACCTGTTTTCCGGCACCGTGCGCAGCAACCTCCTGTACGGCAACCCGGACGCCACCGAGGACGAGCTGTGGACCGCGCTGGAGATCGCCCAGGCCCGGGACTTCGTGGAGCAGATGGAGGATGGGCTGGACGCGGCGATCTCGCAGGGCGGCACCAACGTCTCCGGCGGGCAGCGGCAGCGGCTGGCCATCGCCCGGGCCCTGGTGAAGCGGCCCGAGCTCTACATCTTTGACGACTCGTTCTCGTCCCTGGACACCGGCACCGACGCCCGGCTGCGCCAGGCGCTCAAGCGCAGCACTGCCGGTGCCACCATGGTCATCATCGCCCAGCGCGTGTCCAGCATCGTTGACGCGGACCAGATTATGGTGCTCGACGACGGCAGGATCGTTGCGCACGGCACGCACCATGAGTTGCTGGAGACATCCGAGACGTACCGTGAGATTGTTTCGTCCCAGCTGGCAGCGGAGGAAACGGTATGAGCACCCAACACCCGGGGACCCGTCCCGCTCGCGGCACCAAAACCGGGCCCGGCTCCGGAGCCGGCCAGGCCGACGTCGTACGCATTCCCCGGCCGCGCGGCGGCCCAGGGCACGGCGGACCGTTTGCCGGGATGAACGTCCCGACAGAGAAGGCGATGAACTTCGGCGGTTCGGCCAAACGGCTGCTGGGCACCCTGCGGCCGGAACGGCTCTGGCTGGTGCTGGTGCTGGTAATGGCCGTGGCGGGCGTAGTGCTGCAGGTGATTGGGCCGCGGCTGCTCGGCGAGGGCACCAACCTGATTTTCGCCGGTGTGGTGTCCAAGCAGCTGCCGCCGGGGATGACGCAGGCGCAACTGATTGCGCAGCTGCGGGCGGCGGGGGAGAACCAGAAGGCGGACATGCTGGGCGCCATGACGCTGACGCCGGGTGCGGGGATCGACTTTGCGGCGCTGGCCAGCGTGCTGACGTGGGCGCTGGTGCTGTACGTGCTGGGGTCGGCGTTCATGTGGGGGCAGGCGTATGTTCTGAACGGCGTGGTGCAGCGGACGGTGTTTGGGCTGCGCGAGAAGATCGAGGCGAAGATCAACCGGCTGCCGCTGCGGTATTTCGACTCGATCCAGCGCGGTGAGCTGCTCAGCCGGGTGACCAACGACGTGGACAACATTTCGCAGAGCCTGCAGCAGTCCATCAGCCAGGCGGTGACGTCGTTGCTGACGGTGGTGGGCGTGTTGGTGATGATGTTCATCCTGTCCCCGACGCTGGCGCTGATCGCGCTGGTGACCATTCCGCTGACGCTGGGGATCACGGCGCTGATTGCCAAGCGCTCGCAGAAGCTGTTTGTGCAGCAGTGGAAGAACACCGGTGAGCTGAATGGGCAGATTGAGGAGACCTACACCGGGCATGCACTGGTAAAGGTGTTCGGCCGGCAGCGCGAGGTGGGGGAGCGGTTCCGGCAGAAAAACGTGGAGCTGTATGAGGCGAGTTTCGGGGCGCAGTTCATTTCCGGGCTGATCATGCCGGCCATGACGTTCATCGGGAACCTGGTGTACGTGGGGATCGCCGTGGTGGGCGGCCTGCAGGTTGCGTCCGGGGCCATGCAGTTGGGTGACGTGCAGGCGTTCATCCAGTACTCGCGGCAGTTCACCCAGCCTCTGGCGCAGCTCGGCTCGATGGCCAACCTGCTGCAGTCCGGCGTTGCGTCGGCTGAGCGGGTGTTCGAGTTGTTGGATACGGAGGAACAGTCTGCCGATCCTGTGGGTGCTTCTTTGCAGAGTCCTGATGGTGCCGGGCGCGGGCGGCTGGTGTTCGAGGACGTGTCCTTCTCGTATTCGCCGGACAAGCCTCTGATTTCCGGGTTGTCTTTGGTGGCGGAGCCGGGGCAGACGGTGGCCATTGTGGGGCCGACGGGGGCGGGCAAGACCACGCTGGTGAACCTGATGATGCGGTTCTACGAGCTGGATGCCGGCCGGATCACGTTGGACGGCGTGGACATCACCACCATGACCCGGAACGACCTGCGCTCGCGGATGGGGATGGTGCTGCAGGACACGTGGCTGTTCGGCGGGACCATCCGGGACAACATTGCCTACGGCCGGCCCGCTGCGTCTTCGGACGAAATTCTGGAGGCGGCGCGGGCGACGTATGTGGACCGGTTCGTGAAGTCGCTGCCCGAAGGGTACGACACCGTGCTGGACGACGAAGGCTCCAACGTGTCAGCGGGTGAGAAGCAGCTGCTGACCATCGCGCGGGCCTTCCTGGCGCGGCCCTCTGTTTTGATCCTGGACGAGGCGACGTCTTCGGTGGACACCCGGACCGAGGTGCTGGTGCAGAAGGCCATGAGCGCCCTGCGGTCAGACCGGACGTCCTTTGTGATCGCGCACCGCCTGTCCACGATCCGCGACGCCGACCTCATCCTGGTGATGGAGGCCGGCCGGATCGTGGAGCAGGGGACCCACTCATCACTGCTGGCCGCCGGCGGGGCTTACGCACGGCTGTACGAGGCCCAGTTCGCTGCGCCGGTTGCGGAGGTTTAGGACCTGGCTGCCAGCTGGAATCGAGTTCCAAACTGCCAATTTCAGTACTGAATGGCACGGCGAATGAGCCCAATGGCCACTTATGTCCTGAGGCGATGAAGGCTTTGGCGCTGGTGGGTACGGCGCCTGGTGGCCCCCAAAAGATCAGAGGTAGCTTTTTACGGTCGCCCGCAGTGCTTCCGTGTGCTCGTAGATCTCCTCAAGGGAGTTGATGGGAACCCGAGTCTCTTCCTTGCTGTCGTCGAAGATGCCGATGTATTTCTGGGTTCGGTTAAAGTGCAGCCGCGCAATGGGCTTACGGTTGTTGTCGTCGAGGAGCACCGCGAAATAGGACTTTGCATCACGCTGAGCCACGCGTGCCGGTTTGACCTCGCTGCAGACAATTGCACGCACGATCTGGTAGCCCTCAATTTCCTCAAGCGTCGTCTCCAGCCCATCGGCTTCAGCGAGATCGGCTTCGGCTACTGGGGCGCTGGTGACCGCCAAGGGGGCGGCTGTGTCCTCAGTTTGCGGGAATCCAGGGTTGCCGAGGGCCTTCTTCAGCCGCTCGTTCACCTGGTCATTAAGGAATTGCTTGGTGGCCTTCCCCACCAGCGTTGTGAACTGCTCCCGCACTTTTTGCGTGTACGGTCCCGAATAGACCCTGGCTGTGAGGAACTTGACCCATTCATCTTCAGGCTCCTTGAACTGTGCAGCCAGGGTCCGCTTCAGTTCGCCGATGTATTTCAGTTCACCCGCGGCGCTGATGATCGAGTCGAGGTCGAAAACGTCCTTGGAAAGCTTCTGCAGTTCTGGGATAAGTGACTGGTCGATGTCGTTCAAATCCAGCACTAGGAAAGGCTTGGCATCCATACGATTTGGTGCGTCGAGGTCCGTAAAGAACTGGTACACCTCGCCATTGGTAAGGATGGCGATCCGCGCGTTGGTGACGGCAAAGTAGCGGAAGAGCTGTGATGCATGCTCGATCTTCACGGGCTCCGTGGATTTCTTGCACTCAATCAGGATCTGCACTTCGCCGTCCTTGACGATGGCGTAGTCGATCTTCTCACCCTTCTTGAGCCCCACGTCGGCGATGAATTCCGGGACAACCTCCAGAGGATTGAACACGTCGTAGCCGAGAATTGTCGAAATGAACGGCATCACGAAGGCATTCTTAGTTGCCTCTTCTGTCTGGATCACATCCCGCTGCTGACGCACCTTTGCCGCCAAAGCTGAAAGCTTCTCCGCGAATTCCATGTCCTACCCCCAGTAAGTTTCCTGTAGCCGGACGCCACCACGTGCCCGTCAGCAAATTTCAAAGCTGCTGCTGCAAAACTTACATCCGGGGAGCGACATTCTCACGCAACCAGGTAGTAGCTGACGTCATGTTGCATTCATTCGCAACGAAGACCGAACGACAAGACGGCGGAATCGAACCCCCGTCCCCCTGCAAACGAAAGCGTACGACGCCGGGTGTCCACCCGCCGTCGTACGCTCCGTGGGATTAGAAAGCGTCGGCCTCCGCATTGAGGTCCCGGCCCTTGGTTTCCGGCGCAAAAAACCCTGCCACAATACCGATCGCAGCGTAGGCCATGAGGATTCCGGCTACCGGGATCCACCCCGGCCCGGTCGCAGCAACGACGCTGGCTGCAATGATGGGGCCGAGACCGCCGGACAGGACGGCGCCGATTTCCTTGACCGTGGTCATGAAGGAAAAGCGGCGTTTGGACCCGAACATTTCCACCAGCCAGGTTGACTCCACGCCGTACAGATTCGGCAGTGGACCGCCAACGAAGATGACGAAGACCAGGGCCACCAGCACAGGGTTACGCGTTTCGATCATCAGCATCGCGGGAATCGTAAAGGCAAACTGGAATCCGGAGAGCCAGAGCCAGACCCTGCGGCGGCCGAATCGGTCAGTGAGCTTCCCGGTCAGCAAGACTGTGGCCACGCCCAGGACGGAGCCGAGTGTTACACCGGTGGTGACGAGGTTTGCGTCCATTTTCAACACCGATACCGTCCAGCCGATAAGGAAGCCCTTGACGAGGTAGACCGAACCGTTTTCGCCGAGTTTGATACCCAGTGAGACGAGGAAGGCCTTTTTGGCATCCGCGGCGTCACGCCAGATGCTTTGCTGCCTGGCTTCCAGACGTGCTGCGGCACGCCGCGCCTTGACCGCCTCGAAGACCGGTGATTCGCTCACGCTGCGACGAAGGTAGAGCGCCACTAGGGTGGTACCGACGCTGAGCAGGAAGGGAATACGCCATCCCCAGGCAAGGAAATCGTCCTTGGGCATCTGCGAGAGCAGCAGCCACAGTCCGCTGGCCAACAGCACACCGGTCGCAGTTCCAAGTGCCACCACGGCGCCGTAAAAGCCGCGCTTACCGGAAGGAGCGGATTCCACCAGCAGCAGCGAGGCCCCGGATAGCTCCGCGCCCGCGCCGAAGCCCTGGATAAGCCGCAGGAGCACAAGGAGGATTGGGGCCGCGACCCCGATCTGGGCAAATGTGGGCAACAGACCCATTCCCAAGGTGGCGATACCCATCATCCCCACGGTGATGACCAGGACGGATTTCCGCCCATACTTGTCGCCAAGGTAGCCAAAGTAGATCCCGCCCAGGGGCCGGACGAGAAACCCTGAACCGAAGGCGGCAAAGCTCGCCATCAATGCCATCGCCGGGTCCGTGTTGGGGAAGAAGAGCGGCCCGAAGACCAGCGCTGCCGCCAGGGTGTAGAGCGTAAAGTCCATGTATTCCAAGGCGGAACCAAGGAACGACGAAATGGAGGTGCGGCGCAGTTCAGCCGGCGCCACCTCCAGCTCCGATACCAGGCCCTGCGGCTCAGCGGCGGCATATTTCAGGTTTGGGTTTTCTGTGACCATGGGGTTTCTCCCTTGTGTAGAGCCTGTCGGCAGGCCCGGAGGCAAACGTCATTGTTCGGATGGTGGTGCAAGGTCTTCAAGGGCAGTTCAGTTCGGGAGCAGGGAGACAGTCTCCGCTATGCAGGCAGGCTTTTGTGAGCCTTCCAGTTCGATCAGGTGATTGAACTGCAGCTGCCGCCCATTGGCCGTCTCGCTCACCGATGCCAGCGTCAGCCGGTCCCTGATGCGTGAGTTGACCCTGGCCGGCGCCGGGAACCTTACCTTATTCAGGCCGTAGTTGATGATCATCGCGGCCCCGTCGACCCGGTATACCTGGCCGGCCAGGTATGGCAGCAGCGACAAGCTGAGGTAGCCGTGGGCGACAGTGGCCCCGAAGGGCCCGCCTGCTGCCCGCTCCGGGTCCGTGTGTATCCACTGTTGGTCCAGGGTGGCATCGGCGAAAGCCTGGATCTGGGATTGGTCCAGGGTATGCCATCCACTCACCCCGATTTCCTGGCCAGCCATGGTGGCGAGCTCGGCGGCGTCCTTGAACAGTTTCATTTAGACCCTCTCCAGCAGCATGGCGACGCCCTGGCCCAGGCCCACGCACATGGTGGCCAGGCCGCGGTTTGCGTCTTCGCGTTCCATCCGGCCCAGTAGCGTGACGACGATCCGTGATCCGGAGGATCCCAGGGGATGGCCCAGGGCGATCGCACCGCCGTCGTTGTTGACGGTTCCCTTATCCATTCCGAGCAGCCGAATGCAGGCCAGAGCCTGCGCTGCGAACGCCTCGTTGAGTTCGACGGCCCCCACCTCGGCCAGGTCCCAGCGCGCCTTGGCCAGGGCCTTTTGTGTCGCAGGCACCGGGCCGATGCCCATTACATCCGGCGCCACACCGGCCGCTTGGCTGGTCACGATGCGGGCCCGGGGCGTGAGCCCGTAGCGCTCCACGGCCTCGCCGCTGGCGACCAATACAGCTGATGCGCCGTCGTTGAGGGAACTGGAGTTGCCAGCGGTGACCACTCCGCGGGGCGCCACGATCGGCCGGAGGGCGGCCAGGGCATCAGCGGTTGACCCGCGTCTGGGTCCCTCATCGGTGACTACCAGCGAGACTTCCCCCCGCCTGCCCGTGACCGGAACAGGGACTATCTCGTCGCTGAAGCGGCCGGCGTCGATCGCCGCCACTGCCAGGTTGTGGGAGCGCAGTGCAAAGCTGTCCGCGTCGGCACGGGAAATCCCCTCCCGCTTCGCTACCTCTTCTGCCGTTTCGGGCATGGAAAACAGTGCCCCCGACTCCATCCGCGGGTTAACAAACCGCGCACCGATTGAGGTGTCCGCGAGTTCACCCGGTTTGGAGTAGGGCTTCTCCGGCTTTGCCATCACCCACGGCGCGCGGGTCATGGACTCTACGCCGCCGGCCACCACAAGGTCGGCGTCACCGTTGCGCACCGACTGCGCCGCCATGCTGATGGCTGTTAGCCCGGAGGCACAGAGCCGGTTGACGGTCACGGCCGGTACGGCGTGCGGGAACCCGGCCAGCAGTGCGGCCATCCGGGCAACGTTACGGTTGTCCTCACCGGCCTGATTAACACAGCCAAAGATGACCTCGTCAACGGTGGCAGGATCGACGCCGGCCCTGTCTACTGCGGCCTGGAGCACAAGCGCGGCCATGTCGTCGGGACGGACAGTGGCGAGCACGCCGCCGTGACGGCCCACCGGGGTACGGACGCCCCCGACGAGGAATGCCTCGGGCATCAGCGGGCCCCGCCGTTGATGTAAAGGGTCTGGCCGGAGATGTAAGAGGAGTCGTCACCGGCGAAGAAAGCCACGGCCGCTGCCACTTCCTCCGGCTGGCCTACACGTCCCAGTGGGGTTCGCTCCGCCACCGCCTGCTGGTGCTCGGCCGGGCTGGCCCCCACCCGCTCTGCCGTTGCGGCAGTCATTGAGGTGGCGATGTAACCCGGCGCCACCGCATTGACCGTGATGTTGAACGGACCAAGTTCGATGGCGAGCGTCGCGGTCAGGCCCTGGATACCGGCCTTTGCAGCCGCGTAGTTTGCCTGGCCGCGGTTGCCCAGCGCGCTGCGGCTGCTGAGCGAGACGATCTTGCCGTACTTGGCCGGAACCATGTAGCGCTGGGCAGCGCGCGTGCAGAGGTAGGCGCTGGTGAGGTTCGTGGCCAGGACCGAATCCCAATCCTGCCGCTCCATCTTGAAGAACATGTTGTCGCGGGTGATCCCGGCGTTGTTTACCAGGATGTCCAGCCGGCCGAACTCCCGGTGGATGTCATCGAATACCCGGTCTACTGCTGCCTCATCCGTGACGTCGCAGCAGGCGGCAAGGGCCTTTCCGCCCGCCGCCACGACGTCCGGGTGGTCCGAGATACGCTGCGCGGTGTCCTTGGCGCGGTCCTCGTTGAGGTCCAGGACGGCGACAGTGGCGCCGCCATTGGCCAGTTTCAGCGCGGTGGCTGCGCCGATTCCCTGCGCCCCTCCAGTGACTACTGCCACCCGGTTGGTGAAATTGCTCATGACATTTCCTTTGCTGGTGTTTGGAGCGTGCTTTGGCAAGCCCGGGTCGGGCCCGCCCGGGAGCTAGCTGAAGGCGGAGAGGCCGGTGATCTCGCGGCCAACGAGAAGGGATTGGATCGAGTCCGTGCCCTCATAGGTGGAGACGACCTCCATGTCGGTCATGTGCCTCGCCACGTGGTTCTCCAGCAGCATTCCGTTGCCGCCGAGCATGTCCCGTGCCTCTGAACAGATCCAGCGGGCTTTCCGGGCCGTGTGCATCTTGGCCATGGAGGCCATGGGCCCGGTCATCCGGCCGTCCTCGGCCAGCACGGCAAGGCGAAAGCAGATCAGCTGCATGGCTGTCAGTTCTGCAAGCATGTTGGCCAGCTTGTTTTGCACCAGCTGGAAACTGCCGATTGGTTTGCCGAACTGCTGGCGGGTCTTGGCATAGTCCACTGCGATCTCGTAAGCGGCCATTGCGTGGCCGTAGGACTCCCAGGAGGCGCCGCTGCGTGTGGAAGTGAGTACCTTGGTGACGTCCTTGAACGAATGGCATTCCGTGAGCCGGTTGGCCGCCGGGACCCGGAGGTTCTCAAGGGTGATGTCCGGTTGGAGGATCGCCCGCTTGCCAATCTTGCCGGTGATGACTTCGGTGGTATACCCCTCTGGAAAGCTGCCGTCCTCGTTACGCTCCATCACGAACGCCTTGACCTTGGCATCCGCTTCGTCGCGGGCAAAGATGATGACGACGTCGGCCATGCTGGCGTTGCCGATCCAGCGTTTGCGCCCGTTGATGATGTAGCTGTCCCCCTCGCGCCGTGCGCTGGTTTCGAGCGCCACGGAGTCAGACCCGTGCTCGGGTTCGGTCAGGGCGAAGGCGCCGATCTTGCCGAGGGCGGCCATGGCAGGGAGCCAGCGCTGCTTTTGCTCCTCGCTGCCGAGCATGTTGATGGTTCCCATCGCCAGTCCGGACTGGACGCCGAGGAAGGTGTTGACGGAACCGTCGCCGCGGGAGACCTCGGCGGCGACAATCCCCGCGGCAAGCCGGCTTAGCCCAGGGCATCCGTAGCCCTGAATGGTTGTTCCGACGATGCCGAGCCCGGCAAGTTTGGGTACAAGTTCGAAGGGGAACTCGGCACGTTCCCAATAGCCGTTGATGACCGGCAGCAGGTCTTTGTCGACGAAGGCGCGGACTTTCAGCCGGAGCGCCCGGTCCTCAGCGCTGAGGAAATCGTCCATGAGGTAAAAATCGGTGCCGTTCGCGGCCGTTTCGCGTTTCATTGAGTGAGCTCCAGTGGTGTGTGATCGGGGACCCATTTGCCCTGCGGGTCTGCAGTTCGATGTGAAGGCTGGAAAAGGGTGAGCCAGTGGCGCTCGTGTTCCGCCAGGGGCCGGGACTTGCCAGTGTCCGGCTGGACTGAAACCAGCACGGTACGGCCGTCTACGGCGACCGCCCCGAATTGGCTGCCCCTGAATTCCAGGCTGAACGAACTCGTGCCGATCCTGGTCACCGCGAGTTCAACCTCCAGGTCTTCGCCGTGGTGGACTGGCCGCCGATAGTTCACTTCGAGGCTGGCTACCACCGTGGGGGTCGCTTCGGCTCGGCGTATGCCCGGCATCGAAGACCGCCATTTGATTCTTGACTCCTCCAGGAGCGTGACGACGGCGGCGTGGTTGACGTGCCCGTTGAGGTCCTGGTCGGACCATCGTGGGCAGACTCGGGTCCGGTAGGTTTCAGGCATCGACCAGGGCTTTCCGATGGAGTAGCCATTCCCGCACCAAGCGGGAGCTTTCGTTCAATCCCGGGGGTGCGAGCGAATAGTCCACCGGCGTAAGGGAATACTCGACAGGATGGCGGACCGTGGGTATCTTCCGGGGCCCGTCGCCAGCCATCACTACCGGGTTCAGCCCCAGCTGTTCAGCGAGCTCCACACCGCCGCGGACATCCTGGATCGGAGCGCAGGGCAGCCCTGCCGAGGAGAGCTCACGGAACCATTCGTCGGCTGACTGGCTGGCCAGTTGGGCGTGGAGGATGCCGCGCAGCTCGTTACGGTTGGCGTTGCGCTGCAGAGTTGTGACGAACTTTGGATCACGGGCGACTCCGGGAATCCCCAGCGCCTCGCACAGCCGGACGAACTGGGCATCATTTCCCGTCGCGATGATGATAGTGCCGTCCCCGGTCTGCATCGGAGCGTATGGATACATGCTGGGGTGTTCGTTCCCCATCCTGGTCGGTACCACACCGCCCGTTACATAGGCCGCAGACTGGTTCACCATTCCGGACAGGGCCGAGGTCAGCAGGTTCAGTTCCACCAGCTGACCCTCGCCGGTCCGGTCCTTGTGGTGTAGTGCCCCCAGGATGCCGATGGCAGCGTGCAGGCCCGTGATGACATCGAACAGCGCGATGCCTGCCCGGTACGGTTGGGAGTCCTGGTCCCCGGTAAGGCTCATCATCCCCGATGCGGCCTGTACCAACAGGTCATACCCCGGAATATGTGCGCCCGCTCCAGTACCGAACCCAGTGATGGAAGCATAGATAATGTTCGGGTTCAGTTCGGCCGCGGACGCGTAATCCAAGCCCAGCCGCGCCATGTTGCCGGGCTTGAAATTCTCGATCATGACATCAGCGCTGGCGATCAGGGAACGCGCAACGTTGAGGTCCTCCGGGTCTTTCAGGTCCAGGGCAATGGAATGTTTGTTGCGGTTAACCGCGAGGAAGAACGTGGCCTCGCCGTCCCGTACGGGGGGCATATACGTGCGGGTGTCGTCACCCTCAGGTCCCTCCACCTTGATCACCGTGGCGCCCATGTCAGCCAGGAGCATGGTGGCGTACGGGCCTGCCAGCACCCTGCTGAAATCTGCCACCACAACGCCGGCGAGGGGACCCGCGCTGGCCCGGCCCAGGACGTCACCTTCAGGATTGTCGTCACTGCCAGGGGGACGACTATGTCCGCTGGAAACCGGTTTTTTGATCGGTTGTGTCATCTGCTTCCTCCGCTTTGTGGTGTGCATCACCTACCTTCCCAAGCGGACTGATTCGCGTCCAATACACATTGGGTGCCGGACTGATACCTCAGCGCCATCAATGTCAGCTGGGTCTGCCTTCGGTATGTTGGGCGTATGAACAACGACGTTTACCTGGTCAGGAGCTGAGCGGAAGTGGAGATACACCAGATCCGGGCCTTTCTCGCCGTGGCAGAGGAACTGCACTTCGGCCGGGCCGCGCGTCGGCTCCATATGGCCCAGCCGCCGCTGAGCCGGTCCATCCAGCGGCTTGAGCACGAACTGAAGGCGCCGCTGTTTATCCGCAGCACGCGCACGGTGCAGCTGACCGCCGCGGGTGAGGCCTTTCTCGGCCCGGCACGCGAGATACTCGAGGGGTGCCGGCGGGGCCGCCTCGCGGTCGCCTCGGTGGGCCGCGGCGAAACCGGGCGCGTGCGGGTCGCCTTTGCCGGGGTTTCCTCGCATGTCATGGTTGGCAAGCTCGCCAAGCGTGTCCGGGAGGTGCACCCGGGAATCGACTTTGAGCTGTCCAGCTCCAATTTCGCCCTTCCGGCCATGGACAAGGTTATGAGCGGGTCCATGGAAGTCGGCCTGGGCCGCTGGAATTTCATTCCTGCTGTCCTTGACTCGCGGATCGTGGCCAACGAGCGGCTCGTCGTTGCCCTGTATGAAAGCCACCCCCTGGGCGGACAGGCTTCGCTGCGTATGGCAGACCTCGCGGGGCAGCCTTTCGTCACGTTGCCGGAGCACCCGGGCGCCATCCTCCATGACCACCTTCGAAGGCTCTCCAGTGCCGCAGGTTACGTCGTGGAGATTGCCCAGGTGGCGCCGGATTCCCAGACTCTTATGGCGCTGGTGGCAGCCGAGATCGGTGTCGCCCTGACAGTGTCCTCCGTGCCGGAAAACTTCAGCCACCCGGGTGTCGTGTTCATTCCCCTTGATGATCCGGTTGACCCCATCCAACTGCGGCTGGTCTGGCGGAAGGACAACACCAGCCCGGCGCTGCGCGAGGTCCTTCGGGTGTCGGAAGAGGTCCTTCCATCGCCGGACTGAACCGTCCATTGATGCGCATGGGGCATAACCGGAATCACTATTAGGTATTGGATCTGACGGCAATCAGGCTGGCACAGTGGTTCGGGTCACCGGGTGCAAGTACGCCCGTGGTGACGCCAACCCTTCCCTTGACCTGCCAGGAGAATCACCGTGACCGTAACCGCACCTGCCCTGGTCTTCGACGACGTGCTAAACCTTGACACCCTCCTGACCTCCAGGGAACTGGAGCTGCGCAGCACTGTCCGTGCCTTTGTGGATGAACGGATCCGGCCCAACATCGCCGAGTGGTATGAGGACGCCCACTTCCCGCTCGAGCTTGTTCCCGAGCTTGGGGAGTTGGGGGTCCTCGGGATGCACCTCAAGGGCTACGGATGCCCGGGCCGCAGCGCCGTCGAGTATGGCCTCGCCGCCATGGAGTTGGAAGCCGGCGACTCCGGGCTTCGGACCTTCGTCAGCGTCCAGGGTTCCCTGGCCATGAGTGCCATCCACAAGTGGGGGTCCGAGGAGCAGCGGAACGAGCACCTGCCGGCGATGGCGCGGGGCGAGAAGATCGGCTGCTTCGGACTCACCGAGCCCACGGCCGGCTCCGATCCTTCCAGCATGGCAACTTTCGCGGCACCCGACGGAGACGGCGGTTGGGTCATCAACGGCGCAAAGCGCTGGATCGGGCTCGCCTCAGTCGCCCAGATTGCGGTCATCTGGGCTAACACTACCGAAGGTATCCGCGGGTTCATCGTCCCGACGGACACCCCCGGCTTCACTGCGACGCCCATCAACTCGAAGCTGTCCATGCGGGCCTCCATTCAATGTGACATCAGCCTCGATGAAGTACGGCTGCCGTCCACTGCGCTCCTGCCCGGTGCCCGCGGGCTCAGCGGCCCGTTTTCCTGCCTTAATGAGGCCCGTTACGGAATCATTTGGGGGGCTATGGGTGCCGCGCGGGACTCCTACGAAACGGCCTTGGCGTATTCCAGCGACCGCCTCCAGTTTGGCAAGCCCCTCGCCGGCTACCAGCTTACGCAGGAAAAACTGGTCAATATGCTGCTGGAAATCCAAAAGGGGACCCTGCTGGCGCTTCATACCGGACGCCTGAAGGACTCCGGGACGCTGGAGCCAGTTCAGATCTCCGTGGGAAAGCTGAACAACGTCAGGGAGGCCATTGCCATCTGCCGCGAAGCCCGCACCATCCTTGGGGGAAACGGAATTACCCTGGACTACTCGCCGCTGCGGCACGCTAACAACCTTGAATCAGTGCGAACGTATGAAGGTACGGACGAGGTCCATACCCTAATCCTGGGTCAGCGGATCACGGGCATCCCGGCGTTCCGGCAGGAGTGACGGCATGGCACGCGGCTGTGCGGCCGCGTGCCATGCCGGCCGCTTAAAGCCCAAGTGCTCCTGCCCGGGAAGCCCCGTCATAGCCGCCGGCCGGTGGGTTGAGTCCGTAGATCGCGCCAATGGTCGGCGCCACGTCGGCCGTCCTGGCCGGATCCGAAGAAACCCCCGCGACTACCTTGGGGCTGCCGCCGGTAATGAAGAAGGGGATAGGTTCCGTGGCGGGATGTCCGTGATTACCGGGAATCGGATTTGAGATCACGTACGGGTCGGAGAAGCGCCAGCCCGCCCGGCAATAGGCCACCAGGTCTCCCGCCTCGGCCCCGAGCCGGAGTTCGCCGGGCTTATGTACTGACAGCACTCCCTCATGCGCGTCCACAAGCTGTTCGACGGCGGCCAATCCCGCAAGGCGGTCCGCTTCGGAACCGGTCCAGTACAGCAGGTCCGCCCCGCCATTTTGGGCGATCCTGATGTTGGCCTGGAGGTCAGGGCGTGCCTGCAGGATCAGGTCGACGGAAACCACATTGGTGGGAATGGACCAGTCCATGGAGTGGTCAGCAAGCACCATGATCACGCTCGACTCCCATTTGCCCGTGCCCTTGAGGTGATCGACGAAACGTCCCACCTGCTGGTCAGTGTTCATCAGCGCGGCCTCGCGTGCCGCCCGCAGCGTGGTGCCGGTGAGGTCGGAGTGCCCCACCCGGTCGATGTCGCCCAGGTTGGTGAACACGAAGTCGGGGTCCGGCCCGCTGACCATGGCCAGCAAGGCGTCCATCGTGGCCAGATCGGGTGCGTGGCCGGTTACCGGGAGAAGCGGCTGGGGTTCCCAGCGGTAGCTGGCTCGGGTTCCGAAAATGCCGTAAAGGTACTTCTTGCTGAGTACAGACCCCGTGGTAAGTCCGCGCTCCTGCAAACGCTCCAAAATAGTTGGAAAGTGCAGGTCGGTGGGCCGGTCGAGGTCGCGGACCACACTTTCCGTGCTGTCGAAGATGGAGTTGGCAGGGACCCCGGAGCGGTCCGGACGGACACCCGTCATCATCATCACGTGGTTTGGAATGGTCTCCATGACGGGGAGCGACCGGGCTGCCGGGAAGTTGGTGCCAGCGGCCCGGAGCGCGGCCAGCCGTGGGGTCAGCGTGGTGGAGATTTCGTCTGGGCGGCAGCCGTCCACCACCAGCACGTAGCTTCGCACACGTTCGGCGGCGGGTGCTGCCCATGCCGCCCCATGGGCGGCGGAAAGCACGACGGCGGAACCTCCTGCGGCGGCGAGTTTCAGGAACTGCCGGCGTCCTGGGTTCTGATGGGTTGATGAGCTCAAGAGAGGCCTCCTTGTGCCGGCGTTACTTTGCCGGTGTTGGCTGCGATATTAAACGAGGTGGACAGGGTGGATCCTGAGCCGGCGGAAGTTCGCTCGGCGAGGACATACCAATCCATCCGCACTCCGCCGGGCGTGACGTCCAGGACGGAATAGCCGTGCGAGTCGAAATCGAGGTACTTCACGTGCGGGTTTGCCCCCTTGATGGCGCTCTCGACGCCGACGGAGACCGTACGGGGTGGCACGTTGAGGATGTCGTCCAGGTTGTCACTCGTCACCGAAGTACAGACAAGTTCGGCCGCCACGGAATCGCCCGTGACGGGGTAGGTGGCGGGATCGGCCGGGATGTCGCATGCCCAGCCGGAGTGGATGTCGCCGGTCAGGAACACAGTGTCCTTGACCGCGTTGTCCCGCAGGTGGCTGATGACGCGGTGCTGGTCCGCCTCGTAGCCGTCCCACTGGTCGACGTTGATCTGCGCCCCGTCGATGGTGGTGCCGCCCATAAGTTTCTGCACCCCGCCCAGTTCGGCCGTGCTCAGCGATGACGGGACGCGCACTGGCGTGATCATGACCGGGTTGCCGACCAGCTTCCATTGCGGGCCAGTGGACTTCAGGTTGCCAAGGAGCCAGTCCATCTGTGCGGCGCCAGTGATGCTGCGGTCAGGGCTGTCGACTGTGGGGTCGGCTGCGTTGGCGGCCTGATGATCGCGGTAGGAGCGCAAATCCAGCATGGACAAGCTGGCCAGGGAACCGAAGTCCAACCGCCGGTAAAGTTGGCCGCCAGGTTCGTACCGCACTGGCATCCATTCGGCGTAGGCCTGATGTGCCGCGGCAAAACGCTCATCCCACGCTCCCTCGGCTCCCTCAGTGTGGTTTTCCGCGCCGCCCTTCCAGGCGTCGTTGGCCGATTCGTGGTCGTCCCAGGTCACGATGAACGGCGCGGCGGCGTGCAGCGACTGCAGGTCCGGGTCGGTCTTATATTGTGCGTGCCGGCGGCGGTAGTGGGCCAACTGCGTCATTTCGTGGGCAGGCTCGTGGGGACGGACCACCACGTCACGTGCCTGGTATTCGCCAGGCCCGTATTCGTAGAGGTAATCGCCGAGGTGAAGCACGGCGTCGAGGTCTCCGCGGGCGGCGAGGTGGCGGTAAGAGGAAAAATAGCCGGCCTGCAGGTTGGCGCATGACACCACGCCAAACTTCAGCCGGTCCACGGGGGTACCGGCGGCGGGTGCTGTTCGGGTCCTGCCCACGGGGGAAACTGATTGCCCCAAGGTAAACCTGAACCAGTAACTGGTGCCTGGGGAGAGCCGGGGCGCAACAACCTTGACCGTGTGGTCCCTGGCCGGGCTGGCGTTGGCGATGCCGCGGGCAACTATTTTTCTAAAGTCTGCATCAGCCGCGACTTCCCACCCCACCGTGACCTCCGGGCCCAGCCCGCTCCCGGGCAGGGCCTCAGGTGACGGCGTGACCCGTGTCCAGAGCAGCACGCTGTCAGGAAACGGGTCGCCCGAGGCAACACCGTAGGCGAAAATTCCCGTACCAGCTGCGGCCGCGCTGGCCGCGGCGGTCCCGGCCCAAAGCGAGCCACTGCCACCCGCTGCCGCAACCACCGCTGCGGACCTTAGCATTTGACGACGAGTGTAAGTGTTCATAATTCGAGTATTCCTACTCGCCAGTAGCGGATTGGGCTTTCCGTCCGGGAGTTCGCCTGCAGTTTCCCAAGTGTTTGCTCCCGGGCAACTGACGGATACCTCCCATGTCTGCCTCCCGATGATGGCAAGGCCAGGTGGCGCGGATGCACAGTCCTGGCCGCCCCGTTCAGCGCATGGGCCCCGAAGAACCATGGCTGGAGATGTGGGCGCCGATGTCCTGATGAACACAATCGCTTGCCTCAGCACGGTGGACAGGTTGAATCGGAACTCGAATTGTCAGACCCCAGTGACAGCATTTGGGTATGGAAACCGGAGCGGTTGTGGACGCGGGACGCAGGGCCGGGTTGCCGGCTGCCGTCACCTCCCTGGCCGGACTGGTGAACGAGATGGCCGGAGTCCTTGCCCGTTCCTCGGAAGCGTCGGCTCGTGGTGACGGCCTGGCTGGCCATGATCCTCTGCGGGAACTTTCCGAGTCCTGCCTGGACGGCCTGGCGGTGGTGGCCCGGATCGAAGCTGCCACAGCCGCGGCGAAGGTCCAATTGCTGGCCGGTTACGCAGAGGCATCAGAGGCGTTGGAAGGGCCGGCGCAAAGTGCCTATGAATCGTCGGCGCGGGAAATGAGCCTGGTGGCAGAGGTTTCCTGCGTCCTCACCATCGGTGAACGTGCCGCGTCTGCACTTTTGGGGGAAGCCCAGGCGCTGACCAGCTCTTTGCCGTCGACGCTGGATGCGCTCCAGGACGGAAGCATTTCCTGGCAGCACGCACGGATCCTTGTGGACGAAACCTCTGGCCTCAACCCCGCTGCGACCGCTTCATTGGAAGCTCACTTCCTTGACCCGGAGGCACCGAACGCGGCCAGGGGAGCCGCTGCTGGTGAATTGGTGCCGGCCCGGTTTCGTCGGAAAGTCCGTTCCTGGCGGGAACGGCATCACCCGGAGTCCCTGGATTCGAGGCACGCGAAGTGCGCAGGGGACCGGCGGATGGAGTACTCCCTGGACCGGGACGGAATGGCATGGGTCTCGCTGTACATGCGGGCGGACACGGCATGCGCGGTCTGGAACAGGATGTCCGCCATGGCCCGCGGCCTGCAGGGCCCGGATGAACCGCGGACGCTTGCCCAGCTCAGGGCGGATGTGGCTGCGGGGTTGCTGTTGGGCAATCCAGCCCAGGCAGTTGGCGCGGCGCCCTCCCTTAAAGCCGACGTGCTGGTCACCGTGCCGGTGTTTTCACTCCTCGGAACCGCGGACGAGCCCGCAGAGCTTGACGGTTACGGACCCATCCCGGCGTCGATGGCCCGAAGGCTCGTCACGGAAGGTGCCGGCTCGTTCTACCGGGTCCTCGTGGATCCCCGGGACGGGGCACCGCTGGAAATCAGCCGGACCAGCTACCGCCTCCCGGAATCACTGAAGCGGTGGTTGCGGATGCGCGATGGAAAATGCACTTTTCCCGGCTGCAGCAACGCCAGCCTGGATAATGAATCAGACCACCTCACAGCCTGGGAACATGGCGGAACTACCGGAATCAGCAACTTGGGTCAGCTGTGCCCCAAGCACCACAGGCTCAAGCACCGAACGGGCTGGAGCCCCGGACCAGCCGCCAGGAACGAACCACCCGGCTGGATCTCGCCCACCGGGCGCCAATACAACGCCGAACAACCGGACCGGGAACCGTCACTGTGGCCGCCGGGCTTCCTGCCCGGAGAAGGCAGCCTCTTGGAAGCAGTATGCGTGGATTATCTGGCTGCGTCATAGCCGGGGTATTCATGCTCTCCGTCGGCGTGCTCCGTTGGTGTGCGCCCCGGCACAGCCAGGACCGCGTCCAACCACGGCGCCACGTGGAGCAATCATCCGTGCCGGTCTTGGAAGTGAAGTAGACATCCGTGCCGGTCTTGGAAGCAGGCTGCCGGTCCTGTAGGGACCGGCCTGTTGTTCCCTTCCGTTTACCCACCATCAACCAAAGCGCTCCAAACCGTTCCAGCAGGCACAGCAAGCTGTTCGGGCACCCTTCCGCCCGTCACACCCCGGCCGGGCAGACATCCCCGACGCACCAGGAGTACTCCGTGTTCGTGAAAAGCACCCTCGCCACCGTCGCCATCCTCGCTTCCCTTGCCGGGACAGCCGTAGCCCCCGCCCAGGCGCAGACTCAAGCCCCGGCTGAGGCACCCAGGCCGGCTCCCGTCGTCGTCGGCCAGCCGCTTGCCGGGACACACGCCCACAATGATTACGAGCATGACCGGCCCCTGTTCGACGCCTTGGAGCACGGCTTCACCAGCGTCGAGGCGGACGTGTGGCTTGTGGACGGCGAACTGCGGGTGGCCCACGACCTCGCCGACGCCAAGCAGGGCGTCACGCTCGAGAGCCTCTACCTCGACCCGCTCCAGGACCTGGTCCGCAGCCAGCCCGGCCACAGCGTCTACCCCCAGTGGGACGGCAGCCTCCAACTCCTGATCGACATCAAGAGCGAAGGCGAGGCCACCTACGCCGCCGTCGAACAGGAACTGTCCGAGCACCGCGGCATCATGAGCCGCTACACCAACGGCAACGTCAAGACCGGCCCGGTGACCGCCGTCATCAGCGGCAACCGCCCACTGGCCACCATGCAGGCACAGACCCAGCGCTTCAGCTTCTACGACGGCCGCTCTACGGACCTCGCCTCAGGCCTCCCCGCCGCCCTGATGCCCCTGGTCAGCGACAACTGGACCAAGCTCTTCACCTGGCAGGGCGTGGGCCCCATGCCCGAATCCGAGCGGACCAAGCTGCGCGCCTTCGTTGCCACCCACGCCAACGGCTACCGCGTCCGCTTCTGGGCCACCCCGGACCAGCCCGGCGCCGCCCGCGACGCCGTCTGGACCGAACTGGCCGACGCCGGCGTGGACCACATCAACACCGACGACCTCGCCGGCCTCCAGCAGTTCCTCACCGCCCGCGGCGCCTAGGCATTTAGCAGAAACAGGAGCAATCACATGCCCACAAAGACTTTGAAAATTACGACGGCGGCACTCACCCTGGCGCTTGGCCTCCTTGCGTCCCAGCCCGCATTCGCCGGAATACAGGCTGCGGACAGCAGCAGCGACAACAACCAGGCCTTCACCTTCGCCGCGATCGGCGACATCCCCTACGGCGCAACCGAGATCGCCAAGTTCCCGTCCCGCATCCAGGACCTCAACGCCGACAAGGACCTGAAGTTTGTAGCACACGTGGGCGACATCAAGAACGGCTCCTCCGTCTGCTCCGACGGGTACTTCTCCTACATCCGCTCCCAGTTCGACACCTTCACCCACCCGCTGGTCTACACGCCTGGCGACAACGAATGGGTGGACTGCCACCGCGCCAACAACGGCGCCTACAACCCGCTGGAACGTCTGGACAAACTGCGGGAGGTCTTCTTCAACCAGCCCGGCAAGACACTCGGCGCCACCATGCCGGTGAAGTCCCAGGCGAACCTGGGCCTGCCCGAGGACGTCCGCTTCACCAAGAACCGGGTGGCCTTCTCCGTCCTGAACGTCCAGGGCAGCAACAACTCCCTCCTGCCGTGGACGGGCCTGGGCAAGACAGAACCCACCCCGGAGCAGCTGGCGGAGGTGGAGCACCGGACGGACGCCGTCATCACCCAGATCCACCAGACCTTCGCCGACGCCAGGCGCAGCAATGAGCGCGCGGTGGTGCTCATGCAGCAGGCCGACATGTTCGACCCTTTCCTCCTGGCCGACGCCACCGCCAATCCCGAAACCGTCTCCGGCTTCCGCGGGATCGTGCAGGCGATCGTCGAGGAAACCAACCACTTCGACGCACCGGTCTACCTCATCAACGGTGACAGCCACGTCTTCGCGGAGAACCAGCCCCTCGCCGCGGGATCGCCGTGGCTGGGCATCTACGGCTCGGCCCCAGCGGACAACCTGCGGCGCATCACCGTGGACGGCGCCAACAACGCCGTGGACTATGTGCGCTTCACTGTGGCCGGCAACAGCGCCACGGGTGAGGACGTCCTGAGTTGGGAAAAGGTCGCCTTCAGCGGGTAGGCACCAACCGGAAGCGGACGACGTCGGGCGCCCACCCGCCGTCGTCCGCTTGGGAATTCCAAGGCTCTGGACACAGATAGCTGCCGGACTTATCGTGCTGGGGTGGCGGCTGCCTGACTGGCAGGAAGGCCAGTGCTGCCGGTCTGTCGCTGCGGCCGTCCGTCATAAGGAGGAAGCAGATGGAACACTTCGAAGAGGTTGAAGAGACCGTTGAAGTCGCCGTCCCGGTGGGTACCGCTTACAACCAGTGGACCCAGTTCGAATCCTTTCCGCGGTTCATGTCCGGAGTGGAATCGATAACCCAGCTGACGGACACCACCAACCACTGGGTTACCAAGGTGGGTGGCGTCAGGCGGGAGTTCGACACTGAAATTGTCGACCAGGAGCCCGATGACCGGATCGCCTGGCGCAGCGTCGACGGCAAGTCGCATGCCGGTATCGTCAGGTTCACGCCGCTGGACGCTACTCACACCAAGGTCAAAGTCCATTTCGAATGGGCCCCGGAAACCGTCACCGAAAAGGCAGGCGCGGCGCTGAAGATCGACAAGATGCAGGTCAAGGCGGACATGCGCAAGTTCAAGGACTTCGTTGAATCGCGCGGCACCGAAACCGGAGGCTGGCGTGGCGAAGTCAAGGACAGCGGCCCCACCGGCCAGTTGTAGACCTGGCAAACAGAAACGTACGACGGCGGGTGCCCGCCCGGCGTCGTACGTTTCCTTGTTTTTGTGGTTGTGGTGCGGGTCAGGGCGAGAGTTCCTCGAGGACCCGGCCCTTGGTTTCGATGGCAAAGAAGATGGTGACCAGTCCACCGATGAGCGCGACTGCGGCGAAGACCGTGAAGACGTAGCTGACCCCGTAATTGTCCACGATCCAGCCGACCAGGATGGGCCCGATCGCGGAGCCTGCCCGAAGCCAGGCACTTCCGAATCCGGTGCCGATGGCGCGGAGACGCGTCGGGTAGAGCTCGGCCGAGTAGAGGTAGAGGGAAAACGAGATGGTCTGGAGGATGGCGTAGGCGATGCTGGCGAACACCACAACCTGCGTGGCGGAGACGGCGCCGAGGGCGGTGAGCACTACCAGCGGGACCGTAGCGGCGAGGAATGCCCATGAGTACCAGCGCTTGCGGCCCACGCGGTCGATGAGGAGCGCGCACAGGATGGACGCCACGACGCCTACTGCCGATGTCACCCAGCCGTAGGCAAGGCTGGCCTGAAGCGGGAGGTTGAAGGTCTGCTTATAGAGCGTTGGGAGCCAGGTGATAAGGCCGTTGTTGACCATGTAGACGCAGATCCAAAGCATCCAGATCATGAGCGTGCGTTTGCGGTAGATGCCTGAGAAGAGTTCGCGCCAGTCGGTCCGGGCGGTCGCTTTCGGGTCCACGGGGCGCACAACGGGCTCGGAAAGGGCGTGGCCTGCTTTTCGGGCTTCATTTTCCAGCATGGTGACAACCATGTCTGCCTTGTTGACGTGTCCCCGGGAGGCGAGCCAGCGGGGGGATTCGGGCATCAGCCAGCGCATGGGAATGGTGAGCAGGGCGGGGACGATGCCGACGATAAACATCGCCTTCCAGCCCACCACCGGGACAAGGAAGTACCCGGCGATGCCGGCGAACATGAGGCCCACGGGGAAGATGACCTCGTAGAGGAGGAAGAACCTGCCGCGCTTTTTCGCTCCAACGAATTCGTTGATGTAGGCGCTGGCCACCGGGACCTCACCACCGGTTCCAATGCCCTGGATGAAGCGGAAGACGATCATCGACGCGGCGCCCCACGCGAACAGGCAGGCGACGTCCATGGAGACGAAGAGCAGGATGGTGATGAGCAGGACGGGAAGCCTGCCGATCCTTTCGGCCAGCTGGCCAAAGAAGAGTGAGCCGAAGATCTGGCCGACGTATCCGGCTGACAGGATCATCCCGATCTCCCCGGCCGTCAGGTGCCATTCCGTGGACAGCTGCGGCATGGCGAAGGCGATGGCCAGGACGGTGTAGGCGTCGAAGAACGTGGCGGACCCGATGATCACGCGGATCAGGGTCAGACGCCGGGTGAGCGGAAGCCTTTCGAGACGGGCTACGAGCTCTGCATTTATCCGGGCGGCGTTGGGGCCGCCAGCCATGGTGGTGGTGTTGTTCGGCTCGCGCATTGCGAGTCCTCCTTCTCCAGCGCGGTGCTGGGGTCCTCATTGACCAAGAGTGGAGATGGCAAAAGCCTAGGGGAGGATGGCGGGAGTTGTCCCCGCCATCCTCAGGATCCGTGGATCAGACAGTGGCGGTGACCTTGCCGATGTTTGCGGCGGCGAAGGCTTCCGCAATTTCGGTCTCGGCGCCTTCCGGCAGGGGAAGGAGCGGGGTGCGCACTGTGGCGTGCTCGAGGATGCCACGGTTCACCAGGCCCCACTTCAAGGCGACGGTGCCCTCCATGTGGGAGCCGCGGTGGTAAACGTTCTTGGTCACTGGCAGCAGCCGCTCATGAATGGCGTGGGCACGCTTGTAGTCCTGCGCCTTGCCGGCCTCGATCAGTTCGACGAGCAGTTCGGGGGCGATGTTGCCGTAGCCGACGAGCAGACCGTCGACATCGAACATTGTCGGGAGCAGGTACTCGTCATGGCAGGACAGCACCTGCAGCTCGGGGTACGCGGCGCGCAGTGCGGGAATCTCGGTGTACCACCGGCGCATGTTGCGGACACCGTTCTTCGTGGCAAAGACGCCCTCCTGGCCGGCGATCTCCAGCTGGGTGTCGAGGTCGTAGGTCGCCTTGGTGTTATCGGGGTACTGGAAGAGGATCAGCGGCAGGCCGGACTCTTCGTAGATCTCCTGGTAGCGCGACTGCGGGGCACCCTTCTGGTATCCGAAGCGCAGCCACCCGTGCGAGGGGTAGACGAGACCAGCTGACGCGCCGGCCTCGACGGCCTTCCTGGCCTCGAGGGCCGCGGTCTTGTTGCCCTCCTTCGTGATGCCCGCCACGACCGGAATGCGGCCGTCGGTGGACGCCACGAACGCGCGGATGACGTCCAGCTGCTCCTCTTCGGTAAGGAACGTGCCTTCGCCGGCGTGGCCCAAGACGACGAGACTCTTCACGCCCTCAATCGATCCGAGCCACGAACCCAGACGCTGGATCGCAGCGAAGTCGACAGCGCCATCTTCGGTGAACGGGGTGACAGGTGCGGGGCTGAGTCCGCGGAGATCGAGTGTCATTACAGCTACCTTCTTCTCTTCTTTGATAGTTGGCAGTTCCGCTAGTATGGGAACGTTTGCAGGAACGTTTTCAAGTTTGCACGTGTCGCAGCTCACTGTCAAGGGAACGTTTGCAAGTTGGAGGAATAGAGTGTCTGTTACACCCTTGCTGAAGAGGAGAACCGCGATGGAACGGGCCTTACCGGCTGAGATCGTTACCCTGAAGGACGTCGCAGCTGCCAGTGGCGTCAGCATCTCCACGGCCAGCCGGGCCCTGGATGAACGCACCCCGTCCCGTTCAGCGGCCGCAATACACGTCCGGAAAATCGCTGAGGAGCTCGGCTATCGGCGGAACTCCTTCGCCTCAAGTCTTCGCCGCGGCGAGACCCGGACGTTGGGTGTCTTGGTCCCCCGCCTGAGCGACACCGTCATGGCCCTGATGTTCGAAGAACTCGAAAAGGCCGCCTCTTCCCGCGGCTACTTCGCCATGGTCGCTACCAGTGGGGATGACCCTGAGGATGAACGACGCGCAGCCGAAACACTCCTGGACAGAAACGTCGACGGGTTGATTCTCGCCACGGCACGCCTCGATGACGAACTCCCCCGGCGGCTGCGTGAGCGCCGGGTAGCCCATGCGCTGGTGCTGCGCACCGACGGTATCAGCCCCTCCGCGCTCGGAGACGACGAGATTGGTGGCTACCTCGCCGTACGCCACCTCATCGACCTCGGTCACCGTGACATTGCTGTTGTTACCGGTCCCGCCTTCACATCAACCGGAACCGCACGCCTGGCAGGAGCCCGGAAAGCACTGAGCGAAGCAGGGATACAGCCGCGCGAAGAATGGCTGATCGCGGCCGGATACGGCATCGAGAACGGATATTCGGCAGGTGAAACCCTGCTTGGACACACTGCGGGAAACCGACCCACAGCCATATTCGCAGCCAATGACAACATTGCCATGGGGGTCATTGCCGCTGCGCACCATCACCGGATCGAGATAGGGAAAGACCTGGCCCTCGTGGGCTATAACGACATCCCCCTGGCTGCCAGGCTCTCCACGCCCCTGACGTCCGTGCGGGTACCCCTGGACCAGATCGCCGCCACCGCGATCGACCTCATTATGAATCCCGGAAAGGAACCGCGCATACGGAAATCCCTTCCAACGCTCATTCCCCGCGAATCCAGCGGCGCCCCCAAACACTTTCCGCGGTAAGGGGGCGTCTACGCCTGGAGCCTCAGCTCCATGAACACGCTGTTGGGGTCCAGGACGTAGTCGGCGAAGGGCGGGCACTCGGTGAAACCGTGCCGGGCGTAGAGACGCCGTGCGGGCGCGAAGTAATCCTCTGTTCCGGTCTCCAGGAAGACGTGCCCAAGGTTCCGGGCACGGGCGTCCTCAAGGATATGCCGAATCATGAGGGTGGCCACACCCCGTCCCCGCGCCGTTGCCGTGGTGCGCATCGACTTGATCTCGCCGTGCCTTGCGGCGCCGGCGGGGGAGGGCAAAAGTTTGAGGGCGCCGCACCCCAGCAGCGCGCCGTCCTCGCGTGCGGTCCAGAACGAGATGTACGGCGCGGACAGCGCGGAATGGTTCAGCGCGTGGACGCTTTCAGCGGGCGAGGTGGCGAACATGTCCGCCAGGTGCTCGCTCAGGAGCAGACGGACGTCATCACGCGCGGGGCTGTCCCGCTCAATCAAAATCATCGCTACAAATTTACCCGTTGCGCCCGGCCCCGCAGGTGTGCCAAGATTCCCATGATTGTGACCAGGCCGCAGGAGGTGAGACCCATGAATGCTGTATCCGCAATGGGCGCTCCCCGCAGTCCACGATCGAGCGGCTGAACTAGTCGCCACCGGGAGCGCCGAATCAGGCAATTCGCGAAGGGCGACTCCCATGAACTCAACACCTTCTTTAACTCCGCACGGCACCTCCGCGGTGTCTTCCGGGCGCGCACTGGTCCTTGGCGGCGGCGGCTCAACAGGAAATGCATGGCTGATCGGCGTCCTCGCCGGGCTGGCGGATGCCGGTTTGGACGCGACCGGCGCCGAGCTGGTCATCGGCACCTCCGCCGGGTCAACAGCTGCAGCCCAGATCGCCGGCGCCCCTCCCGCCGAACTCTATGCGGCCGTCCTTGACGCTGCGCCGCAGCAACGAACGGCTCCGGCCGGAGCAGCTGCTGGGGTGAGTCCCGCCAGGCCGGTGTCCGACCACCTCGAGCGGACTGACCGGATCATCGCCTCAGCTGCAGATCCAGCCGACATGCGCCGCAGGATGGGCGCGCTGGCGCTGGACCTCGCTTCCGCGCATGACGCCACCGGGCGGTGGCGCGAAACCGTCGCCAGCCGGCTGCCAATCCGGGAGTGGCCGCAGCACAGGCTGCTCATTACGGCGGTCGATGCCCGCACCGGCGAACCGGCCGTCTTCGACCGCAACAGCGGCGTGGACCTGGTGGACGCCGTCGCCGCCAGCTGTGCCAGCGGGTTCGCCTACGGGATCGGGGACAGGCGCTATATCGACGGCGGCTACCGGCGCAACGAGAACGCCGACCTTGCCGCGGGGCACGGGCGCGTCCTGGTGCTTTCGCCCTTTGGCGGCAGGACCCGGATGCCGCTCGAATGGGGCATGCAGCTCACCGCGCAGATGGCGGAGCTGACTGCAGGTGGGAGCAGGGTGGAAACGGTCTTCCCGGACAGCGGTTCCGAGCACATGTTTGGCGCCAACGCCATGGATCTGTCACTTCGTCCGGCCGCGGCCCGGGCTGGGTTCAGCCACGGTGAAAAGCTGGCCCCGCAGCTCACTGAATTCTGGCGTTGAGTGGGTGGTTTTCCTGCGGCAATTTCGGAAATTTCGGCGCCATGCCCAAATCAGCAGAATCATCAATTTAATGTTTTTGTACTCCGCTCCGAAAATGACCAGACCCCGCCGCAGGGCAGGTGGAGGCGGCTGCGTGGGGCGATTTTGGGAGGGCTGGATAAATAAATAAAACGGCGTAGGGTGGCGGGTATCGCAAGCAAGGAAAGGCGTGATTCCGATGTCCGGAAAATCTCCCAGGGGCTCCGCTGCCAAAAAGGTCGGCAAGTCGATTCTTGAAAAACGGGCCGACAAAAAAGCGAAACATGAAAGCGGCATACTCAACATCGTGAAGCCGCGCAAGAACCAGCGCTGACAGGCGCGCGGGCGGCCGGAACTCCTAGCCCGGCCGCCCGCTGCTGACGGCCGGGATCAAAGCAGGAAGGACGACGGCGGGTGCCCACCCGCCGTCGTCCTTCCTGCCTGACTGCCAGTCCTCCGATGGTGACGCCGCGCCAGAAGGTGTTTTTGCCGCTCTCCCGCAGGTAGCCGGCGTTGACAGTGTCGCGCGGGAAGTAGTGGTGCCGGCGGCGGGCTTGTTTCCGGTGACGGCGCTATCGCGGGCTTTTGTCGATGACGCAGAACCGGTTCCCGTCCGGATCCTCCAGGACCACGAAGTCCGGGTCATCCGGGTACAGGTCCCAGTCCACCCGCTGGGCGCCCAGCGAGACCAACCGGTCAACCTCCGCAGCCTGGTCATCCGCGTAGAGGTCCAGGTGGATCCGCGGGTGGTCCTGGACGGGCGTTTCGCTGAGCTGGAGGGACAGTTCCGCGCCAGGGCCCGACGCCGGCACGAGGGTCACCCACGTGTCGTCGCCAGGTTCCCGCGGGACGTAGCCGATGGCGGCGTTCCAGAAGTTGGCGGCGGCGGCAACGTCGTTGACGCCGAGGACGATGGTTCCGATGGTCAACATCCGCCCAGCCTAAACCCGGTCCTTGGGGCCCGGCCAGGTTCCTGCGCATGGGGGAGCGCCGGTGTCTGCGAAAGCTGCGCGCCCACGGCAATAGGCACGAAAGAGTAAATTCTGAAGATATGACAGAGATCCGCTGGCTGGAAGCATTTGTTGCGGTCGCCGAAGAACTGCATTTCGGCCGTGCCGCACAGCGCCTGCACACTTCGCAGTCGCCGCTGAGCCAGACCATCCGGAAGCTGGAGGCGGACCTGGGGACGCGTCTCTTTGAACGCAACACCAGAAGCGTAGCCCTCACACCGGCAGGGTATGCCCTGCTGCCGCGGGCGTACCGTGTGCTCCATGAAATGCGCCTTGCCCGGGAGGCGGCCCAGACCGAGGAGGCGGGCGTCCGTGGCAACATCAGGATTGGATTCTCAGGTGCCGTAAACCATCTCACTCTTCCGCCGCTCACCCGCGCCGTCCGGCGTCGCTATCCCGACATCAAGATGGACCTCACCAGCCGGGTCCGAACGGCTGATGGACTGGCCAGCGTCGCGAAGGGCGCTCTCGACCTTGCTTTCGTTGGCCTTCCCGAATCCCCGCCAGCGTCGGTGATGACCAGGCTGGTTGCCAGTGAGGAAGTCGGCGCGGTACTTCCTTTGGACCATCCGCTGGCCCAGGAACAGTCCATCCCATTGAAGTCACTGGCAACCGACGACTTCATTTCCCCGCCGCTGGATGGCTCATCGTCAATGACCGACGTGATGCTCGCGGCCTGCCAGGCGGCGGGATTCCGTCCCCGCATCGTCCAGGAGTTGTCAGACCCCTACATGGTGTTGACCTTCGTCGCCGCCGGTGTGGGGGTCACCCTGATGAGCAGCGGGATAGCGGGCATCATTCCCTCCGGAGCCACATACGTGGCCCTGGATGACCCGCCGCATTTCATGAACCATGCCATCGCGTGGTCGGCGGAGAACGATTCAGCCGTCCTGGCCGCTGTGCTCGGAGTTGTCGAAGAGATCTTTCCGGAGATTCCCCGCTGACGGCACCTAACTCCACTTAGTGGAATAGCAGCATAGTGATAGATCATTTTAGTCGTGGACTAGCTAAGTGATGACAGCCACACTGGATGGAGCAGCCGCATCAAGCGGCGAACCACAAGAAAGGGAACTCCATGTCAGTGTCGACATCGGCTCCAGCACGCCCCAAAAACAACGCGAAAATCGCGGCCGTATCCGGCTTCGTGGGCAGCGCACTTGAGTACTACGACTTTTTCATCTTCGGCTCCGCGGCAGCGCTGATCTTCGGCAAGCTGTTCTTCGCGCCCGGCCCCTCCGCCATGCTGCTGTCCTTTGCAACGGTGGGCGTCGCCTACATCGCCCGCCCGCTCGGAGCAGTGGTCTGCGGGCACCTCGGCGACAAGTTCGGCCGCAAGCGGGTCCTGCTCCTGACCCTGCTGCTAATGGGTACCTCGACCTTCCTCATCGGCTGCCTGCCTACCTATAGCCAAATCGGGATGGCAGCGCCCATCCTCATCGTGGTTCTTCGCCTTGTGCAGGGACTTTCGGCGGGCGGCGAATCACCCGGATCAAGCTCACTGACCCTTGAGCACGCCCCTGACGGGAAGCGCGCCTTCTACACCAGCTGGACGATGAGCGGCATCATGTTCGGCATCGTGCTTTCCACCCTCGTCTTTATTCCGGTGGCATCCATGCCCGAAGACCAGCTGTTCTCCTGGGGCTGGCGCATCCCCTTCCTCGCCAGCGCAGTAGTCACAGTCATCGCCTTTATCCTCCGCCGCCTCCTCGAAGAGCCTGCCGTCTTCGAGGAAGTCAAAGAGCACGACGCAGTGGTCAAGGTACCGCTTGTTACGCTGTTCCGGCATCACTGGGCAACCGTCATCCGCGTCACGGCAATGTCGCTGTTCACCATCATCAACACCATCATCAACGTCTTCGCCCTCTCCTACGCCACCTCGGTGGTCGGCGTGGAAAAGGGACTCATGCTGACGGTGATCGCCGTCGCGAACCTTGCCGCCGTCGCCATGGGTCCGCTGGCAGGCATGCTGTCGGACCGGATCGGCCGCAAACCCGTCTTCGTCTCCGGGCTGCTGCTGCAGATCGGCATGATCTACGTGTTCTTCATGGCCCTCTCCGCCGCGAACGTCCCGCTGATCTTCCTCACCGGCATCCTGCTGATCGGTGTCGCCTACACGTCCACCAACTCCATCTACCCCGCCTACTTCCCGGAGCAGTTCCCGGTCAGGGTCCGGTACTCGGGCATGGCCATCAGCCTCATGTTCGGACTGCTCCTGGCCGGATTCGCCCCGGTCATTTCCGAGCTGCTGATCGGTGGGGACAAAGCCAACTGGGTGCCGGTCGCAACCTTCGCCGCGGTGGCCTGTGCCATCTCCGCGGTCGCTGCGCTGATGGCACCCGAGACCTTCAAGACTCCAACTGCCCAGCTGGGACTCAAGAAGTCTGACCTGGCACGCCACCCGGCGTCGTCCGCCATTCCTGCGGCAGCCACCGCCAAGGTGCAGGCATGAGCCAGCTCGCGCTGCCTGGCCTGTGGTCATTCCAACCACGTGAAGCCGATACCGGCCACCGGTTTGTCGTCGGACTGCTCGGATCGGGGATCGGCGGCTCACTGACCCCGGCCCTGCATGAAGCGGAAGCCGATAGCCTGGGCCTTTCCTACACGTACCGAGTCATCGATCTGGACGTCATCGGAGAACCCGCAGAGCGGTCCGCGGCACTGGTGCGGCGCGCAGCAGACCTCGGATTCGACGGCCTGAACATCACCCATCCGAGCAAACAACTGGTGCAGGACGGCCTCGACGAACTCTCACCCGAAGCCCGGATCCTCGGTGCCGTCAACACCGTCACTTTCCACAACGGAAGGGCGGTGGGCCACAACACGGACCACGTGGGCTTCATCGGCGGTCTCCGGGCTGGCCTTCCGACCGCAACGACCGGCTCGGTGGTTCAGATCGGTGCCGGGGGAGCCGGTGCGGCAGTGGCCTTCGGGCTGCTCAGCGCCGGAACCAGGAACCTGGTCATTGCTGATATTGAACCGGCAAGGGCCGAAGATCTCGCCGCCAGGCTCGCCCGGCACTTCCCGGGCAGCCAGCTGTCAGTGAGCGGGACGGATGCCATCGCCGGAAGCCTCCGGGAGGCCGACGGGCTGGTGAACTCCACGCCCATCGGCATGACAGGCCACCCCGGTACACCGGTGGATCCGGACCTCATCCACCCCGGCCTGTGGGTGGCGGACGTGGTCTACCGGCCGCTCGAAACCCAATTGATCAGGGCAGCGCGTGGCAAGGGCTGCGCTGTACTTGACGGCGGCCGCATGGTGGTTGGCCAGGCAGCCGCCGCCTTCGAACTCTTCACCGGGATTCCCGCAGACGCTGACCGCATGCTTGCCAACTTCCGACGGGCGGTTAGCCGATGACACGCCAGGCACCGGCCACCATCACCGGGTCCCGCTGCCTGGTGGTCGGGGCAGCCAGCGGCATCGGGCGTGCGACGGCGTCATGCCTTCGGGCGTCCGGGGCGGCGGTGGTCGGCGCCGACCTGCCCTCGGCCACCTGGCCCGGAGAAGCCGGGACCTCGTCACTGGCCATGGACGTCACCAACCCAAAGTCCGTTGCTGCGGCCGTGTCCGCCGCAACGGAGGACATGGGAGGGCTCGACGCGGTGGTGAACTGCGCCGGCATCCTGGGTCCCGTGTCCCCTGCGGCGGACATGTCCGTGGAAGACTTCGAACGCATCATCAGGATCAACCTGACCGGGGCGTTCATCGTCTCCCGGGCCGTCCTGCCGCGAATGGCAGAAGCAGGCTACGGCCGGCTACTCCACATTTCCTCGACAGCCGGGAAGGAAGGCGTGGCCAACATGGCCGCCTACTCCGCCAGCAAAGCCGGGATCCTGGGCCTGGTCAAGTCCCTCGCCAAGGAGTTTGCGCTGTCAGGGGTCACCGTCAACGCCCTCGCCCCGGGCAACGTTGTAACCCCGCTCTTCGCCGAAGTTCCGCAAGAACAACAGGCAGCCCAGGCCGCCAAAATCCCGATGGGCAGGTTCGGCACGCCCGCCGAGGCGGCCTCGCTCATCCAATTCATCATTTCGCCGGCGGCCTCCTACACCACTGGCTTCGTTTTCGACCTGTCCGGCGGCCGCGCCACCTACTAGGCCGGAACCAGCCGGCCGCCCGGACCCACACACTTTCCCACCGCACCAGAAAGACGGCACCAGTCGATGAACACCGCACCACCTCCCACCGCCCGCCCTCTCCGGATTGGAATCGCAGGATGCGGCGCAATCTCCCGCAACCACCTGGAGGCCTTTCGCGCCCTTGACCACGTCACCATCGCCGGGGTCTGCGACATCGACCTGGACCGTGCGCGTGGCACTGCCGGGGCGTGGGGGATCCCGGCGGCAGTGAACACCGTCCGGGAGCTCCTGGACCTGGGCCTGGATATCATCTCCGTCTGCACGCCGCACCCCACCCATGAGGATGTGGTGTTGCAGGCCGCTGCGGCAGGGGTCCATGTTCTTTGCGAAAAGCCCATCGCCATTGAGCTGGCATCGGCTGAGCGGATGGTGAAGGCCTGCGGGGATGCCGGTGTGAAGTTGGGCGTCCTCTTCCAACGCCGGTTCTGGCCTGCCGCGCAGCGCATCCGTGCAGCGATTGACGACGGCACGCTGGGCCGGCCCATCATGGGCCAATGCTCGGTGATGTTGTACCGCGAACCGGAGTACTACTCCCGGGATGCCTGGCGCGGAACGTGGGCCAACGACGGCGGCGGCGTCCTGATGACCCAGGCCATCCATTACATCGACCTGCTGCAGTGGTTCATGGGAGATGTGGCAGAGGTCTACGGGAAGATCACCACCTACAAGCACGGCGGGCACATCGAAGTGGAGGACTCAGCGACGGCCGTCATTACCTTCACCTCCGGTGCCATGGCCACCCTTGAAGCGTCGACGGCGGTGTCCCCGAGCCTTGGCGTGCAGGTCAGGATCACGGGGGAGACCGGTGCCTCCGCGTCCCTCACCGAATTCCCGGAAGGCAGCGACGGGCGGGTGGACCTGTGGGCAGTATCCGGGACGGTCAGCACCGAGCCTGCCTACCCGGAAGGAATGCAGGGGAACGTTCCCCTGGAAAGGATCAATGGCCAACTCATCCCCCACCACACCTCCCAGGTCAAGGATTTTGTCCAGGCCGTCCGTGAAGGAGGCGAACCGGCCATCACAGGCCGGGACGCCACGAAGGCCCTGCGGATCCTGCTGGCGGTTTACGAATCGTCCCGTACCGGCAAATCCGTCCACTTCACCCAACTGCCGTCAGATACCCTGCCCCGTGTTCGGGTTGCAGGCTAAGGAACGTCATGGAATCCAACACACGCCACGCCGCCCGTCCGCTCACCCTGGGCCGCAACGGCCGCACCCCAAAAACTCTCCGTAACCGCCTCGCCTCCGCTCCCATGGAACGCAATTACGGAACCGCCGACGGCCGGATCACCGAGCAGTACATCGACTATCTGGTGACCCGCGCCAAGGCCGGGCTGGGGATGGTCACCACCGAGGCCACGTATGTCCGCGCCGACGGCAAGGGCCGCACCCACCAGCTGGGCCTGCACAGTGATGCCATGATCCCGGGTTTGCGCAGACTCACGGACGCCCTGCACGCGGAAGGCGCGCTGGCCGCCGTCGAACTCAACCATGGTGGGCGCACCGCCCAGGCCGCCGTGTCCGGTCTCCGGAACGTGGCGCCCTCACCGGTGGCGTGCGAGGTGGCCGGCGGCGAGGTTCCGCGTGAACTCACTGTGGAAGAGTGCCACGACCTGGCGGAAGCCTACGCCCACGCCGCCCGCCGGGCGGTCCAAGCAGGGTTCGACGTCATCAACATCCACGGCGCCCACGGCTACCTGATCCATCAGTTCATGTCGCCCATTTCCAACCACCGCACGGATGAATTCGCCGCCCCGGAACGTTTCATGAACCTGGTCATCGATGCAGTGCGGGCGGCTGTCCCGGACACCATTGTGGGCATGAGGGTGTCAGTTGTTGAAGGTCCAGCGGACGGCATCACCGCCGAGCAGCAGGTGGCCATCATCGCCAGGGCCCACCTGGAGCACCTGGACTTCCTGGACCTCTCCGCCGGCAGCTATGAAGCCGGCGAATGGATTGTGCAATCCGGCGAATGGAAGCCTGGAATCCTCGCTGACTACGCCAAGGCGTACCGACAGTTCGGCCTGCCCCTTGGGATGGCGGGGCGCCTGAACTCCCCGGCCATCATCGAAGAAGTACTCCGGGAGGAAACCTGCGATTTCGTCAGCCTTGCCCGCGCCATCCACGCCGACCCGGCTTTCGTCGGCGGCGTCCTCCAGGGCGGCCGCTACCGTCCCTGCATCGCCTGCAACGTCTGCATCGACAACCTGGGGCTCGGCCAGGTGACCTGCACCGTTAACCCGGCCGTGGGACGTTCCCGCGTTCCCGTTCCCACACCTGCCGTTCGCGAAGGATCCCGCGTTGTCGTGGTGGGTGCCGGCCCTGCGGGCCTTACGGCAGCCCGGGAACTTGCTGAAGCGGGAGCGCAGGTGACCGTCCTCGACGACGGCGCCCGCGCGGGCGGTCAGTTCGCCCTCGCCGAGCGGATGAAGTCCACGCCGGACTTCCACCGTTTTGCCGAATGGTCCGCGGAGGAGAATACACGGCTGGGCATCGATGTCCGGCTGGGGGTCCACGTGAATACCGGCCGCCTGGACGACCTTGTCCGCGGCATGGAAGCAGACGCCGTCGTGCTGGCAACGGGGGGTCTCCGACCCGCGGCAGGATTCACCGGGGCAGACTCCGCCAACGTTCTGGATGTCCGCGAGTGGCTCGCCAAGCACCCGGAGGTTCTCGGCGCCAGTCCGTCAGACAGTGAAGTCCCTGATGCCGTGACCATCTGGGGAGCGGACTCCGTCGCCATGAGCGTCGCTGACACTTTGGCCCACAGGGGGACGGCTGTGCTCCTGGTGGGCCCGCAGGCGGCCATCGCGCCGGAATCCGGGCGGAGGGCCAAGATCCTGGCCGTGCCCCGGCTTGAGGCCAACCCACGGGTACGGATCCGGCTTGGCTCGACGATTGAAGAGTACGACGGCGGCCGGGTCCGTATCAGCGGTCCGGGCCTGGCTCCCGAGGGGGAGTGGCTGGACGCGCCGGGACCGCTCCTGGTTTCGCGCTCCGTGGTTCCGCTTGACGGGTCCGTCCCGGCGCGGATCCGGGACGGAGAGCTGGGCCGCCAGGCCACCGTGCCGGTGACGCTGGCCGGGACCGTGGCGGACCAGGCCCCGGCCATTGCCTCCAACGCCGTCAAGAGCGGCTATGACGCAGCGCAGAGGATCGCCGGGCTGCTGGCGTCCAGCGCCGCCGCAAACACCGAATTGAGCCTGAACGGAGCATCGTCATGACCGGAAATGCGCACAGGCCCATCGGCCTGGCACAGCTGTCCCTGCTGAACACGGCCCCGCCTGAACTTGTGGGCGTGGCAGCCCGGGCGGGCTTTGATTTCGTCGGCGTCCGGGTCCGGCCCGTAACGCCGTCCGAACGGCGTTACGAGCTGCAGCCCGGTTCACCGATGCTGCGCGAAACGCTGGCCCGGATCCAGGACACGGGCGTCGGCGTACGGGACATCGAATTCCTGCTTCTTGACGGAAGCGACCAGCGCGACGCGTGGCTGCGGATGATGGAAGCCGGCCAGGCACTCGGTGCCAGTTCCCTGACGGTGGCCGGCGGCGATCCGGACAGCACCCGCCTGACGGACACACTGGCGCGGATGACCGAGGACGGTCGAAGTTTCGGCATCACACCCACCCTGGAGGCGATCTCCTACCAGCCGGTCGCCTCCATCGCCCATGCAGCGGGCATCGCACGACAGGCGGGCTGCGGGATCGTGGTGGATACCCTCCATTTCAACCGCTGCAGCGGTCCGGGCGCGGCCGCCCAGTGGAAGGAGCTGCGCGCCAACGCGGACCTCGTGCCGCTCCTGCAGTTGTGCGACGGGCCGGCAGCACAGCCGGTCAGCCGTGAGGCGCTGGTCGTAGAGTCGCGGTCTGAGCGCGGGATTCCCGGCGAGGGCGGGTTCGGCCTTGCGGAGGCGGTTGCCGCGGTGCCGCCCGGACTTCCGGTCAGTGCGGAGGTGCCCTCGGACCGGCGCGTGGCGGAATTTGGCGAGCTCGGCTGGGCACGCAGGCTCAAGGCAGGCGTTGACACTGTGCTGGCGCAGGCCGGCAGCAGGCAGCCGAACAGCTCTGTCCGCGCGGTGGCCGCGACATGAGCGCCACCACAAGCGAGATCACGACGGCGGAGCTTACGCCGGGTGTGCGCATTCCGCTCGTCGGCCTGGGAACATGGCCCTTGACTGGTGAGGGCGCCGCAGCGGCGGTGCAGCAGGCCATCGGCAACGGCTACCGGCATATCGATACGGCCGAGAACTACGGCAACGAAGAAGCCGTGGGGGAGGGGATCCGCCGCAGCGGTATCGGGCGCGGAGACCTTTTCCTCACCAGCAAATTCAACAGCCGGTGGCACAGCCGCAGCGGAGTGCGTGATGCCTTCGGCGAGGCTGTAAAGCGGCTCCGCGTCGACTACCTGGACTTGTTCCTGGTTCACTGGCCCAACCCAACCCAGGGGAGGTTCGTCGAAGCCTGCGAAGGACTGCAGGAACTTGTCAATGACGGCTCCATCAGGGCCTGGGGCGTCTCCAACTTCAAGCCGGCGCATCTACGGCTCGTTCAGGACGCAGGCCTTGCCG